>JAXMJH010000064.1:0-49888 GCA_034376725.1 Lysobacteraceae bacterium | reverse complement strand
AGACCGCAAAACCGGCAGTTGCCAAGACCCCACAAAACCCCTGAAACTGCACCCCGTTCGAGACCCGTTTTCCGGAGCCTGCAAGTGGCTCCATTAAGCCGATCATGGGTGGCTCCAATGGGGCGGTCGGTGACACCAGTCTCGGTGACAAAACCTTATCGCTAACTGCGCGCGCCAAAGTCCCCTTCCAACTTCGCCGATGCGGTCCGGCGCTTCGCGATTGTGACCACATCGTCGGGCAGCAGGGCAGCGCCCACCCGGTCCCTCGGGTCTTACCCCTTAGATGCTGACACCTCAAAGAAGGCTGCGTGTTAATCGACCGCTTCGTTTGGAGGTAAGCAACTGGTACAGAAGCCAATTATTGCTCTGTGAGGCGGAACACTTTCCCTGGGATCGTCGAGACTCTTCCCGAGGGACAGAATCTTTGCTATAACTTGGTCGCTGATCGCGGTAAGCGCCGGTGTTTCGCCCTGTCGGCATAGCTGCGGGGTTCCCGATACGCCCCATTGGGGCAGCGGGTTCTCCTCACCTATGAGTCCCGACATGAGCAAGAAATCCCTTATCCGTCTCCGTGACGCCGCATACGCCGCCCAAGGCGGCCTGTGCTTCTACTGCCGACATCCCATGTGGCAGAGCCATCCTGAGAAGTTTTCGCGTGACTATGGCTTGGCTACCGTCAACGTCAGGCGATTCCAGTGCACGGCAGAACATCTGATCCCACGTGAGAAAGGCGGGAAGGACACCCGAGGCAACATCGTCGCGGCCTGCCTCTACTGCAATTGTCAGAGGCACCGCGCCCGTACTGCGCGAAGTCCTGAAGGGCACCGCGATCACGTGCAGCGCAGGCTTGCCTGCGGTCGCTGGCACCTCAAGTGCACCAAGCGCCTAGCGGCGTCGGCTGCGGTTCGGTGCACAGGACTATTGGCAGGACGAGAAGCGGCTGGTCCGTAGAAGAACGCGTCGGTGCCGGTTGCGGAGCGCCAGTATCCACCGAGCTCATTGGGGGCAGACCCAGGTGTGTCGCGAATCCTGTCAAGAGTGGTCGGCTCGACGCCCTTATTATGAGCCTTGCCGGGAAGTCCGACGGCTGGTTCGCGATCGTGATCGCGGTGATATTCCGGTGGGCAACGGTGAGCGCCGCGCAGGAAGATATTCGAGCGCCGCTGACACTCATGTGATTCACTGGCATCACAGGACAGAACGATTGCGTTCGCGGGTTGACGCAACCCTATGGGTAATAATTCTCATCAAGGCAGGCCCCGCCCGGATGATCCGCCCCGTCTCTCGTGAAGTCTGTTTGGTTTAAGTCACGCCACCTCACCAACAGGCTGGTTGGCGATTGCCGGAGTTTGCAGAAACGATCCGCAAAAAAATCGCGCCATTCGGCATCTTCGTAGTCTACGATGGGATTGCGGTCAATTCCGGGAGAATTTTCGCGTGGGCAGACCAGAAATCCGTCGCTGGCGAGTGTCCCCGACGACGCTGAAACTTATTGCCTGCATTCTGCTGGGAACCTCCGGGACCGCACTTGCGCAGTCGGTGTGGCGTGCCGGTTGGGCCAATGACGAGTTTTTCAACTCAGACAACCAGTTCACCAACGGGATATTCCTGCAAGAACATTCGGAGCTGGCCGAATCGCTGGCGGCAACCAGGGGCACGCCGGCGTTCGGCAAGGGGCTGGCCAACTGGGTGCTGCCCGCCCGCGCCGGCCTGCACTACCGCGAGACCTGGGCCGTCGGCCACAACTTCCAGACGCCCGACGACATCGGCCGTGACGACGTGATCCTGACCGATGTTCCCTACATCAGCATGGCCGGCTGGGCCAATTCATTCATCGCGTTCAACGACGAAGAACTGACCGGTTTCCAGACCATGCTCGGATGGGCCGGCGACCTCACCCTGGGCGAGCAGCTCCAGAAGGCGGCCCACGGGATCAGCGGCGCGACCGATCCCCGCGGCTGGGACAACCAGCTGAAAAACGAACCGCTGCTCAACGTCTACGCGATGCGCAAGCAGAAGTTCTACAGCGGCAGATGGATGGACGCGGCCTGGAACGTCGACGCCGCGCTCGGCAACTTCTTCACCTTCGGACAGGCCGCGCTGGAATTCCGCTTCGGCCATCGGCCGGGTGGGTTCGCGCCGGCCCCGACGCCTTTCGGTCGCAACCTGGACTACGACGCCCGTATCCAGGCGCCCGGAGAAAGTTACTTCTACGCCAGCGCCATCGTTCGCGGCACCGGCTTGCTGTTCGCCATGCCGCGCCACGGCAACCTGCTGCGCAGCGGCAACGAATGGACCGACAACGAGCGGATCGATCCGAACAATCTGCTCGGCCAACTGGTACTCGGGCTGCACTACGAGCGGGCAAACTGGGGGCTGCACTTTACGATGCACCTGGCGACAGATTCGGTGGACACCGAGCCTGGAACCGATCTGAGTGATCCCAGCAACAATTTCGGAATCCTGACCGCAGAGTGGAAGTTCTGAACGTCTGGAAACATTCGACCATCCGCATACGGCGTTTTCGCGATTTCAGCGCACGAACGGCCTCGACAGCACCGGGATGACGCCAGTCGGGCACGCGCGAGAAGATGCATCCGGTTCGGTCGGGAGGCTTCCTTCGCACGATGACATGCACCCCGCAGGCACAGGGAATTCAAGCTTCCGGCCAAACGATGGCTGGCACGGCGCTGGGTACCGCCGGGGGCCAGCGAAGCCGGCGCAAAGGCCGCTTATACTTCCTTGGGCTCCTTGGCGGCAGCATGACGAAAATCGGGAGTGCTGCCGAAATCGACGTGGAGCTCAACCTCAGCGTGACCTGCGATCCGATGGGCCGGCTGGTGCGGACTCCGTGCATCGAGCGTTATGCGATGGGCGCGGTCAAAGCGATCAACGCCAGTCGCAAGGCGTGGCATGGTGATGGCAAACATCGCGTAGCCTGCATGCAGTCGGCAGAGTGGTTTTACGTCATTCGCCGGCATAAGCCGGAAGTTTCGACCGGCAGGTAGGCACGAGCCCGCAAATCCGCAAAAGGCAACAAGCAATGGAGTCGATTTACTACGTGGTGTGCTGGCATTGCCATCGGCGTTGCAAGCACTGCTACGAAGCCCGTTTCCGGCCCTACGTCCGCGAAGCGCTGGAGGACGTGGTGTCCGAGGCGGAACGCAATGCGCCGCGTATCGTTGCCCATCTGCCGCCGACGATGATGTATCGCGACTGGCACCACCCCATGCCCGACGGCAACCTGGCCGAGCGTCGCGGCCGGATCATCCTGTCCGGCGGCGACGTGCTCACCGAGCCGGTGCGTGAGCGCGTGCTCTACCCGACGCTGCGCGCAATTCGCGCGCGCTATCAGGCGGTGGGCGGCGTCAATATGGTGGTGCAGACCACCGGCGACCTGCTGACGCCGACAATCATCGATGAACTGCTGGACTGCGGGGTGTGGATGATTTCGGTCGCCGGCCTCGACGACTACCACGTTGGCATGCAGGGCGACGGGTCCCAGCGCCTGCTTGATCGGCTGGAGGGCTGGTTTCATGCCGCCGGCATCCGGCGCTCGGGGGTGCAGGCCGACGAACGCGCCTGGATGGACGAACCCGGGCCGGTCTACAGCGCATTCGGAGCCACCGAGGACGCCTGGATCGGCAAGCTCTGGCCGCGCGGCCGGGCCTGGGAAAACAGCCTGTCCACGGCCGGCCTGAGCGACAATTTCTGCAATGCCTGGTCGGGCGGGCTCAACTTTCTCGATTACGGCCGGTCCGGTTCGGAAGTGTCAATCGACCCGTCCGGCGACGTGTTCCCTTGCTGCCTGAAGACCGCGCACCCACTCGGCAACCTGGTCGAGGAGCCGTTGCTGGAAATCCTCGACAGTCTGGCCGGGCATCCGGCGCTGGAAGCGATCAACGCCGGCAAGCCCGAGCGCATGGGCCTGCACGCGGGCTGGAGCGTCGAGCGATTTGTGGATGCCGCGCACACGCAGATGCCGGATGGGCGCGCCTATGCCAACCTGTGTATCGGCTGCGACCGATTTTTCGCTGAGGTGCTGGGTTCGGCGCTGGATGATTTGCGTGCCCAACGTCTGGCTCGGCGGCAGGCAGCCGGATCTTCGCAATGATCGCGACAGTGCGGATTCCCCATCGTCGAAAGTCCCTCCTGGGCGGGCTGCTGCAAGCCTGCTGCGTCGGCATGCTGGTGATTGCCGCTCAGGCCGCAGCCGAATCGCCGGATCCCGCCGACTGGCCACAGGTCGAGCGCGAGGCGCGTGGGCAGAGCGTGTATTTCAACGCCTGGGCCGGCGAGCCGAAAATCAACGACTACATTGCGTGGGTGGCGACGCTGGTCGAGCAGCGTTTCGGCATTGATCTGGTGCACGTAAAACTGGCCGATACCGCAGTTGCGGTGTCGCGGGTGCTGGCGGAAAAGCAGGCCGGCAATACCGCCAACGGTGCGGTCGATCTGCTGTGGATCAATGGTGAAAATTTCGCGGCGCTGAAAAACGCTGGCTTGTTGTTTGGGCCCTGGGCCGAGCAGTTGCCCAACTTCCATCTCACCGATCCAGACAATAATCCCGCCGTGCGAACCGACTTCACCGTGCCGGTCGAGGGTTATGAGGCGCCCTGGAGCGAGGCGCGCGTGGTGTTCTATTACGATGGCGCGGCGACTGGCGCGCCGCCGCGCAGCATCGCCGAGTTGCTGCCCTGGGCAAGGCAGCATCGCGGTCAGTTCACTTACGCGCGGCCACCGCAGTTTCTCGGAACCACCTTTCTCAAGCAGGCCCTGCTGGAGCTGGCAAGCGATCGGCAGGCGCTGTACGCGCCGGTCGAACAGGCCGACTTTGCTGCGGTGACCGCGCCGTTATGGGCATACCTGGATGCCCTGCATCCGTATCTGTGGCGTTCCGGCCGCGCATTTCCCGACAGCGGCCCGGCACTGCGCCGATTGCTGGCGGATGGCGAACTGAGCCTGGCCTATACCTTCAGTGCCGGCGACGTGGTGGCCGCCATCGCCAGACAGGAATTGCCGGCCAGCGTGCGCAGCTACGTGTTCGATGCCGGCACCATCGGCAACGTGAATTTTGTCGCCATTCCGTTCAATGCCAGGCACAAGGCGGCGGCGATGGTGGTGGCCAACTTCTTGCTTTCGCCCGAGGCGCAGGCGCGCAAGCTCGATCCGCAGGTCTGGGGCAGCGCCACCGTGCTGTCGCTGGCGCAGCTCGATGCCGCCGACCGCGCGCGGTTTGCGACCTGGGCCACATTGCCGGGCGCGCTGCCGGCGACGGCACCCACGCGAGTGCTGGCCGAACCGCATCCGAGCTGGGTCGCCGCCCTCGAGCACGCGTGGCTGCAGCGCTATGTCGGGCGCTGATCGGGTGCGACGGTAATCACGGATGATGTTGCGCTGGATACCGCGTCTGATCATCGGCCTGCTGGTGTTGCCGATCGCCGCCGGCTTGCTGCTGGCGCTGTTGCCGGCGTTCGGTTACCTGCCGGTGCTGGGCGGAGAACAGATCGGCATGCAGCATTGGCGCGATCTGTTGCAGGCGCCGGGGATCTGGCGCTCGATCGGGGTCAGCTATGTTTCCGGCCTGCTGACTACCCTGGTGTCGCTTGTCGTGGTTTTTTGCTTCCTCGCCGGGTTCAGCGGCAGCCGCTTCGATCGCTGGATCCGTCGGCTGATCTCGCCCCTGCTGTCGGTGCCGCATGCGGCGGCCGCGTTCGGTCTGGCGTTTCTGATCACCCCCGCCGGTCTGATCGCACGCTGGATTTCTCCCGCGCTCAGCGGTTGGCAGCGACCGCCGGACCTGATGATCGGTCAGGACGCCTGGGGCCTGTCGCTGATGGCCGGGTTGATCATCAAGGAGATTCCATTCCTGTTGTTGATGGCGTTCGCCGCCCTGCCGCAGGTCAATCCCGGTCAATCGGTGATGCTGGCCCGCTCGCTGGGTTATCGCCCGCGCGTGGCCTGGTTCAAGGTGGTGGCGCCGCGGCTGTATCCGTTGATCCGGCTGCCGGTGTATGCGGTGTTGGCCTATGCGTCTTCAACCGTGGATGTGGCGATGATCCTGGGCCCGAATCTGCCACCAACGTTGAGCGTGCAGGTCGTCGCCTGGTTCAACGATCCGGATCTGGACATGCGTTTCCTCGCGTCGGCCGGCGCCATCGCGCAGCTGTTGGTGACCCTGGCATTGCTGTCGACCTGGTGGCTGCTGGAGCAGGCGACAGCAGCCGTGTTTTCGCTCTGGGTAGCGCGCGGTGGTCGCCATCGCGGTGAACAGTTGATCCGGATGTTTGGCAGCGGCTCCATGGCGCTGGCGGTTGCGGTGGCGGCCATGGCATTGCTGGCGCTGGCGCTCAACAGCATGGCCGGGATGTGGCGGTTTCCCGCCGCCTGGCCCGATAGCGTCGGCCTGGACAACTGGATACACGCGGCACCATCGCTATCCGGCCCGATTGCGACCACGCTGTTGATCGCGTGCGTAGCGACCGTGATTGCCACCGTATTGGTGCTCAGCGCGCTGGAACGGGAGCAGCGCGTGGGTGGTCGGCCGGCATGGGCATTGTGGCTGCTGTACCTGCCATTGCTGGTGCCGCAGGTGGCGTTTTTATCCGGCATCACCGTGGTCAGCGTGTATTTCAGTGCCGCACCGGCATGGTGGCTGGTGATGCTTGGGCATCTGCTGTTTGTGCTGCCCTATGTATTCCTGACCCTGTCCGAAGCGTACCGTCGCCTCGATCCACGCTGGAGCCATGTTGCGCATGCGCTGGGCGCGTCGACCAACGCGGTGTTCTGGCGCGTGCGCTTGCCGTTGCTGTTCGCCCCGGTGCTCACTGCGCTCGCGCTGGGTCTGGCAATCAGCATCAGTCAGTACCTGCCGACGCAATTGCTTGGGGCAGGCCGCATCAGCACGGTGACCACCGAAGCGGTGGCGCTATCGTCCGGTGGTGATCGCCGTTTGATCGGGGTCTGGGGGCTGGTGCAGGCGCTGTTGCCATTGTTGGGTTTTATCGTCGCCCTGGTGTTGCCGCGCGTGCTGTGGCACAACCGGCGCGGAATGCGGGAGGTTCATTGAACGCGATGCGCGATCTGCAGTTGACGGCGGTACGGCTGTGCCTGGATGGCCGGGAGTTGCTGGCAATCGACGCCACGGTGCGTGCCGGCGAGGTGCTGACGATCATGGGGCCGTCGGGCTCGGGCAAGTCCAGCCTGCTGGCATTCGTCGCCGGTTTTTTGCCGGCGACGTTTACCGCCAGCGGCACGGTATGGCTGGCCGGGCAGGACATCACCGGCCTGCCGGCCGAGCGCTCAGGAGTGGGGCTGCTGTTTCAGGACCCGTTGCTGTTTCCGCATCTGTCGGTGGCCGGCAATCTGCGGTTTGGGCTCAAGGGGCACGGTGCCGGCGCGGCCACGTTGATCGACGAGGCGCTGCAACAGATCGGCCTGGCCGGATTCGCCCATCGCGATCCGGCCACCCTGTCCGGCGGCCAAAAGGCGCGGGTGGCATTGATGCGTTTGCTGCTTTCAAAGCCGCGCGCGGTATTGCTCGACGAGCCGTTCTCCAAGCTTGATGCCGGGCTGCGCCACGAGATGCGCGAACTGGCGTTCGGCCATCTGCGCGCTTCGGGCCTGCCGACCCTGTTGGTTACCCACGATGAAGCCGACGCCCGCGATGCCGGTGGGCCGGTGATTGTGCTGTAACGGCGTGATCGCTCAGCGCTACGCTTTGAACTGGCTGCACCAGGCCGGAACCTGGAAAAGCGCGCGCCCTGGATGATTTGAATCGGGGGTAAGGTGCGGTTTGCCTGGGTCGGCCTGCTGGAGGCCGAGGCCAGGCAGCGGGGCCTGCGTTTCAAGGTCAAGCGCGAGCGCGCGACATCTGGTGTGCCGTCGCCGCGATACCCGGCGACCAGCCCGCATTGGGTGGACTCCAGCGGCCGCAGCCCGGCGAGCTTCACTCAGAACTCATTGAGGTTGCTCCGACCCAATCTCTGCCTCGGCGCGATTTCTCCCGCCGCCCTCGATCGTTCTCAGAGGTGCCAAGGCTCATTGCAGACTGAACCTCAGCTCCCGGCAGTGTCTTACCAACTGCAGGCGAGGCCGGCGAGATTGGCCGTAGTCACGATAGCTGTTTTGAACTCGTTTCTGCACTGCAAGGATGTCCACCCGCTGGCATTAGGGAATGGTCCGGTGATATCCGCTGCGGGCATTTGCCGCATTCCGGCCAAGAACCTCTGCGACTAAGATTCAGCTCGATCGTGCGCCCCGCGACCGACGCGAATCTCCACCGAACTCCAGGACAGGAACTCCTCCACATGAGCTGCCATCTACCTCACCAGCGTTCGCGCACCCGTTCTGCGGTGCCCACAATGTTCCTGGTCGCGAGTGTAATCAGCCCTATCAGTTGGGCCAGCCACTCCGCATCATCATCGTTGGGCGGCGGCCAATTTGCCGCGCCGATCGACACCGAATCGGCTGTGCCGCTCCAACGCGGTGGATGGACGATAGGGGTGCGTTCGGAATTCGTCGACATCGAAACCATTCCCGCTGATCGGGCGCTGGCGCTGCATGAGGCCGACGAAGGCGCCGACCTCCACCGGGTCAAATCGCTGTGGAGCACATCGCTCGGCCTGGCCTACGGTGCAACCGAAAATCTTACTGTCGGTTTTCGCCTGCCTTACCATCTTCGCAATGATGTCAGCGAGCCCGAAGATGGCGAGATCGAAGTGCTCGGCGATTCGAGCGGCTTTGGCGATCTGACAGCATTTGGCCAGTACCGCTTCATTCACGATGCCTCTGCCGATCGCCACGGTACCCTGCTTTTCGGCATCAAGACCCCAACCGGCCGCACACAGGAACGCAACGCAAACGGCAATCGCTTCGAGGCAGAACAGCAGCCCGGCAGCGGCTCTTGGGACCCGTTTCTTGGCCTGGCCTTCAGTCAGTCCGTGGGAAGCACCACGTATGCCGCCAGCGCCGTTTACACGCTAGTCGGCGAAGGCACCCAGGATACCGATCTGGGCGATCTGTTTGCCTACAGCACGGCCATAGCCTACCGCCTGGACGGGAGTACGTCGGTGGATCTGGTGTTGGAACTGAATGGCCAATGGCGGGAAAAGCAGACTGTCGACGACGAGCGGGAGCGCAACTCAGGCGCGCATCAGTTGTACCTCTCGCCCGGAATCCGCATCGGGAGCGCGTCGAACGTGAGCCTCAGCCTTTCGTTCGGGTTGCCCTTGGTCGAAAATTTCAACGGCGATCAGGACGAGTTGGACTATCGCATCCAAGGCACGTTGAGCTATCGATTCTGACATGAGGTGCAATCACTGCAACGTCGGCTGCGACAGTTCGCCACATGAAACGACTTGCGTTGGCCGATTTGCCTCAACGCCAGTTCCGCATTGGTACATCCGAAGCGGCTGGCAAGGGTAAAATCTGGGGAGCCTTGGCGTGCCATAGGCGCGACGTGGCTTCATAGCATCGACCGAAAACTGCTTCGCCTCTGGTAGCTTGGGCGGTGCTTCCAGTCAGCGCCCGAAGACGCAGGGTCGCCAGCCTGGCGCGGGATGGCGAACGTACCGCACTCAGCCCGGCACGCGCACCCAGCCTTCCATCAGCAAGCGGGCGCTGCGGCTCATGATGGCCTTGCGCACGGTCCATTGGCCGTCGACCTGCACGGCTTCGGCGCCGACCCGCAGGGTGCCTGACGGGTGGCCGAAGCGCACTGCATTGCGCGGGCCGCCACCGGCAGCCAGATTCACCACTGTGCCGGGCACGGCGGCGGCGGTGGCGATGGCCACGGCGGCGGTGCCCATCATGGCGTGGTGCAGCTTGCCCATCGACAGGGCGCGTACCTGCAGGTCGATGTCCTGGGCGGCGATGCGTTTTCCGCTGGAGGCGATGTAGTCGGCCGGCGGCGCGACGAAGGCAACTTTCGGCGTGTGCTGGCGCTTGGCCGCCTCGGACAGATCGGCGATCAGGCCCATGCGCAGGGCGCCATGGGCGCGCAGTGTCTCGAACCGGGCCAGCGCGGCGGGATCGCCGTTGATGGCGTCCTGCAACTCGCTGCCGGTATAGCCGATGTCGGCGGCGTTGACGAACACGGTGGGGATGCCGGCATCGATCAGGGTGGCCTGCAAGCGACCGATTCCGGGCACATCGAGCGTGTCGACCCGATTGCCGGTGGGGAACATCGCGCCGCCGCCTTCGCCCTCGCCGTCGTCGGCTGGGTCGATGAATTCCAGCACGATCTCGGCGGCCGGAAAGGCGACGCCGTCGAGTTCGAAATCGCCGGTCTCCTGCACCTGGCCATCGGCAATCGGTACATGGACGATGATCGTCTTGCCGATGTTGGCCTGCCACACGCGGACCGGGAAAACGCCATCGCGCGGCAGGCTGGCCTGGTCGATGAAGCCGTTGGCGATGGCGAACGGCCCGACCGCTGTGCTGAGGTTGCCGCAGTTGCCGCTCCAGTCGACGAAGGATTCGCTGATCGCAACCTGGCCGTAAAGATAATCCACGTCGTGATCGGGCCGGCTGCTGGCGGAAATGATCACGCATTTGCTGGTGCTGGAAGTGGCCCCGCCCATGCCGTCGGTATGTTTGCCGTATGGATCGGGGCTGCCGATCACCCGCATCAGCAGCGCGTCGCGCGCCGGGCCGGGCACCTGGGCCTCGGCCGGCAAGTCCTGAAGGCGGAAGAACACGCCCTTGCTGGTGCCGCCGCGCAAATAGGTGGCGGGGATTTTCAGTTGCGGGGTCTGCATGTCGGTCCGCTCCAGGTTAGTGCTGCGAGTGCGCTCATGCCGCCTGCGCGGAATCCAGAAAATCCTGGGCGAAACGTTGCAGCACGCCGCCGGCTTCGTAGATCGACACTTCTTCGTCGGAATCCAGCCGGCAGACGACGGGCACTTCCAGCCGCTCGCCGTTGCGACGGTTGACCACCAGGGTGAGCCTCGCGCCCGGCGTGCGCTCGCCGAGCACATCGCAGGTTTCGCTGCCGTCCAGGGCCAGCGTGTGGCGCGTGGTGCCGGGCAGAAACTCCAGCGGCAGCACGCCCATGCCGATCAGGTTGGTGCGGTGGATGCGCTCGAAGCCCTCGGCCGCGATCGCCTCCACGCCGGCCAGTCGTACGCCCTTGGCGGCCCAGTCGCGCGAGCTGCCCTGTCCGTAGTCGGCACCGGCGATGATGATCAGCGGCTGGCCGCGTTCCATGTAGGTCTCGATCGCCTCCCACATGCGCATTACCTTGCCGTCCGGCTCGACCCGGGCTAGCGAGCCCTGTTTCACCTGGCCGTCGACGATGGCCATTTCGTTGATCAGCTTGGGGTTGGCGAAGGTGGCGCGCTGGGCGGTGAGGTGATCGCCGCGATGGGTGGCGTAGGAGTTGAAGTCCTCTTCGGGCAGGCCCATCCGGGCCAGGTATTCGCCGGCGGCGCTATCGGCCATGATCGCGTTGGATGGCGACAGATGGTCGGTGGTGATGTTGTCGCCCAGCAATGCCAGCGGGCGCATGCCGGTCAGCGCGCGGGCGCCGGCCAGCGCGCCTTCCCAGTACGGCGGTCGGCGGATGTAGGTGCTCTGGGCGCGCCAGTCGTAGAGCGGGCTGACTTTCTCGCCGGTGTCCACGGCGATCCTGAACATCGGCTCGTAGACCCGGCGGAACTGCTCTGGCTTGACCGCCGATTGGACGATGGCATCGATCTCGGCATCGCTCGGCCACAGATCCTTGAGCAGGATCGGTGAGCCGTCGGCGCGATGGCCCAGGGCATCCTTTTCGATGTCGAAGCGAATGGTGCCGGCGATGGCGTAGGCCACCACCAGCGGCGGCGAGGCCAGGAAGGCCTGCCTGGCATACGGGTGGATGCGACCGTCGAAATTGCGATTGCCCGACAGGACGGCGGTGGCGTACAGGTCGCGGTCGATGATTTCCTGCTGGATGGCCGGATCCAGCGCGCCGCTCATGCCGTTGCAGGTGGTGCAGGCGAACGCCACGATCCCGAAGCCGAGGCGCTCCAGTTCCGACTTCAGCCCGGCTTCCTCCAGATACAGCGCCACCGCGCGCGAGCCGGGCGCCAGCGAGCTTTTCACCCAGGGCTTGCGCGCCAGGCCGGCGCGGTTGGCATTGCGCGCCAGCAGGCCGGCGGCGATCACGTTGCGCGGGTTGGATGTGTTGGTGCAGCTGGTGATGGCGGCGATGATTACCGCGCCATCGGGCATCAGGCCTTCGGCCTCCTGGGCGCGGGCCGCGTCGAGATTTCCGGCGATGCCTCTGGCCGCCAGGTCGGCGGTCGCCACCCGGGCATGCGGATTGGACGGTCCGGCCATGTTGCGGCCGACCGTGGACAGGTCGAAATGCAGCGTGCGCTCGTAACGGGCATCGGCCAGCGCGTCGGCCCACAGGCCAGCGGCCTTGGCGTAGGTTTCCACCAGCGCCACCTGCTCGTCGCTGCGGCCGGTGAGCCTGAGGTAGTCGAGGGTCTGTGGGTCGATGAAAAACATCGCGGCGGTGGCGCCGTATTCGGGCGCCATGTTGGAGATCGTGGCGCGGTCGCCCAGGGTAAGCGCGGCGGCGCCCTCGCCGCGAAACTCCAGCCATGCGCCGACCACTTTCTGCTGCCGCAGAAACTCGGTCAGCGCCAGCACGATGTCGGTCGCAGTGATGCCGGACTGCGGTCGTCCGGCTAGCTCGACGCCGATGATGTCGGGCAGGCGCATCCAGGACGCGCGGCCGAGCATCACGTTCTCGGCCTCCAGCCCACCCACGCCGATCGCGATCACGCCCAGCGCATCGACATGCGGCGTGTGGCTGTCCGTGCCGACACAGGTATCCGGGTGGGCCACCCCGTCGGTCACGCCGACCACCGGGCTCATCCGCTCCAGATTGATCTGATGCATGATGCCGTTGCCGGGCGGAATCACATCGACGTTTTTGAATGCCTTTTTGGTCCAGTCGATGAAGTGGAAACGGTCCTCGTTGCGACGATCCTCGATGGCGCGGTTCTTCTCGAAGGCATTCGGATCGAAGCCGCCGCATTCCACCGCCAGCGAGTGATCGACGATCAACTGCACCGGCACGACCGGATTCACCTGGGCCGGATCGCCACCCTCATCGGCGATCGCATCGCGCAGTCCGGCCAGATCGACCAGCGCGGTCTGGCCGAGGATGTCGTGGCAGACCACGCGCGCGGGAAACCACGGAAAATCCAGATCGCGCTTGCGCTCGATCAACTGGCGCAACGATGCTTCCAGCGCCTGCGGATCGCAGCGGCGCACCAGATTTTCGGCCAGCACGCGCGAGCTGTAGGGCAGCGTGGCAAAGGCGCCGGGCTGAACGGCATCGACGGCCTCGCGCGCGTCGAACCAGTCGAGACGGGTGCCGGGCAGCGGCTTGCGGTGGGCGGTATTCATCGACGGACTCCTCGGGCAGACGATCATTATCCGGGATTGGACTCGATGGCGTCACTCGCGCTGCCCGATGTGCTCGATTCGATCACGACAGCTGAACGCCGAGGCATCACTGCCGCAGCCGATGCTCGGGCATGAGCGATCGGCACGATTTTCGGTCGCCGCAGGATCGACTTTGGACCGATCACCTATGGATGCCATCGCAATCGGCCACGATTCGGGAGGGACCTTGCGGCACGCCACACTGCGTGCGGTCGGATCGCCTTCAGCATGAGAAAAGCCAGGCTGAGTCGCCGACTCCAGACTTTGCACCGCGCGCAAGCGCGTGGCGAACCCACCACTGGAACCC
Source organism: Lysobacteraceae bacterium (assembly GCA_034376725.1). Lineage (GTDB taxonomy): Bacteria > Pseudomonadota > Gammaproteobacteria > Xanthomonadales > Xanthomonadaceae > UBA11164. The sequence continues at coordinate 36,138 of JAXMJH010000064.1, read as the reverse complement.
TAAAGTTGCTGGCCCGTTGCGCCGAAACAGAGGCACAGCGACACGAAGGTGGCCCAGCCGACAAATCCAGAACCTTTGGGCTTGTCCCGTCGCCAAGCTCCGGTACTGTGCAACCCGGAGTTGCCGCGTGACTCCAGTCACCATGCCTTCACCGCCAAGATGTTATAAGCGCCAGTGAACAGTTGCGTGACTTTTCTCACCGCCGGCTTGCCGACCCCCCCTCTGCTCACGACCGCTATGGAAAGGCTACGCCATGGAAACTGATCGATCCCCAGAACCCATCAATGCCCTGCTGGACAGCCTGATGGACGGGTTCATCATCCTGGCAGCCGACGCAACTGTATTAGGCGCGAACAGCGCACTGACTGGCCTGCTGGGGAAGTCGCCGGACGTGCTGCTGGGCAGAAACCTCTGGACCGCGCTGCCGGAACTCATCGGCACGCGCTTCGAAACCGAACTGCAGCGCACCCTGACCGAGGGCGGGCGAACCAGTTTTTCATTGCGCATGGACGGTGGCCGGCAGCAACTGGCGGTGCGCATCCACCGCCACTTGAACGGGCTGGCGGTGCAGTTGCGCGATGTCAGCGACGAGCGCGCCATCGCCGAACGGATCGAGCGGAACGAAGCCATGCTCGCCATGGCCCAGCGGATAGCCAGGTTGGGCGCGTGGCGCCTGGATATCGTGGACGGCAGTGCCACGACGCTGAACTGGTCTGTGGAGACCTTCCGGATTCACGGCATCGAGCCGACCGTGAATTCCATCCCGATCGGCGATGCCATCCGACTGGTCCACACGCGCGACCGGAAGCGATTGCTTGAGGAGGTCAGCCCAGCTATCCAACGATCTGTGCCTTTTGAGGCCTTTTACCGCATCGTCAGGCCAAGCGGGGAAATCCGCCACCTGCACCTGCTTGGCAGCCCAGAAGCCGACCGGGACGCCAAGCTGATCGCGGTTCACGGGTCGATTCAGGATGTCACCGAAAGCCATCGCATGCGCCAGGCTCTCGCGCGTACCGAAGCGCAGCTGGCCGCATCTCAGCGCGACCTCACGCAGTGCGCCAACCTCGCCTATCACGATCTGCAGGAGCCGCTTCGAAAACTGCAAACACTATGCGACCTGCTGCTGGACCGGGCCACCACGCCGCACTCCGATCGGGACCAGTTGGTCGACCTGTCGTCGCGCATTGCCTCAGCCAGCGGCCGCATGCAGCTTCTGGTCAACGACCTGCAACACTTCCTCAAGGCGCACACCGAGCCGGTCATCGCAGAACCAATCTCGCTGGGCCGCCTGCTGGAGCAGATCGCCGAGCGTTTTTTCGATGGCGCGGACAAGGCCCTGACGGATATCGAGCTCGACGACCAGGCCGGCATCGTTCGCACCGACTATCGCCTGCTGGCCGGCATTGTCGCCAACCTGATCGAGAACGCCGTCAAGTATCGGCATCCGGACCGGCCGCTTCGGATTCGGGTGCTTGCCGAAACCTTTGCCCGTGATGAGGACGGCGACGATCCCTGGCTGCGACTGAGCTTCGTCGACAACGGCAGCGGGTTCGACTCGCGCCACGCCGGGCGCATTTTCGATCCGTTCCAGAAGCTGGAAGGGCGGAGCGCCTCGCCGGGCTCCGGAATGGGTCTGACCTTGGCCCGCAGCATGGCGGAGCGCCTTGGCGGCACAATCCGGGCGGAAGGCCGCCCGGGCATGGGCGCAACGTTTACGGTGGAGTTACCGCTTCGCTCGGCGCCGGCACCGGAAAGCTGATTATGGCTCGTGATTGTGGCTCGGCCAGGTAGGTGTTCAAGGAAATTGAGCGCGGACCGATATACCCTTAAGGCCACCCAACTCATCGAGCATGTTTATGCAAAAGGCACGTGGCCTCATTACCGTGGTGATGGCAGAGGACGATCCCGACGACCGCCTGCTGGTCAGCGAGGCGTTCAAGGACGCCAGAATTCCGGCCCGGGTCGAATTCGTTCCAGACGGCGAGGCGCTGCTCATGTTGCTCAGAGGCGAGGGGCCGTATGGCGGTGACGACCATCCGCCGCCGGGTCTGCTTCTGCTCGACCTGAACATGCCGCGCATGGGTGGCCTGGAGACGCTGATCGAAATTCGTGCCCAGGAAAGCCTGCGCCATCTTCCGGTCATCGTGCTGACCACATCCGCCTCGCGCAACGACATCCTGGCCGCCTATCGCGCTGGCTGCAATGCCTATCTGTGCAAGCCGACGACGTTCGCCGGCCTGGTCGAAACCGTTCAACAGACGCTGCACTATTGGTTGAACATCGTGGAAATTCCGGCTCCCTGATGACTGCACCGGCGACAAACCCGCTGCGCGTCCTGATTGTCGACGACGATGAGGACGACTACATCCTGTGCAAGGACCTGCTGGAGGCCTTGCCTGGGTGGCGGGTGACTGCGTACTGGGCGCCGTCTTACAGGGCAGGCCTGGATGCATTGGCCAATCTCGCACACGACGCCTATCTGGTCGATTATCGACTTGGCCCGGAGACCGGGCTGGACTGGCTGGAAGCCGCCAAGCCCCTCGAAATCGCCGCGCCAGTCATTCTGCTGACCGGCGGCAGTAACCCGGACATCGAGCAGGCCGCCCTGCGTGGCGGCGCCGCCGACTTTCTGGTCAAGGGCGAATACGATGCCGAGGGTCTTTCGCGCTGCCTGCGTTATGCCCTCGAGCGCAGCCGGCTGCTTGCACAATTGTCCAGCGAGCAGAAGCGGTACCGTGTGCTGTTCGAACGCGCACCGGTTCCCATGTTCATCTGCGAGGGGGAAGACTGCCATCTGACGCTGTCCAACCAGGCGGCCAGCGAGCTCTATGGCTATTCAGCCGACGAGTTCAACGGCATGCCGGCATTTTCGCTCTGGTCGCCGGACCAGCGCGATGCGGTCTATCAGCAGAGGGAATCGATGGGGTCTGGCCGGACCATGGTGGGGCAGCACCAGCGCAAGGATGGACAGCTGTTCGACGTCAAGCTGATGATCGATACCGTCCAGCTCGATGATCGCCCGGCGCACGTGCTCAAGGTCGCCGATATCACGCTTCAGCTGCGTGCCGAGCGCGCAATGCGCGAACAGACCAAGCAATTGCGCAAGGTGCTGGCCGACGTGGCCGATGGGCTGCTGGTGGTGGACGGGGACAATCGTATCCGTCTCGCCAATGGGGCTGCTGGCGACATCCTCGGCACGCCAGCGGACCGGCTGGAAGGTTATCCTCTGGCCTTGTCGGTTACGACTGACGAAGGCGCCGAGGACATCAGCCTGTTCCACGCCGACGGTAGACGCTCGGACCTGGAAACGCGCACCGCCCACACCGTCTGGGAGGGCGAACCAGCCCGAATCGTCACCATTCGCGACGTCACTGAGCCTCGACGTACCCAGCAACAGATGCGCCTGCTTGAACGCGCCATCGAGGCCAGCCACAGCGCGGTCCTGATCGCCGATGCCCGGCAGCCGGACCTGCCGACGATCTACGTGAATCAGGCCTTCGAGGACATGACCGGCTACACGGTCGAGGAATCTCTGGGAAGGAACTGCCGTTTCCTTCAGGGCGATGATCGCCAGCAGCCCGAAGTCGCCAGCATGCGCGCTGCGCTGGAGCGCGGCGAAGACTGCCATGTACAACTGCGCAACTACCGTAAGAGCGGCGAGCTGTTCTGGAACCAGCTGACGCTTTCTCCGGTTCGCGATGGTGAGGGGCAAATCTCCCACTACTTGGGCATTTCCACCGATATCAGCCGCGAGGTTCAGCAGCAGCAGCAACTCGCAGAACTGGCCAATCGCGACCCGGTGACGCAGATGCCACTGTTCGCCGGACTCAAGCAGGAAATCGAGTCGCAGCTGGCCGCCGCCAATCAAGATAACGATGCCTTTGCCGTGATTCTGATCGACATCGACCAGTTCGATAACGTCAACCGCAGCATGGGCCATGACTATGGCGACCAGGCGCTGCGCTTGTTGGCTCAACGGATGGAGGAATGCATCGGTGTCGATGGCCGGCTGTGCCGTTTGGCCGCCGATGTCTTCCTCGCGCTGATCCCGTGCGCCGGACGCAGCCTCAACCCGGCGGGCATCGCCGAAAAGTTGCGCGACCAATCGTTCCGCACTCTGCATCTGCCGCCATACGACCTGACCCTGACCTGCACCATCGGCGTCGCGCTCTATCCCGACCACGCCGACTCGCTCAATGCGCTGCTCAACTGCGCGCAAATGGCCATGCGTCGCGGGAAACGCGCCGGTCGTAACGCGGTGGTGGTATTCCGGCCCGAGTTTTCCGAGGAGCTGCGCGACCGCATTGCGCTCGGCTCGAAACTGCGCGATGCCGTGGTCGATGGCGAAATGCGCCTGCACTTCCAGCCGCAGGTCAGCGGCCAGGACGGGCGGATCATCGGACTGGAGGCGTTGGTTCGCTGGCAGAGCCCCGAGCACGGGCTGATCATGCCGTCGCGGTTCATCGATGTGGCCGAGGATCTCGGCATCATCGTACCGCTGGGCAAATGGGTGCTGCGCGAAACCTGCCGCGTCCTGCGCGGATGGATCGAAGCTGGGCACGAGGACATCTTCGTCAGCGTGAATGTGTCGGCCCAGCAGTTGCTGCGCGAGCAATTTTGCGCCGAAGTCATCGAGATACTGGACGAGTACGGCGTACCGGCCCGAATGCTGGAGATCGAGATCACCGAAAGCGCCATCGTCGAAAACATCGACCGGGTACGGACAATCATGCTGGAGCTGCGTCGGCACGGCATCCGCCTGGCACTGGACGACTTCGGGACCGGCTATTCCAGCCTGAACTATCTCAAGCAACTGCCGATCGACAAGCTCAAGATCGACCGCTGCTTCGTCAGCGACATCACCGTCGACAGCAACGATGCCGCCATTGCCCGCGCGATCATCGCGATGGGCCACCAACTGCGAATGTCGATTCTGGCCGAAGGTATCGAAACCCTCGATCAACTGGGATTTCTGCGCAGAAACCATTGCGACATGTTTCAGGGTTACCTGTTGGGCCGTCCGGTCGATGCCGAAGCGACCACCCTGCTGCTGCGGGGCCGGCACCTGCTGCCCGACGCGTTCGAGGCGACGCGGCCGGACCGGGTTCTGCTGCTGGTCGACGATGAAGAAAACATTCTTCGCTCGCTGGTACGCCTGTTCCGTCGCGAAGGCTATACCGTACTCACCGCCAACACCGTGGACCAAGCCTTCAGTCTGCTGGCCAGCCATCATGTGCAGGTCATCCTTTCGGACCAGCGCATGCCCGACTGCAGCGGCACCGAGTTCCTCGGCCGGGTGAAAGACCTGTATCCGAACACCATTCGTATGATTCTGTCCGGATACACCGACCTGTCGACGGTGACCGATGCCATCAATCGCGGCTCGATCTACCGTTTCCTGACCAAGCCATGGGACGACAACGATCTGCGCGCCCACATCCGCGAGGCGTTTCGGTTCTACGAGCAAGCAGAGGGCGTCATCCGACCGGAGAGCGCCGAAATGCTGCACTTCGGATCAGCCGCCGGGCGACACTGAATCAGTCGGGTTTGGGCTGGCGCAGCGGCAATACCACCCGGAACGTAGTGCCGCGGCCGGGCTCGCTATCGACTTCGATCCGGCCGTGGTGCTTGGCTACGATGCCGTAGGAAATCGACAGCCCCAAACCGCTGCCCTTGCCGACCGCCTTGGTGGTGTAGAAGGGGTCGAATATCCGCGGCAGAGCCTGCGCGTCGATTCCCACGCCGTCGTCGCCCACGCTGATCCACGCCTCTTTGTCATCGCAACCGCTGGCAAGCGTGATATGGCCATAGTTCTCGATCGCCTGACCGGCGTTGACCAGCAGGTTCATGAACACCTGATTGATCTCCGATGGCAGGCATTCGACTTCGGGCACCGTGCCGTAGCGGCGATCGATGCGCGCCTTGTACTTGATCTCGTTCCAGACGATGTTCAGCGTGCTTTCAAGACCCCGATGCAGGTCGATCAGCGCCCACTCCTCGCCGCGTCCGGTATGCGAGAAATCCTTAAGATCCTGGACGATGCGAGTTACCCGCTCGATGCCCTCGCGCGACTCGGCGATCAGCGAAGGCATGTCGGATATCAGGAAATCGATATCGAAGCGCTGGCGCAAACTGCTGATCTCGCCGGCGATCTCCTCGCCGCAATCGGCGCGCTCAAGCGCGCTCTCGTAGGCCGATATCAGGGTGAACAGATTCCGCACGTAATCCTGAAGGGCGTGCAGATTGGAATGGACATAGCCGATCGGGTTATTGATTTCGTGCGCCACACCGGCCGCCAACTGGCCGATCGATGCCATTTTCTCCGACTGCAACAATTGCTCCTGAGCGCCAGCCAGCCGCACATAGGCCTGTTGTAGCTCGGAGTGCCGCTCCTGGAGTTCTTCTTCATAATGCCGCGCCTCGCTGACATCGCGAAGGATCATGCATAACGCGCTGTCGGTCTGTCCCGATTCGCCGAGCAGCAACATGGTCGCCTGCAAAAACACCAGCGAACCATCGGCAGCCGGCGCGGATAACTCACCACTCCAGGAGCCGTTGAGCCGGCCGATGCTCCATGCCTCGGTGGGAATCAACGCCGAAAGCGCCTCGCCGGCCTCGGCGTCGCGCTTCGGGAACCGCGCGGCCAGCACCCGTGCGGCCGGGTTGGCATAGGCCGGCAGCGCTTGCTGGACGACGATCAGCGCGTCATCCAGCCGCTCAGCGAGCGCATAAAGGTCGCGGCCAAGCAGCTCTCGGCTGGCGGCGCGTCGCTCAGAGAGCGCGCGGACTTCCTCGGATTGCCCGGACGTTTCCTGCACGCCAATCGCTCCGGCTCTCAGGCATGAGCCAGCACTCTAGCACGCGTCTCACCGTGAAGATGACCGCGCCCGTCATAAGCTGGCGCCGACTCGATGCGGCCCAGGTGACGCAGCGCCCAGCGCACCTCGCGCTGGCGACGGGCCAGCAGGGCGCCGTTGGCGCGATTGAATTCGGCCAGCTCCGCCACCTGGCCGGCCATATCGGCGGAGAGCGCGACCCGCTCCAGCGTCTGCAGCGATTGCAGCTTGCTCGTACTGGCGCCGATGAGCGCCTCGGCATCATTTTCCAGCAGCGCCTTCCGCTCGCCCTCCAGCGCATCAGCGAGCGCCTGGAGCAGACTGGCCGCCTGTGCGCTCACCCGGCCAGGTCCTGCTCGATGCGCAGCAGTCCATCGGCGATCGCTGCCGGATCGATCCGGTAGGAGCCCGACTGCACCGCCTCGCGCAGTGCCATGACTTTCTCGACATCGATCGACGGATTGGCGGCAAACTGACGCTGGAGAATCTCCAGTCCAGCGGCCTCGGCAGTCAAGCGAACATTGTCGGCCGGCGGCGCGGCCGAAACCGGCTGAGATCGATCGCCGCTTGCGCGATCGAGCTTCTGAGTCGTGGCCGGCGCGATCAGGCCCGGCGCCGCATCGATTTTGTTGATCATGATCGGAGTTCTCTGGAGGCTTCAGCCATGGTAGCGGCCGATCCTCGCCGAACTTTAGCGGTATTTTTCTCGCTCGGGAAATCAGTTGTCGCTGGCTTGGCTCGGCCCGCCAGCGCAGCCGGTCGGTCGCTTGTTCCAAATCAGGTTCAACGTCTGATTTCCACCTCGCCAGCCTCGGTGACGATGCCCTGCACGATGCGTCGCGAGCTGAGGTTCTGCACCGCGAGCCGATCATCGACCCCGGCATCGGACATTGCCTTGCCCACGGTGCGAACCTCGATCCCACCCGACCGGGCGATCACGGTCACCGCATCGCCACGCCGGATGGTGCGCGGCGAAATGAGATCCTGAGGCGAAAGCACACTGCCCGCCATCAACGCGCGCCGCGCTACGCGGCCGGCCAACTGGGTCGGATCGGAAAGACTGCCGCCACTCAGCCGGGTCACGTCGCGCACCTCTACAGCGATCATCGGCTCGGACACCACCGTGCCGGCGGCGATGCTCTGAGTGAGCACTAGCACCGGCTGCTCGCGGCGCACCCGCACCGGCACGAACAACCGCCAACCCGCGGAATCGCAGCCAACCTCGACCGTGCCCGACTGGCCGGGCAGGGCGCGCAAGGCCTGCGGGCAGGCCGGCAGACGAAGATTGGCGTCCACCGTCGCCTCGGCGTACACACCCGGCGCGCCCGATTCGGTCACAGCAGCCAGGGCAGCATCGCGGATCGCCGCAACGTCCTGATAGTCGGCCGCGAGTATCGGGTTGGTGGCGAGCAGCAACGCCCAGCACAGCATCAATGGTCGGGTCACGGCGTTCTCCTGAATGACCCCTCAGCTTGCAAGCCATGTGCCAGCGACGATGGCCACGCTCGGCGCTCAAGTTGCCACGTTCGCCGCCGATCTAGCGGGCATGAAGCACGACCTCATTCATCGAATCGACGAACGCATCCGGCTGGCTGGCCACAATCGATTGGCCCTGCTGCTGTTTCGGCTGGGCGGGCGCCAACTTTTTGGCGTCAACGTGTTCAAGGTGCAGGAAGTGCTGCTGCGCCCTCCGCTGTTCGATATGCCGCAGGCGCCAGCCCTGGTGCTGGGCGCCGCAGACATTCGCGGGCGCAGCATTCCGGTCATCGATCTCGGCCGCGCCGTGGAATTTCCTGATTCCAACGAACATCCCGGTTACCTGCTGGTCACCGAGTTCAACCGGTCGCTCCAGGGATTTCTGGTCAGCGCGGTCGACCGGATCGTCAATATTCCGGTCGATGAAATCGAGCTGCCACCAGAACACGAGGGCCGGCAGAGCCGGCTGACTGCGATCACCCGACATCAGGGCGAATTGATTCAGATCATCGACGTGGAGCAGGTTCTGGCCGAGATATCCAACGTCGATGCGCTGCCCATGCCGGTGTTCGACGGCCCGCCGCCGGCTCCCGGCTCGCGCGGCCACGTCCTGGTGGTCGACGACTCCCGGGTGGCTCGGCTACAGATCCAGCGCGTACTGGAGCACCTGGGCATGATCGCGGTGCCGCTGGCCGACGGTCGCCAGGCGCTCGACCATCTCAAGCACATGGCCGATGCCGGAGAAAACCCCGCCCATCGCTACCGCATGGTGATCTCCGATATCGAGATGCCGGCCATGGACGGCTACACGCTGACCACCGAAATCCGCCGCGACAAGCGGTTGGCCGAGCTGTACGTGATTCTGCACACCTCGCTGTCGGGCATCTTCAACAATGCCATGGTCGAGCAGGTCGGCGCCGACCGCTTCGTGCCCAAATACCATCCCGACGAACTGGCCAACCAGATCATGGAGCGGCTGACGGCATTTCCCGAGATCGCCTGAACCGAACCGCCACAACGGCCGCCCCTGTGGCCAATGGCACAGGGATTGCAGCAACTCCGGCGTAGACCTGCTGGAGGTGCACAACCATGTCGGATTCGACTTCGCTCTTTGGCATCCATGGCCAGGCACTGGCGTTGCGCCAGGACCGGATGCAGATGCTGGCAACCAATCTGGCCAACGCCGACACGCCCAACTTCAAGGCGCGCGACCTCGACTTCGCCAAGGCGCTGGACGCGGCGTCCGGTGGCCAGGCCACGCTCACCGTCACCTCGCAGCGCCACCTGAGCGCCGAGGGTGCCGCCGACCGGGCCGGCCGGCTGGTCTGGCGCGTTCCGACCCAGCCGAGCCTGGATGGCAACACCGTCGAGACTCACATCGAACAGGCGGCGTTCGCCAAGGCAGCGCTCGAATATCGCGCCAGCCTGAGCTTCGTCGAAGGCCGCGTGAGCAGCTTGCTGACCGCAATCACAGGTCAATAACCATGGCCTCTCTCCCCATTTTCGAAGTGGCCGGTTCGGCGCTGCACGCTCAGTCGACGCGGCTGAATACGATTGCCAGCAATCTGGCCAATATCGACAACGTCAGCGGCGATCCGCAGGCCGTCTACAAGCCGATCGACCCGGTTTTCAGCGCCTATCCGGTAGCCGGAGAGTCGGGCCTTCAGGGTGTGCGGGTCGCCCAGATCGTCACCTCCGAAGCCGAGCCGGTGCGCCGCTACGAGCCGGGCCACCCCGATGCCGACCCCGAAGGCTACGTCTACGCGCCGGACATGGATCCGATCGCGATGACGGTGAACATGATTTCCGCCTCGCGCAATTATCAGAACAGTGTGGAAGTGCTCAACACCGCCAAGGAACTGGCGCTGGCCACCCTCAACATGAACCGCTAGGACAACCGATGAGCATCACCACCCAATCGATCATTTCCGAACTCGGGCTGTCCGTGCAGCCCCCGGAACGCAAGAAAGAGCTTGGTCAGGACGATTTTCTGCGTCTGATGACCGAACAGCTGAAGAATCAGGACCCACTCAAGCCACTGGCAAGCAACGAGTTCCTGGGCCAGCTGGCGCAGTTCTCGACAGTTCAGGGCATCGAGGCGCTCAACAACAGCTTCGGCGCGCTGGTTGCCGGCGTCGAGAGCGATCAGGCCCTGCAGGCCGCCGCTTTGGTCGGGCACAGCGCGTTGGTCGCCAGCGACCGTTTCGCGCTCGGCGAAGAAGGCGGCGTGTCCGGCGAAGTGCAGTCGCCGTTCGCCGGTCGCCTGACGATGGAAATCAGCGATCCGCCGGGCAATGTCATTCACCGCTACGACATCGAGGCCGGCGCCGCCGGCCCGGTGCCGTTCGCGTGGACCGGGCTGAACGCCGATGGCGAGCCCTACCCGCCCGGCGAGTACCGAATCGCCGCCCGGGTCAGCGCCGGCGCCGCGACCGAAGCGCTGCAAACCTTCGTTGCCGCACGTATCGACAGCGTTTCGCTGACCAGCCAGGGGCTGGTCCTCAATCTGGCCGGCGTCGGTAGCGCGCCGCTCGCCTCGATCCGCCGCATCGGCTGATCGCCACACGTCCCCAGGGAGCACATCATGTCATTTCGTACCGCACTGAGCGGCCTCAATGCCGCGCAAACCGATCTCGCAGTCACGTCCAACAACATCGCCAACGCCAACACGTTCGGCTTCAAGCAATCGCGCGCCGAGTTCGCCGATGTTTTCTCCGTTTCGCCGCTGGGTGTAGGCCGGCTGCAGCCGGGCGCCGGCGTGCGGGTTTCCAACGTCGCCCAGCAGTTCGGCCAGGGCAATATCGAATTCACCGGCAACAGCCTGGATCTGGCGATTTCCGGCGGCGGCTTCTTCACATTGTCCGACGGCGGCACGCCGGTCTACACGCGATCCGGAAACTTCGGCGCAAACCGCGACGGTTTCGTGGTCAACCCCAGCGGCCAGCGCTTGCAGGTATTTCCGCCCAACGCAAATGGCGGTTTCGATACCGGCCGCAGCGAAGACCTTCGCCTGGCGCTCGGCGACAACGCGCCGATCCCGACCGGCAGCGCGATTATCGGCACCAATCTGCCGGCCAACGCCCCGGAGCCCACCGTCACTCCCTTCGATGTCAACGACGCCGACAGCTATAACCACACCACATCGCTGACCGTGTTCGACTCGCTCGGCGTCTCGCATGTGGCGACGCTCTACTACGTCAAGACTGCCAACCCCAACGAGTGGCAGGTCAACAGCTTCATCGACGGCAATGCTGTCGGCGGCACTCAGACCCTCCAATACTCCGACGCCGGCGCATTGGTCGCACCGGCCACCGGTGAACTGACCCTGCCGGCCTGGACACCCCCGACCGGCGCCGCGCCGATCGCGCTCACGCTGGACCTGAGCGACTCGACCCAGTTTGGCGAGCAGTTCGCGGTCAATACGCTCAGCCAGGACGGCAACACCACCGGTCGTCTGGTTGGTATCGATATCGACGCCGAAGGCGTGGTGTTCGCCCGGTTCACCAACGGCCAGTCGAGTGCGCTGGGCCAGCTGGCGATGACCACTTTCAGCAACCCGAGTGGCCTTCAGAAACTCGGAGACAATGCCTGGGCCGCCACCTTCGAGTCGGGCCAGGCGCTTCGCGGCCAGGCCGGGTCGGCGTCGTTCGGCCTGGTGCAGTCGGGCGCACTGGAGGCCTCCAATGTGGAGTTGACCGAGCAGCTGGTGAACATGATCACCGCTCAGCGCAACTTCCAGGCCAATGCTCAGATGATCACCACCCAGGATCAGGTCACCCAGGCGGCGCTGAATATCCGCTGATACCCCTGCCGTTCCGGTCGCCGGGTTTCGCGCGGCGCCGGACATCACCGTTTCCAAGTCCGCCTTTCCGTCGCCCGCCACCCCCTGGGCGGCGGCGGGAAGCGCGGCAACCGACGGCCCGAGCGGGCCAGCGAGCGCACCGATGGACAAGGCTCTCTATACGATCATGACCGGCGCGGGCGCGACGCTGCGCGCCCAGGCGACGGTGGCGAACAACCTGGCCAACGTCAATACGGTTGGGTTCAAGGCCGAGCGGGTCGGCACCGAGCCGTTTCAGGTGCCCGGCCAGGGCCTGGCGACCCGGATCGACGCAGTGCAGCGCGCGCCCGGTTTCGACGCCAGCCCAGGGCCAGTGATCACCACCGGCAACGAGCTCGATATCGCCCTGCATCCCGGTGTGTGGCTGGCCGTGCAGGCCCGCGACGGCACTCAGGCGTACACCCGTAGCGGCGAGTTGAGGCTGACCGCCAACGGCCAGCTGACCACCGCCAGTGGCCTGCCGGTGCTGGGCGACAACGGCCCGGTGGCGATTCCGCCCAACGCCAAGCTCGACATTGCCGGCGACGGCACGATTTCCATCCAGCCGCTCGGCCAAGGCCCGGAAACCGTGGCCAACGTCGGCCGGCTGGGACTGTTTCGCGCCGAAGATCCCAACACGCTCAAGCGCCGCGAAGACGGCCTGATGCAGTCCGACCCACCGCTGCCGCCAGCCGCCGGCACCGCGCTCACCGTCGGCGCTCTGGAGGGCAGCAATGTCAACAGCGCGCAGACCCTGGTCGAAATGATCGCGCTCTCGCGGCAGTTCGAGATGCAGGTGAAGTTGATCCACAGCGGCGATCAACTGGCGCAGTCGAGTACCAGCCTGCTGCGTACCGGACGCTGATCCCGCCTCTGGCACGCGCTTTGCAGCGCAGAGGAAGAACGCATCGCGACATCGCTCGTGGAGACAGATCATGAACAAGGCCCTGTGGGTCGCCAAGACCGGACTCGAAGCGCAGCAGACGCGCATGTCGGTCATTTCCAACAATCTGGCCAACGTCAACACCACCGGCTTCAAGCGCTCGCGCGCCAGCTTCGAGGATCTGCTGTATCAGAACGAGCGCCAGCCCGGCGCGGCCAGCTCGCAGCAGACCCAGTTGCCGACCGGCCTGATGGTGGGCACCGGCGTACGGGTGGTGTCGACCGACAAATCATTCCAACAGGGCAATGTGCTGCAAACCGGCAATGCGCTGGATGTGGCGGTCAATGGGCGCGGCTTTTTCGAAGTGCTGCTGCCTGACGGCACGCCAGCCTATACGCGCGACGGCAGCTTCCAGATCAACGCCCAGGGCGAACTGGTCACCAATGCCGGCTATGCCGTGCAGCCGGGCATCCAGATCCCCGAGGGCGCCCAGAGCGTGTCGATCGGCAGCGACGGCACGGTCAGCGTGCAGTTGGCCGGACAGGCCCAGCCGATCCAGGTCGGCCAGCTGTCGGTCACCGATTTCGTCAATCCGGCCGGTCTTCAGGCCCGCGGCGAAAACCTCTACCTGGAAACCGCCGCCAGCGGACCGGCCCAGACCGGCACCCCCGGCCTGGGCGGCACCGGCACCCTGGTGCAGGGCGCGCTGGAGAGTTCCAACGTCAACGTGGTCGAAGAGCTGATCTCGATGATCGAGACCCAGCGCGCCTATGAAATGAATGCCAAGGCGATCTCCAGCACCGACCAGATGCTGGCCTTCCTGAACCAGAACGTGTGAGTGGCCCATGATCCCGAAGCCTTCCATTGCTCTTCTTTCCGCCGCCCTGCTGGCCGGATGCGCCAGCGGCGGGCGCGTGGATCAGGCCTGGCAGCCACCCACCCCACCGCCGCCGATCGCCAGCAGCTATGTCGCGGAGCCGGCTACCGACGGCGCGATCTTTCGCACCGGATCGGGCATGTCGCTGTTTCAGGACAACAAGGCGCGCTACCCCGGCGATCTGCTGACCATCGTGCTCAGCGAGCGGACCAACGCCCGCACCAGCGCCAGCACCAGCGTCACCAAAGACACCGATGCCAGCCTGTCGGTACCGCTGATCGGTGGCCGCGCGCCGACGATCAATGGCCAGAACATTTTCGACACCGAAATCTCCGCCGGTCGCGACTTCAGCGGCGACGGCAGCAGCACGCAAAGCAATCAGCTGACCGGCAACCTGACGGTCACCGTGATCGACCGCCTGGCCAACGGCAATCTGGTCGTGCAGGGCGAGAAGCGCTTGCAGCTGAACCAGGGCGACGAGCTGGTTCGCTTCCAGGGCATCGTCCGCGCGGCCGACATCAGCACCAGCAACACCATCGACTCCAGCCGGGTGGCCGATGCGCGAATCCTCTACGCCGGTCGCGGCGCGCTGGCCGCCGCCAACGCGCAGGGATGGTTGAGCCGGTTCTTCAACTCCGGCTGGATGCCGTTCTGACATGCGCGCCCTGCTGCTGGTGCTGCTCGCCCTCTCGCAACCGGCGCTGGCCGAGCGGATCAAGGATCTGGCCTCGGTGGCCGGCGTACGCGGCAATCCGCTGGTCGGTTACGGCCTGGTGGTCGGCCTGGACGGCACCGGCGATCAGACCTCGCAGGCTCCGTTCACGGTGCAGAGTCTGCGCAACATGCTCACCGAACTGGGCGTGACCGTACCGCCCAACGTCAATCCTCAGCTCAAGAATGTCGCTGCCGTGGCCGTGCATGCCGAGTTGCCGGCATTCGCCAAACCCGGCCAGGCGATCGACGTGACGGTCTCGTCGATCGGCAACGCCGGCAGCCTGCGCGGCGGCAGCCTGCTGATGATGCCGCTGAAGGGCATCGACGGCGAAACCTACGCCATCGCCCAGGGCAATCTGGTGGTCGGTGGCTTCGGTGCGGCCGGGCTGGACGGCTCGCGGATTTCGGTCAACGTGCCCAGCGTGGGCCGGATACCGAACGGCGCCACGGTCGAGCGCACCCTCCCCAGTCGATTCGGCGAGACCGCCGAGCTGATCCTCAATCTGAATCAACCGGACTTCACCACCGCCTTCCGTGTGGTGCAAGCGCTGGAGCGCGAACTCGGTGCAGGCGCGGCGCGGGCGCTGGATGCAGTGTCCATCGCGGTGCCGGCACCGGCCGACATCAGCGCAAGAATCGGCTTCATGGCGCGGGTGGAGAACGTACAGGTCGAACCGGGCCAGGCGGCCGCCAAGGTGATCATCAATGCCCGCACCGGCACCGTGGTCATGGGCGGCGAAGTGAAGGTACTGCCGGCGGCGGTGTCGCACAGCTCGCTGGTGGTGACCATTTCCGAGTCGGTCGCAGTCAGTCAGCCGGCGCCGTTCGGAGGCGGCGAAACCGTGGCCGTGGCCGAGTCGGTGGTGGCCGCCGAGCAGACCGGGGGCGACCGGATGTTTCTGTTCGCCGGCGGTGCTTCGCTGGAGGACATCGTGCGCGCGGTCAACGAAGTCGGCGCCGCACCGGGCGACCTGGTTGCCATTCTCGAAGCGCTCAAGCGGGCCGGCGCGCTGCGTGCCGAGCTGGAAGTGATCTGACGTGGAATCCCGGTCGACCAGCACGCTCTTCCCGCTCACCCGGGCGGCGTCGGCGCCGTCGGGTGCGGCCAGCGACAGCCGCAAGGCAGCCGAGCAGCTGGAGGGCGCATTCGCCAAGCTGATGATTCAGGCAATGCGCAAGACCACGCTGGGCGACGACAGCCTGTTTCCCGGCCAGTCCGGGCAATTTCGCGATCTGTACGATCAGCAACTGGCCGATCTGCTCGCGCAAGGCCGCGGCCTCGGGCTCAAGGCCGCCATTCAGGCTCAACTGGATCAGGCGCAAGCGCCAGCGGCGACCCCGGCACGACCGGTCGCCTACTCGCTCGCGGCCTATCGCCAGGCGCTCGGCCCGGCCCTCAGCGCCTCGCCGCTCGATGGCCTGCCCGGCGCCCGGCCAGCGCCTGCGGCCGGCGATGACTGGTTCGCAGCCGGCCACGCCACCGCCGCAGCGGCCAAGCGCAGCACACCGAATGTCCTTGGCGCGCCGGCCGCGCCGGCAACGCCGGCACATGACGCCGTGGCAGCAGCCGATCGGACCGCAGTCGATGCCGGCAGTCCGGAACAATTCGTCGCCAGCATCTGGCCGCACGCCCAGCGCGCCGCCAGCGAACTCGGTGTGCCGGCCCGTACCCTGGTCGCCCAGGCGGCACTGGAGACCGGCTGGGGCCGAAGTCTGCCGCGCGGCGACGACGGCCAGGCCGGCCACAACCTGTTCGGCATCAAGGCCGGCAGCCGCTGGGCCGGCCGGATCGCCAGTCATGGCACTCAGGAATTCGAACAGGGCCAGTTCCGCCAGGTTCGAGCCGACTTCCGTGCCTACGCTTCGCCGGCCGACAGCTTCCGCGACTATGTCGCGCTGCTCAAGTCCAGCCCGCGCTATGCCGATGCCCTCAACAGCGGAGGCGATGGCCGGCGCTTCGCGCAGTCGCTGCAAAGCGCCGGTTATGCCACCGATCCGCGCTACGCCGAAAAACTCGACGCCATCGCCAACGGCCCGACCATGAATCGTGCCCTGGCCCGAATCGAATCCGGCGCAACCCTCACCGAGACCTGATCCGATGTCTATCCTGTCAACCGGCACTTCGGCCCTGCTCGCCTTTCAGCGCGCGCTGAGCACAGTCGGCCACAATGTCGCCAATGCCCAGACCCCCGGATTCAGCCGTCAGCGGGTCGAGCTGGCCAACAATCCCGGGCAGCTGACCGGCACCGGCTTCATCGGAACCGGCGTTCAGACCACCAGCATCACCCGCCAGGCCGACAGTTTCATCTTTGGGCGCTCGCTCGACAGCACCGCCGAACTCGGCCGCCTGACCGAGCTTTCCGGCTTGGCGTCGCGCCTGGATCGCGGCTTCACCGACCCCGGTTCCAGCCTCAACCGGCCCGTGTCGGAATTTCTCGACGCGGCCCAGTCGGTCGCCAGCCAGCCGGCGTCCACCGCCGCCCGGCAGGAATTTCTGTCTGCCGCCGAAAACCTCAGCACGCGCCTGCGCTCGCTCGATGGGCAACTGCGGGCGTTCGACGGCGAGATCAACGGAAAACTGGCGGCCGGCGCCAACGAGGCCAACCAGCTCAGCGCCGAAATCGCCCGGCTCAACCTGGAGATCGTCCGCCAGACCGGCGCCTCCGGTGGCCAGCAGCCCAACGACCTGCTTGATCAGCGCGAACAGCGGGTCGCCGAGCTGAGCGCCCTGATCGGTGTGACCGCCACGGTTCAGGACGACAACTCGCTCAACGTATTCACCCTGGGCGGACAGGCGCTGGTGGTCGGCTCGACCACCCAGCAGCTGACCACCGTGGCCGACCCGTTCCAGCCCGAGCGCCGCGAGCTGGCGCTGGTCACCAGCGGCGGCAACGTGCGTCTGGGCGCCAACAGCGTGGGCGGCGAACTGGGTGGCCTGCTGGAATTCCGCCACGCCATTCTCGATCCGACCGCCGAGCAGTTGGGCCGGCTGGCGATCGGCATCACCGAGGGCTTCAATGCCCTGCACGCCCAGGGCGTCGACCTGTTCGGCGATCTGGGCGGCAATCTGTTCGCTCCGGTGTCGCCCCGGGTCAGTCCGAATGCCGGCAATACCGGCGCCGGATCGCTCAGCGCGACGGTTACAGACCCGGCCACATTGCCGAGCGGCGATCTGGTGCTGGGCTTCGATGGCTCGGTGTGGACCGCGACCCAGCGCGGCTCCAGCGCGCCGCTTGCGCTCACCGGCAGCGGTACCGCCGGCGATCCGTTGCGGGTTGGTGGCCTGGCGTTGGTGGTCGGCGGCACGCCAGCGGCCGGCGACCGGTTTCTGGTCAAGCCGACCGCCGGTGCCGCATCGACGGTGCGCGTGGCGATCAGCGACCCGGCCCGGATCGCCGCTGCCAGCCCGCTGGCGGCGTCCGCCAGCCTGGCCAATAGCGGCGACGCCAGACCGCAAATCGAGATTACCGACACCAGTGCGACCGGCTTTCTGGCCGATCGACAGATCGTCTTCCTCGACGCGACCAGCTATGAGCTGGATGGCGCCGGACCATTCGCCTACGACCCGGCGGTCGGCATCGCCGGCCCCGGCTTCATACTGCGCCTGGACGGCACACCGCAGGCTGGCGACCGCTTCGACGTGGCGCCGCGCGGCCCCGGCAGCAGCGACAACGGCAACATGCGGCTGATCGGCGCGTTCGGTAACCAGGGTCTGTTCGATGGTGGCACGGTGTCGATCAACGCGGCGCTGGGCCAGATGACCGTGTCGATCGGCGCTGTCGCCCGTCAGGCGGAATTGTCGCGCGAGGCGCAAAGCCAGTTGGCCACCCGCCTGTCGGCCGAGCGCGAATCGGTATCCGGGGTCAACCTGGACGAGGAGGCCGCCAACCTGCTGCGCTTTCAGCAGGCCTATCAGGCGGCGGCGCAGATCATCAGTACCGCCGATTCGCTGTTCCAGACTCTGCTCTCGGCGGTGCGCCGATGATCTCCCGGATATCCACCGCCACCTTGTCGCAGTCGGTATCGCTGATGCTGGCCAAGCAGGCCGAGCTTTCGCAAACCCAGACCCAACTGGCCACCGGCCTCAAGCTCAACACCGCCAAGGACAACCCGGTGGGTGCGGGCGTCGCCGTCGCCCTCGACCGCGCCGAAGCCCAGATGGTGCAGTTCGGCGAGAACGCCACGCTGCTCACCAACCGGCTGAGCCTGGAAGAGAGCGTGCTGACCGGCGTCAACGACATCCTCGCCCGGCTGCGCGAAATCGCCGTGCAGGCAAACGGCGGTGGCCTGGGCCTGAGCGACCGACGGGCCTTCCTGCCGGAAATCGCCGAACTGCGCCAGGCGCTCGTCTCGGCCGCCAACAGCACCGATGCCCAGGGCCGCTACCTGTTCGGCGGCAACAATGACGGCTCGCCGCCGTTCCTTGAGCTGCCCGGCGGCATCGCCTATGTCGGCGACCAAGGCGGGCGGCGCATCGAAGTCGCGCCGGAAATCGCCATCGCCGACACCGATGCCGGCAGCGACGTGTTTCTGCGCATCCGCAACGGCAATGGCGTGTTCGCCGTTGGCGCCGATGCCGGTAACGCCGGCAATGCCGCCCTACGCAGCACCGGCTTCGTGGACCAACGGCTTTGGGACAACGCCAGCTATCGGGTCGAGCTTGCCGCTGGCCAGTACACCGTACTCGACAGCGGCAACAACAGCATCGCCACTGGAGCCTATGTTCCGGGCCAGAGCATCGGCTTTCGCGGCATCCAGATCACCCTGGAAGGACAGCCCGAGGACGGCGACGCGTTTCGCGTCGGGCCTGCGGTCAATCAGGACATCTTCGCCACGGTCGATGGTTTGGTGGCAGCACTTTCCACGCCCGACACACCCAATGCCAATCAGGCATTGAAGCAGAACCGCTTTTTCGACTCGCTTCAGGCGCTTGCCCAGGCATCCGACCATTTCATCGATACGCGCGCCAGTCTCGGCGCGCGCCTGGCTTCCATCGACCGGGCCGGCGCGGAGCGCGAAGCGTCGCTGCTCAACACCCGCACCGCGCTGTCGGAACTTCGCGACCTGGACTTCGCCGAAGCGATCAGCCGGCTGACCCGTCAGGCCGCCGCGTTGGAGGCGGCGCAACTGGCGTTCACCCGCACTCAGTCGCAATCGCTGTTCAGCCTGCTGCGCTGACCGAGGCTCGGCATCAATCATATGTCGGCACGCAATTCTGTGATTTACGAAGCATATTTGCGCTCGACCCGGCTTTCTCACGGCACAAGCTAAAGAATCGCTGCGGGTCTCCCGATAACTCTGGTCAGCAGCGGCACGGCATCGGTAGAGCCCGAACCCTGCGGAAAACGGCGGGCACGCTGCCAGCCAACCACAGACAACCGAGGAGCAACCCCATGCAAGTCATCAACACCAACGTCATGTCGCTCAACGCGCAGCGCAACCTGGGCGCCAACAACACTAACCTGGCCAACTCCATCCAGCGCCTGTCGTCGGGCCTGCGCATCAACAGCGCCAAGGACGACGCCGCCGGTCTGGCCATTTCCGAGCGCTTCACCACCCAGATCCGCGGCATCAACGTCGCCGTGCGCAACGCCAACGACGGCATCTCCCTGGCACAGACCGCCGAAGGCGCGCTGTCGGAAGTCGGCAACAACCTCCAGCGCATCCGCGAGCTGGCCGTGCAGTCGTCGAACGCCACCAACTCGGCCAGCGACCGCGCCGCGCTGCAGAAGGAAGTCACCCAGCTGGTCGCCGAAGTCAATCGCGTTGCCACCCAGACCGAATTCAACGGCACCAAGCTGCTCGACGGCAGTTTCAGCGCCCAGGCATTCCAGGTGGGCGCCAACGCCGGCGAACTGATCAGCGTCGACTCGATCGTCGATGCCAAGAGCGCCTCGCTCGGCGGCGCCGGTTTCACAAAAGCCACCTTCACCGCCACCGTCGCCACCACCGGCGACGGCGGCGCGCCGGAGACCTTCGAGTTTGATGCGGTCAATATCGCGGGCTTCGCCATCAACGGAGTGAACTTCGACGCGATCGCCATCGACGCCTCCGCTGGCGCCGATTTCGCAGACGCTGCGACCGCCGAACTGGCCGGCCAGAACGCCGCTGCCACGGCGCTGGTCAACGCGATCAACGCCAAGTCCAGCGAAGCCGGCGTGACCGCCTCCTTCGACGACACCACGGGCGAAGTGACCATCACCTCGACCAAGGCCGGCGAAGTGGGCGACACGCTGGACACCGACCTGGCCGGTGCCACCGCCGCCGCGCTGACCGAAGGCGACCTGAGCTTCCTGGCCGACGTCGACATTTCCTCGTTCGCCGGCGCCCAGTTGGCCCTGTCGATCACCGACACGGCGCTGACCCAGGTCAACTCGGCGCGCGCCGACATGGGCGCGGTGCAGAACCGCTTCAGCTCGGTGATCGCCAACCTGCAGACCACCTCGGAAAACCTGTCGGCATCGCGCAGCCGCATCCGCGACACCGACTTCGCCGCCGAGACCGCGGAGCTTACCCGCACGCAGATCCTCCAGCAGGCCGGCACCGCGATGTTGGCCCAGGCCAACCAGCTGCCGCAGAACGTGCTCAGCCTGCTGCGCTGATCGTCAGCGGGTAACCGCAACCCGCCCGGTCGCGTCGTCGCCGACGAGACCGGGCGGGCCCTTCCAATCAGTTCGCCGGCTGGGCGCCAACCCAGCCGGATGATTCATCCAACACCTCAGCGGGTTGACAGGAGACGGGCTCATGGCCAGCGTACCCGGTATCGGTTCAGGCTTGGACATCAACGGTCTGGTCGACCAGTTGGTGGCCGCCGAACGGGCACCGCAGGCGCTTCGCCTGAATCGCATCGAAGCCGGCGCCAATGCCCGGCTTTCGGCACTGGCAACAGTCAGCGCCGCCTTCGACCGTCTGCACACCGCGCTCAGCAATCTGAGCGACACCACCATTTTCTCTGGGCGCGCTGCGGTTTCCAGCGCGCCCGGTCGGTTCACTGCCACAGCCACCGGCGCGGTAGCGCCGGGTCGGTTCGATATCGAAGTGGTTGCCCTCGCCAGCGCGCACAAGCTGGTTTCCGGCCCGCTCGACGCCGAGGCGTCACTGGGTTCCGGCACCCTGCTGATCAACGCTGGCGGGACCAGCTTCAGCGTCGATATCGGCATGGACGACGGCTCGCCGGCCGGCATCGTGGCGGCGATCAACAGCGCCGCCAATGGCGCCGGTTCCGGGCTGCGCGCCAGTCTGGTGCGCAGCGACGACGGCGATCACATTGTGCTTAGCAGCGCGGACACCGGTGCGGCGGGCGCAATCACAGTGACCCGGACTGCCGGGGATGCCGCACTCGACGCGCTGGTCTATGACCCAGGCACGCTGACCTCGCTGTCCGAACAAACCCCGGCCGCCGACGCCCGGATTCGGGTCGACGGCCTGCTGCGCAGCTCCGCCTCCAATGTCATCGGCGATGCCGTGGACGGCCTCAGCATCACGCTGGTATCCGCCGCCCCCGGCGAGATCAACACGCTCGACATCAGCCGCGACGACGGCCAGGCGCAGCGGCGGATGGAGGCCTTCGTCAGCGCATACAACGCGGCCGTGACCGCCATTGGCACCTCGACCCGGTTCGACAGCGCCACCCAGCAAGCCGCCGCCCTGAATGGCGACAGCCTGATGCGAAACAGCGCGCTCCGGCTGCGCAATGAATTGGGCGACGTGCTGCGAGCCGCCTCGGAAAGCGGGCTGGGCGCCAGCCGCCTTGGCCTGACCACCTCAGTGAACGGCACGCTGAACTTCGACGCGGCTGCGTTTCGCGCCACGCTCGCGGAGGACCCCGAGGCGGTGACCAATGCCATCGGTGGACCGACCGGGCTGGCCGCCCGCCTGGAAACCGTAGTCGGCGGATTGATCGGAGAAAGCGGCGCCATTACCCGCCGCCGCGACGGCCTCACCAGTCAGGTCGCGGGCGTAAGTGAACAGCGCGAAGACCTCAATCGGCGACTGGAATCGGTGCGCGAGCGATTCCTGCGCCAGTTCATCGCCCTCGACACGCTGATCGCGCAACTGCAGTCCACCAGCAGCTTCATCAGCCAGCAGCTCTCCGCGACCCAATCCTTAACGGGCAGATAGAACATCATGATTCGTCATCAAAATCAGATTTCGGAATACCGGCAAACCAAGACCGCCGGAATGGGCAGCGATCCGCACCAGCTTGTCGCGCTGTTGCTGGCCGGCGTACTCGAGCGGGTCCGTCTGGCGATGGCCTGCATCGAGCGCGGCGAGACCACCGGCAAGGCACGGGCGATCGGCAACTCGCTGGAAATACTCGACGGTCTGCGGCTGTCGCTCGACCACCG
The DNA here is from genome assembly GCA_034376725.1 of Lysobacteraceae bacterium. Taxonomy (GTDB): domain Bacteria; phylum Pseudomonadota; class Gammaproteobacteria; order Xanthomonadales; family Xanthomonadaceae; genus UBA11164. The sequence goes on along the minus strand of JAXMJH010000064.1, from coordinate 13,184 downwards.
GGCCGGCGGCGAAATTGCCGGCGGACTGGAGTCGATCTACGACTACGCATCGCAGTGTCTGGTCGAAGCGAATCTGCGCAACGACGCCGGCAAGCTGACCGAAGTATTGAACCTGCTGGGCGAAATCCAAACCGCCTGGCTGTCGATTCCCGAGCGCCTCGGAGGTTCGTACAACCGTGGGAGCGAACGACATGAATGAGCCGGGATTCGCCCAGGCGCTGCGCATGGCCTGCGAAGAGGAGGATTGGCTGCGCGCACTCTCGCTGGCGCGCAGGATGGATGTCGAGCTGCGAGAATCCGCGCGCGACGGCAACCTGGCGCAGTCGGCGCAGGTCGACGAGTTCAGCGCGGCCCGCGACGCCATGCTGGGCGCGCTGATCGTGCGACGCGACGACATCGGCTCGATGTTGCGCCAGCTGGGCAAGGGCAATGCCGCAGTCAGCGCCTATCTGGATGGCTCGCCGCATTGAGCCTTGATGCCGCCAGCGCCGAGCGCGAACTTTTCGAACACACCGTGGTGTGCGCAGAGGAGTTTCCGATCCGCTTCGAGCCGGGGACGCTCGACGCCACCCGCGCGGCCCGGATCAGCGACCACGCCGAAGCGGTGCTGCGCGCGCTTGCGCTGATCGAAGATTCCGCCGGCGAAGATGCCGACGAACCGCCCGGCCACAACGCCGGAATTGCCCGGCTCGATGCCAAGATCAATCTGCTGCTGGATCTGGTGGCCACCCTGGTTCGCGGAAACCAACCGCCGCTCCCGATGTCACCGATACGCTGGTCGCGCAATGGCGCAAGCCTGTGCCAGTCCGGCAATTGGCACACAGGCCAAACCGGACGCCTGCTGATCCAGCCGACCGCCTGGCTGCCGCAGCGCCTTGAACTGCCAGTGGAATTGATCGCATTTGCCGATCGGCCGAACCGATCCGATGCCACACTGTGGCTGCGCTTCGACGGCATCCCGGCCAGTCTCAAGGCTGCGCTCGAACGTCACCTGTTTCGCCTGCATCGGCGCGCCGTAGCCCGCCGCAACCGATAGCGTGAGCGGCCCGCGCTGCGGCCCGAGCCGATCGCGCATGTCACGGCGCTTGTTCGCCTTCACCGACTGCAAGTAGGCGCAATCAGCACAATCCGCTGCGGGTCGTCGTATCGGCTGCTCCGACACGGGAAATGCAGGTCAACCGGACTGCCTGTCGATGAACGGATCACCGTGAATGTCGGCCAGCGCCGCGCCGCCCAGATACGCTGCACGCTTGACGGCTTTGACCATCGTTGGATTGCCGCAGATGAATACCCGCCAGCCCTCCAGTATTCGATGCTCGGCCAATGCCAGATCGCCGGCCCGGCCAACATGAGCCTGCCATGGGCCGCGAAGACCATCATCTCCGCCCGACAGGCACAGGCGATAGTCGAAGTTGGGGAACCTGCCCGCCAGCTCGGCCAGCTGGTCGGTCGCGTACAGCCCTGTGCGAAACCGCGACCCATGGTAGAGCACCATGCGCCCCGCGTGTCCGTCGCGCAACGCGTCGCGTGCCACGCCCAGAACCGGCGCCAGTCCGGTCCCGGTAGCAATCAACAGGATCGGCTGCTGCGCGCGTCCCGGCAGGTAGAAGGCACCGCCGTATGGCCCCTCAAACTGCACGCTGTCGCCGCACGCCAGCTCATCATGAATCCAGCCGCTGGCCAGGCCATCAGGCACGCGCTTGACGTGCAATTCCAGAAACGCGTCGGTTTGCGGCACACTGGCCAGCGAGTAGCTGCGCTGCGTGCCGCCGGGGTGTACAAGATTGATGAACTGACCGGCGTGGTAGTACAGCGGCGTGGCCGGATCCAGGCGCAGCCGGCACACGTCGGGAGCGATCATCTGCTTGTCGACCACGCGCGCCGGGCTGCGAATCTGCGCGGCGTCGATGCGTTCCAGACTCAAGTCGGCGCGCGGCCGACACTGGCAGGCCAGAAAATACCCGCGCGCGCGCAGCGTCTCGCGCAAGCCCTTCTGGGCCAGCACGGGCAGCTCGCCCTCGCTGCAACGCATCAGACAGCTGAGACAAACGCCGTTTTGGCAGCGATAGTCCACAGCCACGCCGTGCTCAAGAAGTGCATCGAGCACGGTCTGGCCGGGCTGTACCGCATAGATATTCTCGTCGAGGCGAAGATCGGCCAAGGCGATCTACCGCTCAGAGCCCGAGGACATCATCGCGGGTGCTGCCGGCGATCGCCATCACCTGGTCGATCAGCGTCTGGGCGACGCCAAGATGCACCAGCGTGTCGTGCAAGTGACCGGCAACCGCATCGAAGTGACTCTGATTCAGACCGCGCTCGACCAGCGGCGCATGGGCGCTGCGCAGATCGCGACCCTGGTAGCTGTTGGGCCCGCCGAAGGCCATGGTCAGGAAGGCTTTCTGCTTGCTGCGCTGGGCGTCGAGATCGAGGTCGTCGAAATACTCCGCGATGTGTGCATCGCCAAGTACCCGCCGATAGAAAATATCGACGGCGGCGTCGACAGCGGCTTCGCCGCCGAGTTGGGCAAAAAGGGAATCGGTCACGGTCTGCTCCTGGAATCGAGAAAGGATGAGCCGGGACGCTCCCGCCCCTCACGCGTTATCGACCGCGCGACGGAAATCTTTAACGCTGCCTTGTCAAGCCCCACCTCAGTGTCCGGCCACTTTGCCGACCGGCCCGCGTGCGCTAAGGTGACGCCAGATCTGGAGCGCTGTCAGTGCGGGTACTCATTGCCGATGATCACACCCTGGTACGGGCCGGATTGCGACGCCTGCTCGAAGCCCTGCCCGGTGTGGAAGTGATTGCCGAGGCGCGCAGCGGCCGCGAGACCATGGATCTGATCGCCCTGCACCGCCCCGATGTCGCGCTGCTCGACCTGTCGATGCCGGACGGCAACGGACTGGACGTGGCCGAGGCGCTCAAACGCCACTATCCCGAGATCGCTGCGGTCATCGTATCCATGCACAGCGATGCCCAGACCGTGCGCCGTGCGCTGGAGCTGGGGGTGCGCGGTTTTGTCATCAAGGATGCGGCGGTCGCCGAACTGGAGTTGGCGCTCAATGCGGCCATGGCCGGGCAGTTGTTTCTGAGTCCGCAGGTGTCGGGCGCCGTGCTGGGCGGCATCCTGCACCCAAGCCGACGGGAGGGCGTCAGCGCGCTCTCGCCGCGCCAGTGCGACATTCTGCTGCGCCTGGGCCAGGGCGAAACCACCAAGCAGATCGCGGCGACCCTGGGCATCAGCGCGAAGACGGTCGAAACCCACCGCGCCCGGATGATGGAGACCCTCAACCTGCGCCGCGCCAACGATCTGCTCCGCTTCGCGATGCGCTACGCCGACGGCCGCAGCCTGGACGGCGACGAGAATCCGACGCTGTAAGGCTTTTCCCGACACGCTGCCGGATTCGTCCTGACCGAAAAAGGGAACACCCCGATTTTCCCGTCCGCAGGCCCGCTGCACACTGAATCCATATTCAGTCGTGAGGGGATCGGCATGAAAACCACGCTCAGGGTTCAGCTCGGCCAGCAGTTGACCATGACGCCGCATTTGCTTCAGTCGATCCGACTGTTGCAGTTGGACGTAATGAGCCTGGAGCAGGAAGTCCGTCGCGAGCTGGACAATAATCCGCTGCTGGAAACCGAAGAGGACAGCGACGGCACTGAGGACGCGGTCGAGATCGCTTCCGAACTGGTTTCCAGCCATGCCTGGGAGCAGGCCTCGGGTCCGTCAGAGGGCGGCGACGACGATATCTTCGCCCGTCTGCCGGCCGCGCAAAGCTCGGACATGCGTTTGCAGCTGCTGGAGCAGTTCGCCATGCGCGCCGGCAGCTCGGGCGATCTGGCACTGGCTGCCTTTATTCTCGACCACGTCGGCGACAGCGGCTATCTGGAAGTTGGCCCCGACGACCTGATCGAGTGTGCCCGCGCGGTCGGGCTCGACCCCGACCGTCTGGAGGCAGTGCGTCAGTTGCTGATGCGTTGCGAGCCGGAAGGCATCGGCGCACGTTCGCTGCGCGAGTGCCTGGCGGTGCAGTTGGCCGAGCTGCCCGAGCCGGTTGCCGGCCGTGCGCTGGCGCGCAGAATCATCAACGAACATTTGGAGCTGCTGGCCAGCCACGACCCGGCGCGCATTGCCAGAGCCTTGAAGATCGACGCCGAGCAGGCCGCCGAGGCGATGGCCGTGGTGCTGCGGCTCGATCCGCGCCCTGGCGCCAGGCTGTCCAAGCCGGCCGACGCAGTGGTGCCCGATGTCCGCATTGAGCGTGCGCGCAGCGGCTGGCGGGTGACTCTCAATCAACGCTGTACGCCACGCATACGGGTCAACCCGGTCTACGAGGAAATGCTGCAAAACAGCGATGCCAGCCCGCAGGCCGGCCCAATGCGCGACCTGTTGCAACAGGCGCGCTGGTTCAGCCGCGGGCTGGCAACCCGGCACGACACGCTGCTGAAGGTGACGGCGGCCATTGTCGCCCGGCAAGGGGCATTTCTCAGCAACGGTCCGCAGGCGATGGTTCCGCTGACCCTGAAGCAGATCGCCGATGAAGTCGGGGTCCACGAATCCACCGTTTCCCGGGTGACCACCGGCAAGTATGTGCAGACCCCATGCGGGACGTTCGAGCTGAAACACTTCTTCGCGGTCAAGCTGGACGGGGCCAGCGTGGCCGGCGTGGCAGTGCAGTCGATCGTGAAAAGGCTTATCGATTGCGAGACCCCGACCGCACCGCTGGCCGATGACGTGATCGTCGTGCTGCTGGCCCGACAGGGCATAAAAATTGCGCGCCGCACGGTTGCGAAATATCGTGATCTCCTGGGTATCCCCCCGGCCAGGCAACGTCAGCGCGCGCCGCGCGGCTTCAAGGACAATCATGCCTGCCTCGCGTAAGCAGGAAACACACGCCATGTCCAATCTCCGCGTACTGCTGGTCGACGACCACGAAGGCTTTCTCAAGGCCGCCGCACGCCGGTTCCGGCCGATCAAGTGGATCGACATCGTCGGTCAGGCAATCAACGGCCTGGAGGCGGTCAGGCTGGCCGAATCGATGCGCCCACACGCCGTTCTGATGGATCTGTCGATGCCCGAGATGGGCGGCCTGCAGGCCTGCCGCCTGCTCAAGGCGCAGGACAACCCGCCGTTCGTTGCCATCGTCAGTCATTTCGACGATGCCCAACACCGCGAGCACGCCGCCCGCGCCGGTGCCGACATCTTCGTCAGCAAACTGACCTACATGCAGGATGTGGTTCCCATCCTCGAAGCACTGCACACGGACCACCCCAGTGAGTGAGTCCCGAATTCTGATCATCGATGAGGATGCTCGGCGCGCGGAACGCCTGGGCACGCTGATCGACTTCGTCGACTGCACGCCGGTTCTGGTTGGTGGCGCGGACGAAATCAATCTCGGCAAACATCGCCCGACCGACTGGCTGGCGATCGTGCTGGGCCGGTTCGAGGACGACCTGTCCTGGAAGGCCTTCCTCACCTGGCTTCGCGCCGACCCGCTGCATCCGCCGCTGCTGGTGCTGCCCGAGCACCATATCGATGCCGCCAGCCGATTCGCCCTGGGCGCATCGCAATGCTGGAATCTGGATTATCCGGTCAAGCAGAGTCAATTGCTGGAGTATCTTCAACGCGCCAGCGTGAAGCGCATGGACGACGATGCCTGCACCGAAACCGCCGCTGGCGGACCCACCGGCAGTGCGCCGGCCACGCTGCGGCTGCGACGCATGATCGCCCAGGTGGCGGGCTTCGACACCACCGTGCTGGTGCTGGGCGAGTCCGGTTCGGGCAAGGAAGTGGCCGCGCGCGCCATTCACGCCGCGTCGCCGCGCCGCGATGGACCGTTCGTGGCCATCAACTGCGGCGCAATTCCGGCTGAACTGCTGGAGAGCGAACTGTTCGGGCACGAGAAGGGTGCCTTTACCGGCGCCCTCACCGCCCGCAAGGGGCGTTTCGAGATGGCGCAGGGCGGCACCCTTTTCCTCGACGAAATCGGCGACATGAGCCCGCCGATGCAGGTCAAACTGCTGCGCGTGCTGCAAGAGCGCTCATTCGAGCGGGTCGGTGGAAACCAGACCATTCAAAGCGACGTGCGGGTGGTTGCCGCTACGCATCGCAATCTTGAACAGCGGATCGAAGAAGGTTTGTTTCGCGAGGATCTGTTCTATCGGCTCAATGTGTTTCCGATCGAAATGCCTCCGCTGCGCGAGCGCGCCAGCGACCTGCCGGAATTGATCGCCGCCATCGGGTCGCAACTGGCCAACAGCGGGCGCGGCCGGGTGACCCTGGCGAACGATGCGGTGAGCATGCTCCAGCACTACAGCTGGCCGGGCAACGTGCGCGAGTTGGCCAACCTGATCGAGCGCCTCGCCGTGCTGCACCCCGACGCCACCGTGCGCGCCCGCGATCTGCCGGCGCGCTACCGGGCTGCCTGCGACCCAGGCATGCAAGCCTGGGAGCGCCCGACGATGGACGAACCGGTGCGCCCGGTCGTCGCACCGCAGCCAGCCCCGGCGGCGCCAGACGCCACCGACTGCGGACGCGCCGACGGGGACGACGCCAACCTTCTGCCGGCCGAGGGAATCGACCTGAAAGAGCATCTGGCCGAGCTGGAAGTCCGTTTGATCCGCGCGGCGCTCAAACGCGCCAACGGCGTGGTCTCGCGAGCCGCCGGACTTCTGGGCTTGCGGCGGACGACGCTGGCGGAAAAGCTTCGCAAATACGATCTGGATCGCGAGACTTCCGAGGTCGATGCGTAAGCCGTCCGTAGGTTTGTGATCGAACGACGGCGGCCCGACTGACCGTGATTGCACCGGTATCGGCGGCCCCCGATTTCCGCTGCGCTGCAATCCGATGGGCTGCGCCCGCTGCGCGGCTACGCGGGCTGCTCGGATGCTCCGCGTAACGCGGCTTAGGGCCGAAGGCCCGTAAGCCGGGGATGCTTGCTGGCCGCGAAGCGCCGTTTGCTTGAATCACCTGCGACGAGGGGCGCGTCGGCGGTCCCGGATTTCCGCTGCGCCGGAATACGGGCTGCTCCCGCTGCGCCTTCGCGTTTGCTGCGACTTCGCTTGGGCTGCGCCCGCTGCGCGGCAATCCCGGCTGCTCGCACGTCGCCAGAATCCGGTGCTCTGAAGCCGATCGGCGCTCGCGGCACGGCTCTTGCAGCGCCCCCACCAGACTCACTTCCCGCAAGGCCATTGTTCCCCCATGTCCGACGCCATCGCCTCCGTGCTCTCGCAGATTCGCAGCCTGCAAAGCCAAACGCGACCGGCCGCCGTTGCCCCGATTTCGGTAGCACCGGCCGGCGGCCAGGACGGGTTCGCCAAGACCTTGTCCAGCGCGCTGGGTCAGGTTAACCAGTCGCAGATGAAAGCGGGCGAGCTGAAGCAGGCGTTCGAACTGGGCGATCCGCGCGCCGACCTGGCCCGGGTGATGGTCGCGTCTCAGCAGGCCCAGGTCGAGTTTCGCGCCACCGTTGAAGTCCGCAATCGGCTGATTCAGGCCTATCAGGATGTCATGAACATGCCGCTGTAAGGCGGCCATGCAAGGGAATCGGAATACATGAGTACGGCTATCACCGAACGCATCAATGAACTGCCAAGTTTCCGTCAACTGTGGATGTTGCTGGCTCTGGCCGGCGCCGTGGCGCTGGGACTGTATGTGTTCTTCTGGGCGCAGTCGCCGGGCATGGTGCCCCTGTTCTCGCGGCTGGCCGATCAGGACGCGGCCGAGGTGACCGAGGCGCTGGGCGCCTTGGGCATCGCCTACCGGATCGACTTCGCATCAGGCGCCATCAAGGTGCCCAGCGAACGGCTGCACGAGGCGCGCCTCAAGCTGGCCTCCCAGGGCCTCCCGCAGGGCAGCGGCCGGCAGGGCTTCGAGGTGATCAGCGGCGAGCAGGGCTTCGGCGTGAGTCAGTTCATCGAAGGCGCGCGCTATCAGCACGCGCTGGAAACCGAGCTGGCCCGATCGATCATCACCCTGCGCCCGGTCAGGGATGCGCGCGTGCATCTGGCCCTCCCAAAACCCAGCGCGTTCGCCCGCCAGCGCGGCGCAGCCGGCGCCTCGGTGGTGCTTGAACTGTTTCCCGGACGTGGGCTGGACAAGAACCAGGTCGATGCCGTGGTCCACATGATTTCCTCCAGCATCGCCGATCTCGACCCCGAGTCGGTGACGGTGATCGATCAAAGCGGGCGCATGCTCACCTCGCCCGACCCGGATTCCGACGCGGCCGTGAGCGGCATGCAGTTCGACCAGATGCGGCGGCTTGAGACCTCCTACGTGCAGCGCATCCAGAGTCTGATCGAGCCGATGACCGGCGCTGGGCGGGTGAGCGCCGAAGTGGCGGTGGATCTGGATTTCTCGGTCAGCGAGGAAGCCCGCGAAGTGTTCACGCCCGACCCGTCCAAGATCCGCAGCGAGCAGACCTCCGAACAGTCCGCTTCGGACGTTCCAGCAGTCGGCGTGCCCGGCGCCGTCGCCAACGCTCCGCCCGGTGCCGAGAATCCGCAGGCCGAACAGGCCGGCCTGGTGTCGCGCAATGCCACCCGCAATTTCGAACTCGATCGCACGGTCAGCCACACCCGCCAGCCCGGCGGTCGCGTCCGTCGAGTGACCGCTGCCGTGCTGGTCGACATGATTCCCCTGGCCGATGGCGGCGAGCGCGAGTTGACCGCCGAGGAACTGACCCGTCTGGAGGCGCTGGTTCGAGAGGCCATCGGTTTCGACGCCGAACGCGGCGATTCGGTATCGGTGATGAACGCGGCATTCATCCGCCCCGAACCCGAGCCCGGCGCCGGCCCGGCGCCGATCTGGGAACACCCGCTGGCCTGGAACGCCCTGCGTCTGGTGCTCGGCTCAGTTGCGGTGGTGGTGCTGCTGTTGGCCGTGGTCAAGCCGATGATCCGCCAGATTACCGCGCCCCGGCCGCTGCCCAGCCGGCGCGTCCAGCTCGACGATCTCGACGCGCCAGCCCCAAGCGCGGCCAACCGCGAACTGCCGGGCACCCGCGATGTGCCTGAGGTGCCGCAGCTGTCCAGCTATGAGCAACGCCTGCAGGCCGCGCGCGGCGCTGTCGCGCAGGACCCCAAGCGGGTCGCGCAGGTAGTCAAGACTTGGGTCGGCAGCGATGGCTGAGCCCACTGCCCTCAACGGTGTGCAGCGCGCCGCTGTGTTCCTGATGTCGCTCGGCGAGAACGACGCCGCAGAAGTGCTCAAGCACATGAGCGCCAAGGAAGTGCAGCGTCTGGGCATGGCCATGGCGACGATCACCAACGTCAACCGACATCAGGTCGAACAGGTGGTCGACGAATTCGTCAGCCATCTCGAAGACCAGACGTCGCTCGGTGTAGGCGCCGACGATTACGTGCGCAATGTGCTGGTGCAGGCCCTGGGCGAGGACAAGGCCGGCGGCCTGATCGATCGCATCCTGTTCGGGCGCAACACCAAAGGACTGGATGCGCTCAAGTGGATGGACCCGCGCGCGGTGACCGAGTTGGTTCGCAACGAGCACCCGCAGATCATTTCGATCGTGCTCTCCCACCTCGATGGCGACCAGGCGGCCGAAGTGATCAAGCTGCTGCCCGAGCGCACGCAGACCGACGTGCTGTTGCGCATCGCCACGCTGGAGGGCATTCCACCGAACGCGCTCAATGAGCTCAACGAGATCATGGAGCGACAGTTTTCCGGCAACCAGAATCTGAAATCGTCGAACGTCGGCGGCGTAAAGGTCGCGGCGAACATTCTCAACCACATGGGATCGGCCAGCGAGCAGACCCTGCTTTCGGCGATCCGTGAAGTCGACGGCAAGTTGGGGGATCGGATTCAGGATCTGATGTTCGTATTCGACAATCTCGGCGATCTCGACGACAAATCGATCCAGACCCTGCTGCGCGATGTGCCGAACGACAAACTCGGCCTGGCGCTGCGCGGCGCCGACCCGAAGGTACAGGAGAAGATCACCAAGAACATGTCCCAGCGCGCAGCGCAGATTCTCGCTGAAGACATGGAGGCCAAGGGGCCGGTCCGGCTGGCCGATGTCGAGGCCGCCCAGAAGGAAGTGCTGGCCATCGCCCGCAAGCTGGCCGATGAAGGCACCATCACGCTGGGCGCCAGCAGCGAAGACTTCGTATGACCGGAGCACCGGCAATCGCCTGGCAGGCGCCCGACCTGGGGGCGGCACACAAACCTGTGCCCACCCTGGCTGAGCTTCAGGACATCGAGCACAGCGCACGGCTGGAAGGCTATGCCGCCGGCCACGCCGAAGGCCTGGCCCAGGGTCAGGCCGAGGTTCGCAAGCAACTGGCGCACCTGGCCGGTCTGATCGACAGTTTTTCGCGCCCGCTGGCGCAGCTCGATGCCGAACTGCAGGCCGTGCTGTGCGATCTGGTGGTACAGGTATCCGGAGCGCTGATCGGCCCCGCCTACCAAAGCGACCCGCAACTGCTCGCCGATCTGGTCGGTCAGGCGGTGATCGCCGCTGGCCAGACCACTCGACCAGCCGAAGTGAAGCTGCACCCGGCCGATCTGGCGGCGGTCGAGCCGTTGCTGATGCAGGCCGGCCTGACGCTGGAGGCACGGCTTTTGCCGGACCCGGCGCTGGCGCGCGGCGACGTCCGTGTCCACACCGACACCCTGCGGCTGGACGGCAGTATTCCAGCACGGCTGCAAGCCGTGCTGGCCGCGCTTCAGGGAGGCGGCGAAACATGAATGCGATAAGAGAGCACTGGATGGCGCAGCGCGATCAACGCGTGCGCGCACGACTGTCGGCCTTGCAACTGCCGCGCGGCGACCGGCTGCTGGTGCGCGAGGGCATTCTCAAACGCGTGGTCGGACTCACCCTGGAGGCCACCGGCTGCGATCTGGCTCTCGGCGCACCGGCACGCATTCAGACCGGTATCGAGCGATGGATCGACGCCGAAGTGGTGGGCTTCTCCGGCGACAGCACTTACCTGATGCCCAGTGCCGAACTCAGCGGCTTGCGCCCCGGCGCGCGCGTCATACCGGTCTACAGCCGGGGCGCGGTTCAGGTGGGCGAGGGACTGCTTGGTCGTGTGATCGACGGAGAAGGCGTGCCGCTCGATGGCCGCGGCCCGATCCGCGCCGAAGATGCGGTTTCGCTGACCGGCACACCGATCAATCCGCTGGCGCGTGAACCGATCATCGCCTCGCTGGATGTCGGCGTACGCGCGATCAACGCCATCACTCCGATCGGCCGCGGCCAGCGGGTCGGCCTGTTCGCCGGTTCCGGCGTCGGCAAATCCACCTTGCTGGGCATGATGACCCGCTATACCCAGGCCGATGTCATCGTGGTCGGGCTGATCGGCGAGCGCGGCCGGGAAGTGCGCGATTTCGTCGATGTCACCCTGGGCGAGGCCGGCATGCGCCGGGCCGTGGTCGTCGCCACTCCGGCCGACCGACCACCGCTGGCACGCATCCACGGCGCCCTGCGGGCGACCGCGATCGCCGAATGGTTTCGCGATCAGGGCCTGCACGTGCTGCTGCTGATGGACTCCCTGACCCGCTTTGCCCAGGCGCAACGGGAGATCGGCCTGAGCGTCGGCGAGCCGCCGACCACGCGCGGCTACACGCCTTCGGTGTTCGCCAAGCTGCCCGCGCTGGTCGAGCGCGCCGGCAACGGCACCGCTGGTCAGGGTTCGATCACCGCGTTCTACACGGTACTGACCGAGGGCGACGATCAGCAGGAACCGATCGCCGACGCCGCGCGGGCGATCCTCGACGGTCACATTGTGCTGTCGCGTTCGGTGGCCGAAAGCGGCCTGTATCCCGCCATCGATGTGGAGGCTTCGATCAGCCGCGTGATCCAGGAAATCACCGATGCACCCTGGCGCGAACGTATACAGCGCCTGAAGCAACTGTTGTCGGCCTACACCAGTCACCGCGATCTGATCGCGATCGGCGCCTACCAGGCCGGCAGCGATCCCAGCGTCGACGCCGCCATCGCCTTGTGGCCCCGAATCAAGCACTTTCTGGCGCAGGAGGTTAGCGAGGCAGCTGCCCTCGACGCCAGCTGCGCCGCCCTGGCCGCGCTTTTTGAATCCCCGGAGAAATGAGCATGCACGCAAACCGCTTCGACCCGTTGCTCAAACACGCCGAAACCAAGGAGGAAGCAGCGGCCCGGCTGTATGCCGAGCGCTTGAAGGCGCTGACCGAGAGCGAACGCCGGCTGGGCGAACTGGCCCGCTACGCCGATGAATACGCCAATCCCAACTGCGGCCCGTCGAACGCCGCTCTGCTGCTCAATCATCAGCGCTTTCGCGAGCGGATCGAGACAGCGTTGGACCAGCAGCGCAAGGTTGTCGAACGCACGCGCAGCAACTGCAACCTACAGCACGCCCGACTGATGCTGGCCAGCCGGGACAGCAAGGCCATGGAACAGTTGGCGGCCAGCCATCGTGTGCGCCTTGCACGCGACGAAGCACGACGCGAGCAGAACCAGTTGGACGACCTCGCTGGCCGCCAGCACCAGGAAAAGAAAACACGGAGCGAGCCATGAACCTGAGCCCGCTTCCCGCCACTGGCCCAACGGGCGCCGAACCCGCCCAGAGTGCCGCGTCGCCCGGTCCGGATTCGGCTCCGTTTTCGGTGTTCCTGGCCACTGCGGCCACGGCGGCCACCCCCGCGACGATGCGGGCAATGGCAGCGGGCGAGTCGGCCGTCGCCGAGTTGAGCCTTGACGGGAAAATCCCCGACACCGGGCGTTCGCCCTTTCGCTTGGTCAGCGCGCTTCCGATAGCCAACCCGCAGGAGCTCGAAGTCTTGCCGATCGAAGCGAGCGACACGGAAACGGGCGATTCCATCGGCACTTCCGTCGAGCTGCCGACGGTCGTGGAATTGCCGGCACCGGCACTTGCGCAGCCCTTGGTCGTGCTGACTATCGCGGCCGACCCGTCCACGCCCGCAGCCGTTGGCGCTGACCCGTCGCCGGACTTGTCATTGCCGTTGGCAGTTCCTGCCGATCCGCCCCTGCCGACGCCTGGACGGAACGCGTCGCCCGCAATCACAACCGATACGGTCGATCACAGCCAACTGCTGCCGGCTCCGGCCCAGTCCACAGCCGCACCGACGCGCGCGGCTGCGCATAGCCCGGTGACATCCAGTCAGGCTGCGCCACAACCGGCAGCGCTGGCACAGCTCGCGCCGGCCGCCAATCCGGCGGTTCTGGCGGCGCTGG
>JAXMJH010000063.1:0-9316 GCA_034376725.1 Lysobacteraceae bacterium | reverse complement strand
CAGAGAGCACCCCCCCTGGCCCACCCCCCCCCGCACACCCACCCAGCAACCCAGAACTAACCCCGCACATCCGCCAACTCCCGAATCCGCGCCTGGTGCGCGATCAAGTCAGCCCGCTCGACCACGAACACACCCATCATCCCGACCTTGAACTCGATCCAGACCAGCTCCAGCTCGGGCAGCAGCGCGCACAGCGCGTGTTCGGACTCGCCCACTTCGCAGATCAACAGGCCGCTTTCGGTGAGGTGTTCCGGGGCATCGCGGAGAATTTTCAGCGCCAGATCCAGGCCGTCATCGCCAGCCCGAAGGCCGAGCGCCGGCTCGTGTGCGTATTCGGGCGGCAGTGCGTCGGTTTCGGCGTGGGTGACGTAGGGCGGGTTGGTCACGATCAGGTCGTAGCGCTCGCCTTCCAGCGCCGAGAACAGGTCGGACTCGATCAAGCGGACATGACCTGCGTGCAGCCGCTCGCGGTTCTCTTCGGCCAGCGCCAGCGCCTCGGGGCTGATATCGACCGCGTCCACTTCCCACATCGGGTTGTAGTGCGCCATGGCGATGGCGATGCAGCCCGAACCGGTGCAGACATCGAGCGCCCGGAACACCTCGCGATCGCCAAGCCAGGGCTGGAATCCGACCTCGATCAGCTCGGCAATCGGCGAGCGCGGCACCAGGGCGCGCGTGTCGGACTTGAAGCTGAGCCCGGCAAACCAGGCCTCTCCGGTCAGATAGGCAGCGGGAATCCGCTCATCGATGCGCCGGTCGAACAGCGCCAGCACGGTCTTTTTTTCCTCCGCAGTCAACCGGGCCTGGCCATAAGCCGGGCCGAGATCATGCGGCAGATGCAAGGCATGCAGGACCAGTTGGGTGGCTTCATCGAGCGCGTTGTCGTAGCTGTGGCCAAAGCACAGCCCGGCGGCGCCGAAGCGGCTGGCGCCATAGCGGATGAAGTCGATGATGCTGTGCAGCGATTCGGTCATGAGCGTGGTTGGCGGTGCCCGGCGAAATCGGCCTGCCAGTATACCCGCCAGCCAAACCCGCCGACGGGTCCGGGACGCCCGAAAAACCGACTGAAAATCAGCGCTGAACCGGTGAAGTGGCGCCGCGTAGCGGAGTCTGCGCCATGCGGTGGCTATAATTACCGGCCCTTCCTTCGCTGGCCGACGATGTTCAACCGCACCATCGCTGTCATTCTGGTCGCTGCGCTTGCGGCGGGACTCGGGCTGTGGGCCGCCCAGCGTCAGTTCGGCAATCCGGCCGGCCCGATACTCGAAGTCGCGCGCCTGCTGCCCGAACCGCGCGACATCGCGCCGTTCTCGCTGGCCCAGTCCGACGGCACCGATCTGACGCCGGATGAATTGACCGGGCGCTGGACCCTGGTGTTCTTCGGCTTCACCCACTGCCCGGACATCTGCCCGACCACGCTGGCCGAGCTGGCCCAGGCGGAGAAGCGCTGGATCGACGCGCTGCCGGAAAGCCAGCGCCCGCGCATTCTTCTGGTTTCGGTCGACCCCGAGCGCGACAGCCCCGAACGGACCGGCGAATACGCTGGTTTCTTCACGCCGCATGCGCTGGCCGCGACCGGCCCGGTGGAAGCACTTGAAGCCTTCGGCAAGAGCCTCCTGCTGGTATTCGCCAAGGCACCCCTGCCCGGCGCCGATCCGGACGCCTACACTATGGATCATTCTTCGCAGGTGGTGCTGATCGACCCCGATGGCCGCTTCGCCGGCTTCATCCGGCCGCAGCCCGGCGCCGACGGCCGGCCCGCCGGCCTGCCGCCGGCTGCCGTGGCCACCGACATGATCGCACTTGCGCGCTGGCGGCCATGACGCCGGCCGTCGCGCTCCAGTACATCCTGCCGCACCGGTTGCTGTCGCGCCTGGCGCGGGCTGCGGCACGTTGGCGATGGGCGCCGTGGAAGAACCTGCTGATCGGCCTGGCGGTACGTCACTTCAATGTGAACATGGCCGAGGCCGCCGAATCCGACCCATCGACCTACCCGCACTTCAATGCGTTTTTCACCCGCGCGCTCAAGCCAGGCGCGCGCCAGCCGTCCAGCGACCCTGACGCGCTGCTGATGCCCGCCGATGGCCGGATCAGCCAGTTGGGAGCCATCGAGCAGGGCAGCATCTTTCAGGCCAAGGGCCACCACTTCACCGCTGCCGAGCTGTTGGGCAGCGCGGCCGCAGCCGTGCCATATCAGGACGGCTGGTTCGCCACCATCTACTTGTCGCCGCGCGACTACCACCGCATGCACATGCCCTGGGGCGGCACGCTGCGCGACACGCTGCACGTCCCGGGACGACTGTTCACCGTTGCGCCGTCCGGCGTGGCCGGCATTCCGGGCCTGTTCGCCCGAAATGAGCGGCTGGTCTGTCATTTCGAGACCGACTTCGGGCCGATGTGTCTGGTGCTGGTCGGGGCGATGCTGGTCTCGGGGGTGGAAACCGTCTGGGGCGGCGAGGAGATTCCGCCCTACCGCAACACGCCGCGCCACCGCGACTGGCACGGCCGCAACGTCAATCTGGCCCGGTTCGAAGAACTGGGCCGGTTCAATTACGGATCGACGGTGATCGTGCTGCTGCCCAAGGGCGTTGCGCAATGGGATGACGGTTTGCGGCCCGAGCAGGAAGTCCGCCTCGGCCAGCGCCTGGCCACTGTCTTCCGCCACGGTTCGCATCGATCCGCATAGCGCACGACTGTACCCTCGCGGCTGCATTCATGGCACGGCCCGGCCAGCCGCTGCCCGCCGCCGGTCAGCCCCGACAACCGCTCAGCTGGAGCTTCTGTCCGGGTTTGATCAGAAACTTGGGCGCCTGAATTCCGTTGGCGCGCGCCAGCGCCACCGCGCCGGCACAGCCATGCCGCCGCGAAATGGCCGCCAGCGTGTCGCCGCGCTGGACCGTGTAACTGCCGGCGCTGGCGCTGGCGCTGGCTGCCACCGCAGTTTCCGAAGGCTTGCGCGCGGCCGCCAGATCGGCTGCCAGAGCAGACCTTCCGGCGCCCCGGCAATTCAGCTGGTAATCCGGCAGCAGTTGCGCCGGCAGGCCCAGCTCGGTCCCCGCCGCGATCACGGTATGCGCCTCCCAGCGCGGATTCAGATTGCGCAGCACGCGAAACCAGCCGTCGCGACTGCCGGCATTGCCCAGGCAGATGGACAGCTCGTTGATCGACATCGGCCTCTCCAGCACGATCGTCGCCGGCGCGGTGTTCACCGACGGAAATTCCAGCCCGTAGTCCTCCGGGTGCAGAAACAGCCAGGCTGCGGCCAGAACCATGGGAACGTAATCCCGGGTTTCTGGCGGCAAGCGCGAAAACACATCGCGACTCCAGAACGACTTTCCGCCCGTGCTGGCGTAAAGCCGGGCCACCCGGCCCTCGCCGCCGTTGTAGGCCGCCAGCGCCAGTTCCAGATTGTGGTTGAGTTCGGCGAAGCGGTCGTTGAGATACAGCACGTTGGCGCGCGTTGCCCGCTGCGGATCGAATCGGGTGTCGAAGCCATCGACCCGGCCCAGCCCGTAGCGCAGCCCGGTTGCCGGCATGAACTGCAGCGGCCCGGCTGCGCCGGCGCGGGAAACCGCATGCACCCGACCTCCCGACTCCTTGGCGAGAATGCCGAACAGCAGCGCCTCCGGCAGCCCGGCCGATTCGTATTCCGGCCACATCAGGTGCCGCATGTACTGGTACTGCTCCCACGCGGTCACCAGATTGGGCCGCATCCAGGTCAGCCACTCGACCAGGGCCGCCTTGACCGGACCGTTGAGCGCGATGATGTCGGCCATGTCCTGGCCGTTGAGCAGATTGATGCTGCGCCCGGCGTCGGGCAGGTCGACGAGCACCGGCGAGTCGGCGGCTGCGGTTTCCGGCTCGCTGGGCAATTCGGCGGCATAGCCCTCGCCATAGACGCCTGAGGGCTGCGACAGCAGCGCATGGTAGCTGCCCAACACCCGGTCCAGATCGCAGCCGGTGATCCGCTGACAGCGGCCGGCCACTTCAAGCAGCTCGGCCGAGGCCTGCCGCATCGCCTCGCGTCCGGCGTCCAGATCGCCGGAAGCCAACTGCGCCTGCGCCGCCTGATATTGGCGGGACGCACGGTCGAGATTCTGATACAGCGCGTCCAACTGCGGCGCATCGGCAGCCACCTTGTCCGGCCCGGCAGTCGTGCAAGCGGTCAGCACGGCGACCGCAATCAAACAAGTCAATCTGAAAACCTGGGGCATCCTGTTCGGCGCGAAGGGAAACTGCCGGAAGCCTAGCCCGATGCAAGCCAATAGGCAATCGCAGCGAGTGCATCGCAGTGAATGCCTGAACAGCCTCGAATTTCGTGCGCGCCGGCTCGGCTACAGCGCCACTTTACCTGTGCGATCGGCGCGGCCCCGACCACAGACCGGCAAAGCACCCGGACGAGGCCTCTGTCGCGGCCGCCGACACGCTACCATTCCCGACATCGCCACCAGGAAGCCCGTCATGTCCGAACCGCTGTTTCTGGGAATGGGCCAGCATCCCGTGACTCTGCTGCCGCGCTACGGCAATCGGCACGGACTGGTGGCTGGCGCCACCGGCACCGGCAAGTCGGTGTCGCTGATGGTGATGGCCGAGGCGTTTTCGCGCATCGGAACGCCGGTGTTCGTCGCCGATGTCAAAGGTGATATCGCCGGCTTGGCCGTGCCCGGCACCGAAAGCGAGCGTCTGCGCGGGCGACTGGCCACACTGGGCGTTGCCGACTGGCGGCCGGAGGCCAATCCGGTGATCTTCTGGGATCTGTTCGGCCAGTCGGGCCACCCACTGCGCACCACGGTCTCGGAAATGGGCCCCACCCTGCTGGCCCGTGTGCTGGAGCTCAACGACACCCAGACCGGCGTTCTCGAAGTGGTTTTCAAACTGGCCGATGACGAAGGCCTGCTGCTGCTCGACCTCGACGATCTGCGCGCGCTGCTGAGCCTTGCCCAGGAGAATGCCAAGACCATTTCGAAGCAATACGGGTTGATCAGCAGTCAGTCGGTGTCGGCCATCCAGCGCTCGCTGCTTCGCCTGGAGCAGGCCGGCGGCGGGCATTTCTTCGGCGAGCCGGCGCTTCAGCTTGAGGATTTCATGCGCCAGGACATGTCCGGGCGCGGCGTGATCAATATCCTCGCCGCCGAAAAGCTGATCCTCAGCCCGCGGCTGTATTCCAGTTTTCTGCTCTGGCTGCTGTCGGAACTGTTCGAAAACCTGCCTGAGCTTGGCGATGTGGCGCAGCCGAAGCTGGTGTTCATCTTCGATGAGGCGCACCTGCTGTTCGACGACTGCCCACCGGCGCTGCGCCAGCGCGTGGAGCAAGTGGTGCGGCTGATCCGTTCCAAGGGCGTGGGCGTGTACTTCTGCTCGCAGCAGCCCGACGACGTGCCCTCGGAAGTGCTGAGCCAACTGGGCAATCGCATCCAGCACGCGCTGCGCGCCTTCACGCCGCGCGATCAGAAGGCCGTCCGGGTGGCGGCCGAAACATTCGTGGCCAACCCGGCATTCAAGACTGCCGACGCCATCACCCAGCTCGCGGTCGGCGAGGCGCTGGTGTCCACCCTGCAGGACAAGGGTGTGCCGATGCCGGTCGAGCGCACCCTGATGGCTGCGCCGCGCTGCCGGATGGGCGCGATCAGCGACGAGGAGCGCGCCACGGTGCGCAACCGCAGCCCGGTCGGCGCGAAATACGATGCCGGGCTCAACCGTGAATCGGCCTACGAGATTCTTTCCCGACGCGCCGAACAGGCGGCCAGCGCTGGTCCGGCCGCCGACGCGGAGAGCGCCGGCAGGCCCGCAGCCCGAAGCACGCCGGCCCAGCCCGCAGCCAGCGAGAAGCAAAGCAGTTGGCTCAAGGACACGCTGTTCGGCACCGGCCGCCGGCAAGGCATGATCGAGGCGACCGCCAAGTCGGCCATGCGCACGGTCGGCAACCAGCTCGGCCGGCAACTGCTGCGCGGCATTCTCGGCAGCCTCAGCGGGTCGGGCTCGCGTCGCTGAACCGCCTCGGCTGCCAGCTCAGTCGCCAGCCGGGGGCGGTTGCAGGCCGTTGCAGGTTCGCAGACCCCGCCCCTTGCCCTTGGAGCTTCGATCATGGCACCGCTTCCCAGTCTGTTTCTGTCGCACGGCGCTCCGACGCTGGCGCTTGAAGACTCGCCCGCCGGCCGGTTTCTGGACGGCCTGGGCGGCCAGTTCCCCCGGCCGAGCGCCATCGTTGTGATCTCGGCACACTACTCCTCGGCCGTGCCTTCGGCCGGCGGCGCCCCACAACCGCACACCGTGCACGATTTTCGCGGCTTTCCAACCGAACTGAGCCAGCTGCGCTACCCCGCGCCCGGCGCGCCAGAACTGGCAGCGCGGATTACCGGCCTGTGGCATGAGGCCGGTCTGGACGGTCGGATCGACCCATTGCGCGGCCTCGACCACGGCGTCTGGGTGGTGCTGCACCGCATGTATCCCGAGGCCGACATTCCCGTCGTGCCGGTGTCGGTCGACCCGCGCGGCGATGCCCAGAGCCACTATGCACTGGGTCGGGCCCTGTCCGGGCTGCGAGCGGAAAATGTCCTGCTGATCGGCTCGGGCGGCTTCGTCCACAATCTCGGCGAGCTCGACTGGCACGCCCAGACGGCGCCGCTCACGCCCTGGGCCGACAGCTTCGCCCGCTGGATGGACGAGGCTCTGATCGCCGGCGACCCTGCCCGATTGCTCGACTGGGAACGCCACGCGCCCTTCGCCCGCCGCGCCCACCCTACGGTCGAACATCTCATGCCGCTGTTCGTCGCGCTGGGCGCGGCAGGGCCGGATGCCAAGGCGACGCGCCTGCATCGGTCGCACCAGTTTGGCAGCCTGGCGCTGGACGCCTACGCCTTCGGCTGAACCGGCTCAACGTCCGCCGCCACCACCGCCACCGCCGCCGCCACCGGAAAACCCGCCACCGCCGCCACCCGAGCTGCTGCCCGGCGGCGTGGCGGCCGAGGCAATCTGCTGGCTGAGACTTGAACCCAGCGCGCTGCTTAGCTGGCCCAGGCTGTTCAGCGAGCCACCGCCGCGATACCAGGTGATGCTGGCTGCCGTCGCAGTCGCAGCAGCGGCGCCAACCGCCGCAGTGAACACGCCGGTCCAGGCATCCTCGACATCCAGAGCCAGCGCATAGGGCAGCAACGCCTGATAGCGCTCGGCGTCGAGCGGTGGTTCGGCGCCGGAACCGTCACGACCCGCTGCGCTGGGCGCCGGCAGTCGCGCAAGTTCATCGCGCTCGGCCACGCTCAGGTACAGCCGCAGCCCCTCGATCTCATCCAGCAGCCTTCGGCCCTCCTCCGTCGGCGCCTTCATCAGCCAGCCGAACACGATGTGCGCCACGAAACCCGCGCCGAGCACGACGATCATCGCCACCAGCCCGTCGCCCTGGGCGACCGCAAACGCCACGCCGCCGGACACCAGCCACAGCAGCACGCCGATCGCGATGGTGCCGCCGTTGGCCAGAAAATACCGCGGGTGATAACGCTTGGACAGCGCCTTCATGTGTCTGGCCCGACTCATTCTGACGCGCGTTGCCTGCTGGTCGGTCAGGGTAATCGTCTGAGCGCCGTCGAACAGACGACCGGCCAGCATCTGCTGCGCCGCAGTGAGTCGCGCCAGATCGCCGTCCGGACGTCGGCGCAACAGCCAACGCTCGGAGCCATCCTGATCCAGCCGTTCGATGGTGAGATAACCGCGTACCGCCATGTCGACCACATCGGCGGCGAAGCAGCGCTCGTCGTAGGCCATCTTGCGCAGATAGCGGATACCGGCCGGCGAGTGTCCCTCGGGCGGCTGATAGCGCGCGAAGATCGCGCCAGGCTGTGGATCGACGCCATAGCGGCGCCAGCGCAGCACGTAGAACGCCAGCAGCAGCGCCAGGCCGATCAAGGCGATCAGCACCCCGCGGTTGTCGTGCAGAAACGAGGCCGCCCGTTCGCCCGACGTCGGCGCGGCCACCAGCCCCTTGGGAAAACCCACCACCAGCGTCAACCCTTCGCGCGCCGCCAGCGGGCGCGTGGTCTGAAACTCTACGCGGGCACCGGCATCGCGTACTTCTACCCGGTAGTCGCTACCGCTGGCCCCCTGCACACCGGTATAACCATCCAGCCGCAGCTGGTCCGGCGGCACCGCTTGGGGGAGCGCGACCGTGGCGCCGACCGAATCGATCGTCAGAGCCCATCCGGTCCCGGTAACGTTCCAGTACAGTTCGTCAAAACCGTCGAAGAAACCGAGCTGGCGGGTGGTCCGGTAGCGAAGGGTGTAGGTGAACTCACCAGGCGTCGGCAGCAGGTCGTCATTGCCGGTATTGATGCGTACCCCGTTGCCCCGGCGCTCGGTGAAATGCGGTTCCGGCCGGCCATTGCGCTCCACGCCCAGCAGCTCGAACCCGACCACGACGCGATTGCCGAGACGATCCCGATAGCGGGTCGGAAAATCGCGGTAGATGCCGCGCCGGATCGAACGCCCTTCGGCGCGCACGGTGATCGTTTCCACCACGTCCAGCGCACCATCGGGCCTGATCGCGATATCGGATCGATAGTCGAGGATGCGCTCTTCGGCCAGTGCCAGGCCGGCCCACAGCAAGGCCGGGATCGCAAGCCATCCGACCAGCCGCCTCACCGCAAACCCTCCACTACGGGCGCGGCGCGCGCGTCGGAATCGGCTGCGAAGAACTCGGCTTCGACAAAACCCAGCGGCCGCGCCAGCATCAGATCCGGAAACCGCTGGATCGCGTCATTGAGGCCGCGCACGGCGCCGTTGTAAAAGCGCCGAGCGTACTGAAGGTGATCTTCGACATCGACGAGATCGCGCTGAAGCCGCACGAAGTTTTCGCTGGCCTTCAGATCCGGATACGCCTCGCGCAACGCGATCAACCGCGAAAGCGCCTGCTCCAGCGCCTGCTCGACACCCGCCAACCCTGCCGGACTGCGCTGGGCCAGCGCTTCGCCACGCAGCGCGGCAACACTTTCCAGCAGCACGCGCTCGTGCCCGACATAGCCGCGCACCGCCTCGACCAGTTGCGGCACCAGGTCATGACGGCGGGTGAGTTGCACGTCGATATCGCTCCACGCGGTGCGCACCAGATTGCGCAACCGCACCAGGCGATTGAACACCCATGCCGTCCAAAGCAGCAACAGGATCACCGGAATCAAGAAATAGCTCATGGCGCGCTTCCTGTGTGGATCCTGGATTCTAGCGGGCGATGAGGATCAATGAAGAGCCAGGGCTTTCGCAGGCCCTTCGGGCCTCCGAGTCACCTTTCTTTGCTTGCCCAAAGAAAGGTAACCGAAAGAAAGGGCACCCC
>JAXMJH010000062.1:0-9515 GCA_034376725.1 Lysobacteraceae bacterium | reverse complement strand
GGGGTGCCCTTTCTTTCGTTTACCTTTCTTTGGGAAAGCAAAGAATGGTGACTCGGAGGCCCGAAGGGCCTGCGAACGCCTTTGATCTGAAAAACCCCAAACGTCCAGGCACCTCGCATCGAGCGCCCGCTGTCGCTCCGGCTCCGGCGGCCACGACGGCCGCTGACTGGGGCCCCTATGGAGCGGCGGCGGTTGGGTGGATCAGCCCGAAGGGGGGCGCGCACGACGCGCGCCCGTTTGCTGCCGGCACACCGAGGTGCCGTCAGCAAACCCCACCCGACCGACGCGCACCCGAAGGGCAGGAGGCCCGGAGGGCGCTCCATCGGGGTGCCCTTTCTTTCGGTTACCTTTCTTTGGGCAAGCAAAGAAAGGTGACTCGTAGGCCCGAAGGGCCTGCGAAAGCTCTTGAGTGCTCCGCAGCGACTGCGAAAACTCTGCATCTAAAACTCACTCGGAGATTGCGAAGGCTCTGCCATTCGAACAGCAGAAAAATCGCCCCAGCCCTCACCACAAAGCGATCCCCACGCATATGCTGTAAATTCCCATTGAGCCGAAAAAATACAGCCCAGCCAACATGACACCCACCACCGACTTCCGCGCCTTCCGCATTCACAACGATGCCGACGGCTATCGCGCCAAACTCGAATCGATCACGCTCGCCGACCTCAATCCGGGCGAAGTGACGATCAAGACCGCCTACTCCAGCATCAACTACAAAGACGCCCTCGCCGGCACCGGAAAAGGCAAGATTCTGCGTCGGTTCCCCTTGGTCGGCGGCATCGACGTGGCTGGCCATGTGGTCGAATCCACCGATCCGCGCTTCAAGGAGGGCGACCCGGTGCTGTGCACCGGCTCGGGCCTGTCGGAGACTCGGGATGGCGGCTATTCGGAATTCGCGCGGCTACAGGCCGACTGGACCATTCCCCTGCCTGACGGTCTCAGCCTTGAAGAAAGCATGATTCTCGGCACTGCCGGCTTCACTGCCGCGCTGGCGCTGTACCGGATGGAATGCAATGGTCAGAAACCGGATATGGGGCCGATCGTGGTGACCGGGGCGACCGGTGGCGTGGGCATGCTGGCGATCGATATCCTCACCCAGGCGGGCTACGAGGCCCATGCAATCACCGGGAAATTCGATCAGCTCGATTTCCTGTCCAGCATCGGTGCCAAACAGGTCATTGCGCGCAACGAACTGCATTGGGGACAGCGGCCGCTGGAAAATGCGCTCTGGGCCGGCGCCATCGACAACGTCGGCGATGAAATGCTGGCCGGTCTGACCCGGGTCATTCATCCTTACGGCAATATCGCCAGTTGCGGCCTGGCCGGTGGCCACGCGCTGGCAACAACGGTCATGCCGTTCATCATTCGCGGTGTTTCATTGCTCGGCGTCGCCTCTTCGGGCACCGCTCGCGATATCCGCGACCAGGTCTGGGCGCGACTCTCCGGGCCATGGAAGCCCGCACACCTCGACCAGATCTGCACCCGCGAAGCGGGGCTGGACGATCTGGAAGAGGTTTTCCCGCTCATGCTGGCCGGCAAGTCTTTCGGACGGACGCTGGTGCGCTTTTGAGCGCATCCCGATGAATGCTCGCTGGACTTCGTGTGCGATGTCACTACAATCCCAATAGCATCCCTCAGGTCTGACCCATGGCACGAATTCTGATCGTCGACGACTCGCCCTCGCAATTGATGGGCATGAAGCGCATCATCGAAAAGATCGGTCACGAGGCGTTGGTGGCCGAAGACGGCGCCGCCGGCGTCGAAATGGCCAAAGCCGAACTTCCTGATCTGATTCTGATGGATGTGGTGATGCCCAATCTCAATGGTTTCCAGGCCACCCGGCAGATAAGCAAGCAGGCGGAAACCAGCCATATCCCGATAATTCTGGTCACCACAAAGGACCAGGAAACTGACAAGATCTGGGGTATGCGGCAGGGCGCCAAGGCCTATCTGACCAAGCCCTTCAACGAGGCTTCCCTGCTGGAAGTCATCGGCGAGTTTCTGTCAGAGGCCAAGGCCGGCTGAACCCGGCAGTCAGCGCGGTTTGACCTCTGGAAACCTGCCCAGCGCTGCGCTTTGCAGCCGCGCGCTCAATTGAATAATTCGAGTCGCCCCGCCGAATCGATTCGGCGGGGCGAAACGTGATGCTTAAAAGGACAATTTGGTCCTGCCCTCTGTCAGAGTTCGATTCCTTCGCGCTTGGCGATGGTGAAGATGTCCTTGTCGCCGCGACCCGACAGATTGCACAGCACCAGCGCGTCCTTCGGCAGCTCGCGGGCCAGGTTCATCGCCTGTGCGACGGCGTGGCTGGATTCCAGCGCGGCCAGGATGCCTTCCTTGCGGGCCAGCAGGTGGAACGCCTCCATCGCCTCGTCGTCGGTGATGCCGACGTAGCGCGCACGTCCGCAATCCTTGAGAAAGGCGTGCTCGGGACCGACGCCGGGATAGTCGAGGCCAGCCGAAATCGAGTGAGTCTCGGTGATCTGTCCGTCGTCGTCGCAGATCACATAGGTGCGGTTGCCATGCAGCACGCCGGGGCGGCCAGCGACCAGCGATGCCGCGTGATGGCCGGTTTCGATGCCTTCGCCCGCCGCCTCGGCGCCGCACAGCGCAACCTCCGGATCATTGAGGAAGGCGTGGAAGATGCCGATCGCGTTGGAGCCGCCGCCGACACAGGCGGTCACGGCATCGGGCAGACGGCCATAGGTCTCCAGCATCTGCGCCCGCGCCTCGCGACCGACCACGGCATTGAAATCGCGCACCAGCATCGGATACGGATGCGGGCCGGCCACCGTGCCGATGATGTAGAACGTGTCGTCGACATGACTGACCCAGTCGCGCATCGCCTCGTTGAGCGCGTCCTTGAGGGTCTTCGAGCCCGACTCGACCGGCACCACGGTGGCACCCAGCAGCTTCATCCGGAACACGTTCGGCGCCTGACGCTCGACGTCGACCGAACCCATGTAGACCACGCACTCCAGACCCAGCCGGGCCGCCACGGTGGCACTCGCCACGCCGTGCTGACCGGCACCGGTTTCGGCGATGATCCGGGTCTTGCCCATGCGCTTGGCCAGCATGCCCTGACCGATGGTGTTGTTTATCTTGTGGGCACCGGTGTGATTGAGGTCCTCGCGCTTGAGCAGGATGCGCGCCCCACCGACGTGCTCCGACAGCCGCCGCGCCTCGTAGATCGGGCTGGGCCGACCGACGTAATCGCGGTAGTCGCGCTGCAACTCGGCGAGAAACTCCGGATCGGAGCGATAGCGCTGGTAGGCTGCTTCCAGCTCGGCCAGCGGCTCGATCAGCGTCTCGGACACGAATACCCCGCCGTAACGGCCAAAATGGCCGCGCGCATCGGGAAAAACGTGAAAGTCTTCAGTCGCCTGCAAAGCTGTCTGCACGTCTCACCTCACTTACGAATTTTTCCATTGCCGCCCCGTCCTTGATGCCCGGAGCGCGCTCGATTCCGCTGGATACATCCACGCCCCAGGGCCGCAGCTTGGCGATGGCGCCGCCGACGTTGTCCGGGTGCAGACCGCCGGCCAGCAGCCAGGGCTTGGGCATCATCGGAACCTGAGACCAGTCGAAGCGATGTCCGCTGCCGCCGGACTCGCCGGGTGCATGGGAGTCGAGAATGAATCCCGATGCCCGAGGATACGCCTTGATCCAGGACAGCGCAGCCTGCTCGGCATTGGGTACCGCCATTGCCACCGACTTGATCCAGGGCAGCCCCCACTTGCTGCAGAACTTTTCGTCCTCACGACCATGAAACTGCAACAGATGTGGACGCAGTGTGCTCACCACCCGTTCGACATCAGCGGCGCTATTGTCCATGAACAGGGCAACCACGCTGACCATCGGCGGAACCGCCGCTCGCAGCGCCTGGCCAAGCAGCAGGTCCACGCGCCGCTTGCTGCCGGTCGCGAACACCAGACCGATCGCGTCGACGCCCAGCTCGCCGGCGAGCCGGACATCGCCGGGACGGGTCAGACCGCAGAATTTTATCCGTGTTCGCATGGCCATGCCGGGATTCCGTTGAGCGCGAACCGACGCGCTTGCAGCGAGCGTCGGTCAGCTGTTGTCTGGATCATAAATCACGCCCCTGGATGCGTCACCGGGGCCCGAAAGCGACTCCCGAAATGTCGATACAACCTCTGAATCCATCGTCGCCTCGGCGGGCAGCCCCCAGAAAGCCGGGTAACGCGGTCCGATGAAAGTCAGCCCGGCAGCCGGCGCGGTGGGGCCGGCGACAGTACGATCGCGACCGCGCAACACTGCACCAAGCCATGCCGCATCGCGTTGGCGGCGCCCGACCATCAACAGGCTGCCGACGATGTTGCGCACCATGTGATGCAGGAAGGCATTGGCCTGCACTTCGATCACCAGGTGTTCGCCGTCGCGACGGACTGAAATCTGGTGCAGATCCCGGATCGGGTGTTTGGCCTGGCAGGCCGCCGTGCGGAACGCGCTGAAGTCGTGTTCGCCGCACAGAACCTGGGCCGCGTCGTGCATGGCCGCTGCGTCCAGCGGCTGCGGCAACCAGGCGCAATTCCGGCGACCGAGGGCCGGACGCGAGACGCGATTGATGATGGCATAACGGTAGCGTCTGGCACGGGCCGCGTAGCGGGCGTGAAACTGTTCCGAGACGAAGGAAACCCAACGCACAGCGACGCTGGCGGGCAACGCGGAGTTGACACCCATCACCCAGGCGCGATCAGGGCGCTCGGCTTCGGTATCGAAGTGCACAACTTGACAGAGTGCGTGCACTCCCGAGTCGGTGCGCCCGGCGCAGACCACGGCCGTGGGCGTGTCGGCGACACGCGAAATCGCCGCCTCGACCGTCTCCTGAACGGTGACCCCGTGCGACAGCCTCTGCCAGCCCAGAAAATCCGTGCCGTCGTACTCGATGCCCAATGCAATCCGCATCGGGATCAGCGACACACACGCCGACGGAAGCCGGCCTCAGTCCAGTTCATCGAGTCTTTCGCGTGCCAGACGCGCCAGTTCCGGCTCGCGCCCGTTTGCCACTTCTTCCAGCAGCGTCCGCGCGCCCGTCTTGTCGCCCATGTAGATCAGCGCTTGCGCCAGATCGAGTCGCGAGTCGACCGATTCGCTTTCGTCGGTCGCGTCGTCGCCAGCTTCGCTGCCGTCCAAACCGATGTCGTCGGGGCGATCCTGCTGCATTTGGTTGGTTTCGTTATCCGGGTGTTCGGCTCGACGCGCCAACTCCACCGACTCCACCGCAAGCGGATCGGACCCAGTTCGGACAACCGGACGCGCCGAGTCAGGCTGTGCATCCGGCGAAGCGAATGCACCCGGTTTTGCTTCGCCGGGCAACACGGGTCCCTGCACGTTGAAAACCGCCCGGCCAGAAACCCCGGAAGCTGCGGCCGCCTTCTGCGCTTCTTTCACCGGCACGTGGGCGGCAAATCGCGGAGTCAGATCAGGAGCATCGCTTGTCGATGTCTCCGGCGAGACCCCGGCAAGAACCGAGCCGCCGACCCGCAACGCTGCTACGCTGGGCTGCGGCTCCAGCGAATAGCGGAAACCGGCGCGGTCGCGTCGAAGGATCAGCATCAACGCAATCAACCCGGATACCAGCACGATCGCTCCGGCAAATGTCCACGGCCGGTTGTACCAGGGCTGCTCGACAACCGTCTGCTCCAGCTCTGTCACCCGCGACTGGAGTGCCGCCAGTTCCTGGTCGCGCAGTGCCAGAAGGCGCTCGCTGTCGGCGCGGATCTTTTCCAGTCGAACGAGCCGCTGCTGCATCGCCTCCAGGCCGATCTCTTCGGAGATGATCCCGGTTTCGGAGTCGTCGGCGATACGCGACAGCGCCTGACCGCCACCGGTTGCATCCAGCCCCGACTGCGCGGCGATGGCTTCGGCTTCAGCATCGGCGGCGACGATTTCCAGCCGCGGCGAATCCGGCTGCGTCGGACCAGCGGAATCGACCGTACCGGGCGCCTGCCGACTCGCAGCGAAGGCGTCCGGCGATGCACCGGCCGATCGATCGGCGCCGTCAAACGGCTCCGCGCGCACCACCGGCGCGGAACCTGCCCGGCCCTGTCGCCACACTTCATTCTGCGCAGCGACCAGCGCGGTCGCATCGGTCGAGGGCAAAGCGAGGATCTCTGCGCGCTCAGGGATGCGCAGAATCGCGCCACGCTTGAGAAGGTTTATGTTGCCGTTGATGAACGCCTGCCGATTGGCATTGAGCAGGGCGATCATCATCTGATTCACCGACACGTCGGTGTCGCGCGTGCGTAGGGCGATCTCGCGCAGGGTCTGACCTGCGGCGACCGGATCGAGCACACGGCCTTCGGAGGGGCTGCCCCGGAAGCTCGGCGGCTGTGGCTGTGGCTGTGGCTGTGGCTGCGGCGGTGTCGGCGGTGGTGGTTGTTGCGGCGCGGCCGCCACCGATTCGGCGGACTCCGGCGTTGGCTCGGCCGGGACCGGAGCCGGTGGCGCCGACGACGGCCCGGGCGGGGGATCAAGCGTTTCGACAGCGGCCGGCGCAGGCTCCTCCAGCGCGAGGACGAGGTTCTCGGTTGGGGCCGGCGGCGCCGCAGTCGGTGCCTCGGACCCGACCGGCGGCGTCACGGCCGGCGCAGCCGGCGGAGCCTGCCGTGCGACCGTGGGCGCCACGGTGGTCATGATCGCAGGCGCCATGTGCGGCGGGTCGATCAGCACCGAATACTCGCGCACCAGCCGGCCGCCGGCCCACTGGGCGTCGATCAGAAAGATCAGGTACGGGTCGCGCACCGGACTCGACGTGGTGACCCGTATGATCGGGTCGCCTTCCGCCGTGCGGGCCACGGCGAAGCGCAGATTGGCAGTCACGCCGGACGGCCGGTCAAGGCCGACGCGCGCGAAGTCTGCCGATGAGGCGAGCGAAACCGCCAGGCTTTCGACTTCACCCAGTTGCTCGGCGATGATCGGAATCTCGGCCAACAGCGGCTGATTGAAACCCGACTTGATCTCTATGGCGCCCAGACCAAGCGCCTGCGCCACGGCACACCAGCCGAGCAGTGCCAGCGCCGCCAATCCACTCCCTGTTTTTTTCGTCACGAAAACCGCGCCTCCGTGTGAAAGTCACCGGACAGACTATACGTTCAGCCCGCCTCGGCGACCAGCAGTTCGGCCAGCTGCACGGCATTCAGCGCCGCGCCCTTGCGGATATTGTCCGACACGATCCACAGATCCAGCCCGCGCGGGTGCGAGATATCCTCGCGAATGCGCCCGACATAGACCGGATCGGTACCCGCCGCATGGGTCACCGGCGTGGGATAGCCGCCCGCCACATGCTCGTCGACCACTTCCACACCCGGCGCCGCGGCCAGCAGTGCCGTGGCCTGCGCCGCGCTGATCTTCTCGCGGGTCTCGATGTGCACCGCCTCGGAGTGGCCGTAGAACACCGGCACCCGCACCGCCGTGGGATTCACCTGAATACGCTCGTCGCCGAGAATCTTGCGGGTCTCCCATACCATTTTCATTTCTTCCTTGGTGTATCCGTTGTCCAGGAATACATCGATGTGCGGGATCAGGTTGAACGCGATCTGCACCGGAAACTTGCTGGTGGTGGGCGACTGGAAATTCAGCATCTCGGCGGTCTGCTTGCCGAGTTCCTCCATCGCGGTACGACCCGCGCCCGATACCGACTGGTAGGTCGCCACATTGATCCGCTCGATGCCAACCGCGCGGTGAATCGGCGCCAGCGCCACCAGCATCTGCATGGTCGAGCAATTGGGATTGGCCACGATGCCCAGCGGGCGCTCGCGCAGCGCTTCGGGATTGACTTCAGCTACCACCAGCGGCACCTGATCGTGGGTGCGGAACGCGGAGGAATTGTCGATCACCACCGCACCAGCGGCAGCAAACTTTGGTGCGTATTCCTCGGAAGTGCCGCCGCCGGCCGAAAACAGGGCGATATCGACGCCGGTCGGGTCGAAACCGGCCAGATCCTGGACGGTGTATTTCCGGCCGGCGAAATCGATGGTGGCACCGGCCGAGCGGGCGCTGGCCAGGACGATCAGCTTGCCGATCGGAAACTGGCGCTCGGCCAGGATCGACAGCATGGTTTCACCAACGGCGCCAGTGGCGCCGACGACAGCTACAGTAAAGGTTCTGCTCATGGGGAATGGATTCCGGAGTGTGCGCCGCAAACGAGGCGGCAAAGTAAACAACAGGGTCTTATGTTTTGAATCGCTGACTGCGGGTTCGGGCCGGACCTCCCGCACCGGAGCGGATCACGCGGGGCGGGATCGCGGCGGTCGGAATCGCCAGCCGGTCTGTTTTCGCCCGCTCCACGGCGCAGCCGAACCAACCGGCAACCACGGCGACCGGAAACACGAGAGCCTCATTCCAGCTCACCAGGAATTCTCGGCGTCACCACGCCGACATCGCCGCACTGGGCACGATGACGCAGCGCCTGGTCCATCAGCACCAGCGCCACCATCGCCTCGCAGATCGGCGTGGCGCGAATGCCGACGCAGGGATCGTGCCGACCGGTGGTGATGACCTCGACCGGTTCGCCGTGGACATCCAGTCCCCTGCCCGCCAGCCGGAGGCTGGAGGTGGGCTTGAAGGCCGCCGAGCAGACCACCGGCTGACCCGTCGAAATTCCGCCGAGCACGCCGCCGGCATGGTTGCTGAGAAAGCCGGCTGTGGTCATTTCATCGCGGTGCTCGGTGCCCTTCTGGGCCACCGACGCAAATCCGTCGCCGATCTCAACGCCCTTGACCGCATTGATCGACATCAGCGCAGCGGCCAGCTCGCCATCCAGCTTGCCGTAGATCGGCTCGCCCCAGCCCGGAGGACAGCCCTCGGCCACCACGGTGACCTTGGCGCCAACCGAATCGCCCGATTTGCGCAGCGCGTCCATGTAGGTTTCCAGCGCCGGCACCTGCTCCGCGCACGGCCAGAAAAACGGGTTGTCCTCGACCACACCGAAGTCGAAGCCGGCCGGCACGATGTCGCCGAGCTGGGACAGATAGCCGCGCACCGAGACGCCGAAGCGCTCGGCCAGCCACTTCTTGGCAATCACCGCTGCCGCCACCCGCACCGTGGTCTCGCGCGCTGAACTTCGGCCACCGCCGCGTGGGTCGCGTATGCCGTATTTCTGCCAGTAACTGTAATCGGCATGGCCAGGGCGGAACCGCTCGGCGATCCTGGTGTAGTCCTTGCTGCGCGCGTCGGTGTTGCGGATCAGCAACGCGATCGGCGTGCCGGTGGTGCGTCCCTCGTAGACCCCGGAGAGAATCTCTACTTCGTCCGCTTCGTCGCGCTGCGAGGTGTGCCGGGTACGGCCGGTGGCGCGGCGATCGAGATCGCCACGAAATTCCTCCGGGGCGATTTCCAGTCCCGGCGGGCAGCCGTCGATCACGCAGCCGATCGCCGGCCCATGGCTTTCGCCAAAGGTGGTGACCCGCAGCAGTCGGCCGAAACTGTTGTCGCTCATGCGGTGATTCTCATTTTTTGGGGGCGAGTTGGGCGGTTGGTTGAGGGGGGAGTTG
>JAXMJH010000061.1:0-21527 GCA_034376725.1 Lysobacteraceae bacterium | reverse complement strand
CACCTGAGACTCGTTCATGTCGATCACCATGGCTGTGATGATCGACCCGGTGCGCCGGCTCACGCCTCCCTCCAGGCTCATACCTCGTTGGAATCAGGCTGGCGGGTTCAGGCTCATACCTCGTTGGACAAGACTCGGACTTGAGTAATTGCTCTTCGACCAGTTACTCTACTCGACTTCCCGTGTGATCAGACCCAACCGACAGCCATCGGCTACCGCTATGAACCAGATCA
The DNA here is from genome assembly GCA_034376725.1 of Lysobacteraceae bacterium. Lineage (GTDB taxonomy): Bacteria > Pseudomonadota > Gammaproteobacteria > Xanthomonadales > Xanthomonadaceae > UBA11164. Next base: position 21,294 of record JAXMJH010000061.1, on the reverse strand, counting down.
AAAGCCCCGTCAAACTCGTGTTCAATGCAGGCCTCTTGCTTGTTCTGGCCGCGGTGTTGGTGATGCCGCACGCTGCTCTGGCCCAACGCTCGTCCCGCACGTCTGCGGACTCCGAGCCGGCATTTCCGTTCACCGAACGTGCCGAACCGTCGATCCGATCCAGCTCCCGCATCCAGCGCCAGATTGGCGAAATGTTCGCCGCCTACGACGAAGACCAGCTGGACAAGGTGCAATCGATCGGTAGCGACTTGCTGTCGAACCCCAAGGCTGGCGACTACGCGCATGCCATAGCGAACCGACTGCTGGCCGAGGCGGCAAATGAGCGCGATGAGGTGGCGGTTGCCATCGACTATCTGAACAAGGCGATCGCTGCTGACGCCTTGCCAAACGAGCAGCATTTTCTGTCCATGGTGCTGCTGGCCCAACTGCTGGGCTTCGAAGAGCGCGAAGATGAAGCCGTCGAGGTGATGAAGCGTTTCCTCGAGGAATCGGCATCCCGCGAACCGCGATACCGAATGGTCTACGCCCAGTCTCTGTATCGTCTGGAACGCTACGACGAAGCAGCCAAGGAAATCACCGATATCCTGGCGCAGGCCGAAGACCCAGACCCGAACTGGAAGAAGCTTCTCCTTGCCGTTTACGTCGAGGCGGAGCGCTTACCGGAAGCCGTTGCCATCGCCGAAGAGCTCAGGGCGGGCGCTCCTGACGACAAGGCGCTGATCATCAATCTGGCAAGCATGTATCTGGACACCGATCAAGTCGACAAAGCCGTTGCCTTGCTCGAGGATGGCAAACAGCGTGGCCTGTTCGTCGCCGAAGAAGACTACGAGCGGCTGTATCGCCTCTACTACAACATGGAGGCGCAGGAAGCAAAAACCATCGCCATTGTCACGGAAGGCCTGGAAAAAGGCATACTCAAGCCGGGACATCAGGTTTACAATCTGCTGGGTCAGGTCTACTACTTCAGCGACCAGACACCATTGGCCATCGAGGCTTGGATCAAGGCGGTGGAGTTTGCGCCCGATGGCCGCACTGCCCTCAATCTGGCGCGCGTGTACTACAACGAAGAGCGCTACGCTGAAGCAAAAGCCGCGGTTGACCAGGCGCTTTCCCAGGGCCTGGAACAGCCGGCAGACGGTTACATGACCTTGGGCAACATTGAGCTGTACGGTCTGCAGAACAAGTCCGCGGCTGCTGCTGCCTATCGGGAGGCGCTGAAGCATCCCGGCAGCCACCAGGAGCAGGCGCAAAAAGGGCTTGCTGCAGCCAATCGTTAACTCCGCATCGGGCTGACCATTCGAAACAGAATGGTTTAGACTCGCAACTTCCCGCTGAACGCCGGCGTCACTCTGGCATTCTGCACAACCGCCACGGCGACATATCATCTGGTTTCCATGACGCAGACGTTAATAAACGAAGAAGAGCCGGGCGCCAAGTTCAGTTGGACGCGCGTAACCGCGATCGCTTTCGCAATCGCTCTGCACATCACTGTCTTCATGTTCCTCATGCTGCCCTTCGGTACCGAAGAGGCTGAGGAAGAGGAAGATCAGGTCGTGCAGGTGACCTTTATCGAGCCGCCGCCGCCTCCGCCGCCGCCTCCGCCGCCGCCCCCGGAGCCGCCCAAGCGACCGCCGCCGAAAGAGATCGTGCGACCGCGACCGACGCCGGCACCGCCGCCGCCGGAACCGCCGGTCGTGTTCGAGGATCCGAGCCCGATGGCGATCGAGGCGCCGCCGCCGGCTCCGCCCGCTCCGCCGGCGCCGCCGGCGGACTACGGCCCATCCGAGGATCAGAGCTACCGGAGGATGCGCCCGCCGCGCTATCCGCCGCAGGCTTTGCGCCGTCGCGAAGAGGGTGAGGTGATTCTCCGTGTACTGGTCGACGTCAACGGCGATCCCACCACGATAGAAGTAGAAAAAACCAGCCGTTCGCGGCTGCTCGATCGGGCCGCGATGGACGCGGTCAAAAACTGGAAGTTCAACCCGGGCCTCAAGAACGGTCAGCCGGTTGCTGGCTGGGTGCTGGTCCCGATCTCCTTCAAACTCAGTGATGCTTAAACAAGGGTAGGCGCTATGCTTCAGGACACCGATACCACCGAAACCGTAGAGCAGGCTGCACCTGCTGCCGCGAGCCCGGCTGCCGCCGCGCCGCAACCTCAAGAAACAACAAGCACCCTGGGAACCGGGCTGACCGACTCCGACGCCGCCGCGTTCCAGCAGATGGGCTTCGATCACATGATCGGCGCCCTCGACATGGTCGGCTGGACCGTTTTGATCACGCTGCTGATCATGTCGATCAGCTCCTGGTACTTTACGGTGGTCAACGCCATCAAGAATGCCGTGATCAATTCAAGAGCCGATCGGGTCGTGCGCAGCTTCTGGCAGACGCCCAATCCCCAGGACGCCGTGCGCCTGATGGAAGAGCAGCCCAAGAACGAGCCGTTCTCGAAGATCGCGCTCGACGCTGCGCAGGCGGTCGCTCATCACCAGAGCGGCGAGAGTTCGCGTCTGGGCGAGGTGCTCAACCGTTCCGAGTTCATCGATCGCGCCCTGCGACAGGCCGTCGCTCGTGAGAGCTCGCGTCTGGAGAACGGCATGACCTTGCTGGCAACGGTCGGATCCACGGCCCCGTTCGTTGGTCTGCTGGGTACGGTGTGGGGCATCTATCACGCCCTGATCGCCATCGGCGCCAGCGGCCAGGCTTCCATCGATGCGGTCGCCGGACCGGTTGGCGAGGCCCTGATCATGACTGCCATCGGTCTGTTCGTCGCCATCCCCGCGGTCATTGCCTACAACGCGTTCAATCGCGCAAACCGCAATACCAACGAAAAGTTCGATACCTTCGCCCACGACCTGCATGACTTCTTTGCAACTGGTGCGCGGGTAGGCGACGGCGGCCGGCACTGATCTGATACGGGCCTGAGGGAGAAACCGCAATGGCGTTCAGCGCAAACGACTCCAACGACAGCGGGTTCACCGAACCCAACGTCGTCCCTCTGGTCGACGTGATGCTGGTGATGCTGATCATCTTCATGGTGACGGCGCCCCTGATGGCACACAAGGTGCAGGTCGAACTGCCCGAAGTCACCCTGAAAACGCCGCCGGAGAAGCCGATCCAGCCGATCACGATCGCCATCCAGGCGTCCGGCAATATCTTCTGGAACGATCAGCCGATCACCGCCAATCTTCTTGAGTCGCAACTTGCGATCGAGGCTCAGAAACAGCCTCAACCGCAGGTCGACATTCGTGCCGACAGCGATACCCGCTATCGCAACATCCAGGAAGTGATGCGCACGGCACGGCTGTCCGGCATTCGCAAGATCGCCTTCATCGCGACACCTTCAAACTAGGATCAAGCAATGGCTTTCACAGTATCCGGTGGCAAGGGCGCCAAGAGCGACATGAACGTCGTTCCGTTGATCGACGTGCTGCTCGTGCTGTTGATCATTTTCATGGTCACCGCGCCGATGATGTCCTACAACATCGACATTGATTTGCCGCAGCCGACCAAGAACCTTGAACCGCCCAAGGATCCACCGCCGCCGATCCGGCTGCGGATCGATCAGCTCGGCCAGCTTTTCTGGGATGGATCCCCGCTGCCGATGGCGGCGCTTGGCATGCAGCTGCAGGTCGAAGCCGGCCGCGATCCGCAGCCGACGCTGGAATTGGAGACCAGCCCCGATGTTGCCTATCAGGTGCTGGCCGATGTTCTTTCGACCGCCAAGAATGCGGGAATGGAAAAAATCGGCTTCGTCGAAAGCGGAAGCTGAACCCGCCTCGTCGACCGCTCCATGTTTTTGTCGCTTGCGCCGCCTTCGGGCGGCGCATTGCGTTGAGAAGCCTGAAAACTGGACATGTTCGCGGCATGCCAGCCAAGCGCAGTCCTTGGGAGCGTGTCGAACCTGGGCCGGTCGATACTCCCGTCGATTCTAGATCCACGGCTTTGCTATAGGCCTGCAAATAGCCGAAAATCTGTCCTCGCGCAGCCACAATCGCTTCGACCAGCAAAGCCCGAAAGGCTCTCCTAGCCGACCGCCTCCGACCCAGGCTGCGCCCGCGCGCGGCGAATGATGTCCAAGTAATTGCAGACCGTCATGGCCAGCCCGTGGTAGAGCGCCTCGGCAATCAACGCATGTCCAATGGAAACCTCGGAGACCGGCTCTACCGCGTCCAGAAACGTGCCCAGATTATCCTGGCTCAGGTCGTGCCCGGCATTGATCGACAGCCCGGCCTCGCTTGCCGAACGCGCGGTTGCGGCATACCGCTGCGCGGCGGCGGCGCCCTGACCGCTGGCGTGAGCAGCGGCGAATGGCCCGGTGTAGAGTTCGATGCGATCGACTCCGATCGCTCGTGCCTGAGCGAAACCCGTCGCATCGGCATCGACGAACACACTTACCCGACAGCCAAGCTCCCGGCAGCGTGCAACGACGGGCGCCAGGCGAACACAATCGCGCGAGAAATCGAAGCCATGATCCGAGGTGATCTGCCCGTCGCCATCGGGCACCAGGGTGACTTGCGTGGGCCGGGCTTGTTCGATCAGCGCGAAGAAGCCTGGGTAGCCCGGCCGGCTTCCTGCAAAAGGATTGCCTTCTATATTCAATTCGACCAGCCCGCGGGTGATCTCGGCCATCAACCTCACGTCGTCCGGTCGAACGTGCCTGCAATCCGGCCTGGGATGCAGCGTGATTCCATCGGCACCGGCGGCGATGACGGTTCTGGCGGCCTTGCTCAGCGATGGCTCATGACCGCCGCGAGAATTTCGAAGCACCGCTATCTTGTTTAGATTGACGCTGAGGGACGTACGCATCCCCGAAGGCTAACGGCAATTCCGATCAGCGGCAACGCTCGCTGCGTTGCTTCCAGATCACCGGCTCCCAGTGCTTGTTGTTGGTCACGTCGCGCGGATACGGTGCCAGCTTGGCGAGAAGACTTCGTGACACCACCCGCGCTGTGTCCCTGTCCCCCTTGCGTCGCCCCCATGCGATCGCCGGGGGTGCATTGACGGCAGAACGAAACCACAAGACGCCCAAAGTAGGAAGGCATCCTGAACGACATCCTCCGCGCAGGCATGCTGGCCGGTGATGCGCAGCGCCAAGCCATAGATCGCCTTGGCGTGCGCGCGATAAATGGCGGCGAATGCGCTCTCGCTGCCTTCGATGGCGCGGCGAAGCAACAGGTGTTGGTCTTCATGGCTGGCGGCGGCTGAGTTCACGTACTTCAGTAGACGTGTCGGGAGGCCGAATCGTTGCAGCCAAACCGCAATTCAGGCTTCAGATCGGCGGGTCCGCCGCGATCAGCCGCAATCCGGTGAAGCCAACACCCCAAAGCGCCAGGACAGCGGTGAAACCTTCTGCCGGCGAAATCCTCACAAACTGCCAGTCGTCGGCATGGCCAGCCTCGGTCGGCAGGGGCTGGATGGCTACTGGTTCGCCCTCAGCCAGTTCGAAGCGCCAGCGGTCGAGGTGGCCGAAGATACCGGTTCCGGTCGCCTTGCAGGATGCTTCCTTTGCCGTCCAAAGGCGGATGAACTCGGCTGCACGGGCCTTCTCGGGCCGGGCCGACAATGCAGCAGCCTCCTCCGGGCTGAACCAGCGGCGCGCCAGCCGCAAGGCGGGCAGACTTCGGTCTGCCCGTTCAAGGTCGACGCCGACCCGACCTTGGCTGGTGATTGCCAGCATGGTGCCGCCCGAGGTGTCGCTGAGATTGAAATCCGGCGCACCACGGTTGCGAAGGAACGGCCGGCCCTTGGCCTCCCGGCCAAAATCCAGCGGCTCGTCAGCCGTCCGGGTGTAGTGGCGCAATGCCTGGCGCAGGCAGCGGTCGACCCGACCGCGCCGCTCTTGAGGATGGCCCTCGCTGTGGCCCCACCACCAGAGGTGCAGTTCACCGGCAGACAGCGCCGAGGGCACCCCTGCCCGCAGCACGGTCGGCGAACCCCTCACTCCTTGTTGGCGGACGGCCCCGGACCGCCGGCAGTTCCGCCGCTGTCGGGGTTACTGCCCGAGGCTGGGTGGGTACTCGCCGCATTGCGCAGTGCCCGGAGCTCCTCCGGGGAAAGGATATGAACTTCGTTTCGCGAGCCGCTGTTGATTCGCGAGGATGCAAGCGAGAGCACGCCGGCCAGCATCAGGGCCAGGGTCGCAATCAACGCAATACCGAGCAAAAGAGCCGATTGCGCATTGAGAACGATGAAAAAGCAACCCGCAGCAAGCAGAAAGAATATCCAGGGCATGACACCGGCTCGGAACGACCAGAAGCCAAGAGTGTAGCCGAGCGCTCTCCCGACTGTCTGCCGTTGATCGGCAGTGTCGCGCCGTTGAAGCGGATGTCGGCTCGCTACATCGACGTGCGATTCCGGCAAGACCACCCGCTCAGGGATTGGAGGGCCGCGCCCGGCCGTGGTGGACCAGTCGGTCGGCCGAGATCGTCGAATCCGCCCCCGCTGCGATCTCCAGGCCATGCAATCCGGGACGGCCGCCGACCACATCGGTCCAGACCACGACCAATCGATCCTCGATCACCGCCAGCTGCGGAAAGCCGGTCGCTCGACCGCGACCCGACACCCGCGACAATTCGATCCGCTCGATCGGAGTCGACAAATCACGGCCCAGTCGACCGAGCCAGAGGGCCTGACCGTCTTTGTCCTCGGTCAGCCATACCATCCACGCCCAATGGCTTCCGACCGCCAGGCCGACCCGGCCCAGTACCTCATGGCCGACCGCAACATCGACCACGGTAGCGAAACTGTCCCCGGCGTCGTTGGAACGCGCGGCCCGCAATGTGGGCAGACCGTCGGCAACCGTGTACCAGGCAACCCACACGTCCATGCCATCGGCCGCCGCGGCCGGGCCATTGACCGGACAGGCGGGCATCAGCCAGCGATCATCGTGGACGCTGCCCGGCGCCGACCATTCGCCATCCTCGAAGCGACTGATCTTGATGTCGCGGATCTCGTCCGGCTCGCGTCCGCGATACACCACCACCGGGCCTTTTGCTGTCTGCGCGGCGGCGGTCTGACAGCAATCGCAGGTGCGCGAGTCGACCAGCCACTCGGAAGCCTTGCCCAGGTCGTTATCGGACACAGAGTCGCCAAGCCGCGCTGCACGAAGCGTCATCGCGCCCCCGGAGCCGTGCCCACCCTCGCTGCCGCCCGTCGCCCGGCCATCCAACCAGGCCACCAGCAAGCCGCCCGAATCGAGCGGCAGCAAGCTGACGAAACCATGCTCGGTCGGTGTGGCGTCATCGTGCACGGTGTTCCCGGATGTCCAGGAGCGGCCCTGATCGTGGGATCGGGCCATGCGCACCTCATAGGCGTAAGGCGCCTTGTTCAGCTTGCGCAGCCAGTGCGCCCAAAGCGTGCCGTCGCGGGATACCGCGACTGACGGAAAGTCGGCCCAGTTGACGAACCAGTCACTGCCCTCGGATACCGTGACCGGCTCGCTCCAGCCAGCCCCAGCAGTCCGGCTGACCAGTCGCAGCCGGTGGCTGCTGCCCTCGGTGCGCTCGACCCAGCTCAGCCAGAGGGTACCGTCAGGCGCTGAGTGCAGTTTCGGCAGGGCCGCATGCCCCTGGGAAGGAATGAGCAGCGGCTCGGTCTCCAGCGCGAGACTGGAGCCGGAGATCAGCAGCAGGAAAACCCAAAGAAAAGCCTTCATGAACCCAGCTTACCTCAGCCGTGTGGCTGAATCAGCGGCTGATCGGTTCAGGGGCGCGAGTCGCTCTTGGACACGGCTTCCGTCTCGTGACGCAGGCGCTCGAAGCGGGCCCTGAAAACACGTGCCTCCCATGCGATCAGCAGCCACAAGAGGTCGATGACCACGGCGATGGCCAGACCGAGCACGATACCGCCGACAAACAGCGCGTTTATGCGCGTACCCCAGCCGACCGCGCCCTCACCAAAACCCGTGGTTGCGATCAACCACATTCCGGTCTTGTAGGTCACGTAATAAATTGGCCCCAGCGTGAGCGGATTGGTGATCAGCTGCAGTCCGAACAACACCGTGACATTGGCGCGGAACAGAATGGCTGCCGCAAACGCCAGAGCGAACTGAATGCCGTAAAGCGGCAGCGCCGCCAAGACGGCGCCAGCGTAAAGGGCTGGAGCTACCGAGCTGCGCTTGAACGACCACAGGAACGGAAGACGGCCCGCAGTTTCGGCGAACCACTTGATCACAGGATAGCGTCGGATGTTGGCCCGACGCGGAAGTGGGCGCAGGAGCCGGCGCAGCCAGCGCTTTCGGCGCAGCAGGCTAAGACGCTGCCGTTGGAATTCCTCGTGCATGGGGGGGCTACGAACCGTACTCCCGCCAGTTTAGCGCGGCGCCATGTCGGCGCCGCGTCGAGTCCGAAACTCAATTGTCTGCCGGTTCAGGCGCTGCGTCGGGTCCGGCGCGTGAGGTGGACCAGCAACAAGCCGATCGCGGCGGGCGTCATGCCCGGTATGCGTTGCGCCTGGGCAATGCTCTCCGGCTGCACCCGGATCAGCTTCTGACGCACTTCAGAGGACAGGCCGGGTACCGCGTCGTAGTCGAATCCGTCGGGAATCCGGGTGTGCTCGTGGCGCTTCTGGCGCGCAATCTGGTCGTCCTGGCGATCCAGGTAACCGGCGTACCGCGCGCCAATCTGTATCTGTTCTACCACTTGCGCATCGAGTGGGCCATCTGTGGTTTCGCTGGCTTCGCTGCCGGAGTCGGGAAACAGTGCAGCCACGCCCGCGTAATCGACGTCCGGGCGCTTGAGCAGATCGAGCGCGCTACAGTCCCGACCGATGGCAATCCGAAGCATCCGCTCGGCGTTGGCGGCACGCGCGCCGCCGGCGATCAGACGCAAACCGGCCAGACGGGAACGCTCAGCATCGAGGGCATCGCGCTTTCGGGCATAGGCTTGCCAGCGCCCGGAGTCCACCAGACCCAGCTCCCGGCCGATTTCGGTCAGCCGCTGGTCGGCATTGTCCTCGCGCAGTCGCAGCCGGTACTCGGCGCGCGATGTGAACATCCGATAGGGCTCGGTCGTGCCGTGCGTGATGAGGTCGTCGATCAGCACGCCGATGTAGGCCTGGTCGCGTCCCGGCGTCCAGGCATCGAGTTGCCTGACCTGACGGGCGGCGTTGAGCCCGGCGATCAGGCCCTGGGCTGCCGCTTCTTCGTAGCCCGTGGTGCCATTGATCTGGCCGGCGAAAAACAGCCCGTCCACCGCCTTGGTTTCCAGGGAGGACTTCAGACCGCGCGGATCGAAATAGTCGTATTCGATCGCATAGCCGGGTCGGGTGATGTGCGCGTTCTCGAAACCCGCGATCGAGCGCACCAGGGCCACCTGGACGTCGAATGGCAGGGAAGTGGAAATGCCGTTGGGGTAGATCTCGGTGACATCCAGACCCTCGGGCTCGACAAAGATCTGATGGCTCGACTTGTCGGAAAAGCGCACCACCTTGTCTTCGATCGACGGACAGTAGCGCGGGCCGATGCCTTCGATGGCCCCGGAAAAAAGTGGCGAACGATCCAGTGCGCCGCGGATGATGTCGTGACCGCGCTCGTTGGTATGGGTGATCCAGCAACTGACCTGGCGCGGGTGATCGGCTTGCTTGCCGAGGAACGAGAACACCGGGCGCGGCTCGTCGCCCGGTTGCTCGCTCATCACGCTGTAGTCCAGGCTGCGCCCGTCGATGCGCGGTGGAGTGCCGGTCTTGAGACGGCCGACGGTGAACGGACCTTCGCGCAGCCGCGCCGCCAACGCCGAGGCGGGCGGGTCTCCGGCGCGTCCGGCAGCATATTGCACCGGCCCGACATGCACTTTGCCCGCCAGAAAGGTGCCTGCGGTGAGCACGATGGCGCGCGCGCCGAAGCGCAACCCGGTCTGGGTAATGACGGCGCGGGCCCGGTTGCCCTCAATGACGATATCTTCGACCGCGCCCTGAAACATCTGCAGGCCCGGTTGGGCTTCGACTGCCCGTCGGATGAATCGGCGATACAGCGCCCGGTCGGCCTGGCAGCGCGTGGCGCGAACCGCCGGACCCTTGCTGGCATTGAGCCGCCGCCACTGGATTCCGGCAGCATCGGCGGCCTCGGCCATGACACCGCCCAGCGCGTCGATTTCCTTGACCAGGTGCCCCTTGCCGATGCCGCCGATGGCCGGATTGCAGCTCATGACGCCAACGGTATCGATGTTGTGCGTCAACAGCAGGGTGCGCGCGCCGGCTCGTGCGGCCGCCAACGCCGCCTCGGTGCCGGCGTGTCCGCCGCCAATGACGATCACATCGAACTGGAGATTGCTGTCGACCATGGTTTGCCTGGTCCAGAAGAAGACGGTTGATCGCTAGGGATTGTATCAGCGGACCCTGAGACGAGCATGGCACGCTTCGTGCATTCCAGAAAGGGCACCCACGACAGCAACGCTGGGGGGCGTCGCCGGCTATGGAACAGGGGTCGGCTGCATGTCGAGGGGAAGCCAGCCGGGAGCCTTTTGGCTCCCGGCTTTTTTATGCCTCGGCTTGGAATAAAGCCGACGCCCGGCGGGTCTTATGGAACAGGGGGAATCCAGGGGACCGGAAGCCGGGCGCCGGACAGACGAAGCGCTTGAGTCAAGCGCCGGCGCGTCGGGTCACAAAGCGACGCGCTGTGTCAGTCAGAACACCATGACAATACGGGCGAAGAATGCGCCGCAGTCCATCGCCGGTGCAAGCCGATCGGGTACGATATTTGCGTTTGGCGACCAGCGTCAGCGAATCTCCGACGAACGGTCGGCGCTGTCCTGCTCGAATCGGCCTACCTTGCCCCGACCCGAGGTTTTCGGGGCGGAAGCCTTCGGCGCACTGACTGCCGCCGGTCGAGACACCGCCGGCTGAGACTGCACCGAACGAACCGGCGGAGCGGCCCGCGGCGACGGCACGGTCGGTGAACTCAGCTGAGCCCGGTCGATCGCAGCACTGCGGCCGCCGGTGGCCGGTGCCACAACCGCAGCCCGACTGCGACCGGACATCACCGGCGACGGCCCCGGACTCGGCCGCTCGTTCGATTTGCGCTTGCCGCCGCTCGCCCCATCACTCACGAAGCGCGGCTGCTGGACCACGCGCGGCTGCGCATCGGTTTGCCGAATCCTGATCGGCGCTTCGGTGACGGTTTGTCGACGGTTGCCTGCATCACCCGTTGGCTGCCTTCCGATGCTCCGCCGCTGCAGATCCTGCTCCGCCCGCCGTCCACCGCCCGCGTCGTTGCCGACAAAGCGCATGGGCCGCTGAGTACCGGGGTCGTACTTGTCCGGCGTGCTGCGGCGCAGGTATCGATCCGGATCGGTGTCGCGGGCCTGTACGCGGATCGGGCGCTGCCCACGGTGATCACGCCGGTCGTCGTTGTTCCGGTTTTCGCGGTGGTCGCGGTCGTTCCGGTCGTGCCGACGGTCGCTGTCGCGATGACGGTCGTCGTCCCCGCGATCCAGCCGATGAGACCGATAGGGCTGGCGGTAGTAATCATGATGCAGCGGGCTGCTGTAGCGATAACCGAAGCCGTAGCTGGGACCGTAGCCGTCATACCCGCCGTAATTCAGCGAAAAACCCAGGCGACTATGCCGATAGGGCGAGTACGGATAACGCCCGTAAAATCCCAACCCGCCGCGATAGTACGGGTAGCTGTAGAAACCGCGGGAGTAATACGGGCCGTAGTAGGGACCGTAGTAGCGGTCATCGTAGCGCCGTTCGGCCGGGGCCGAATAGTAGTCGCCCTGTCCGTGCTCCGAGGGGTAGTAGTACCCGGTTCGGTAAGGGCTGCTGGCGCAGCCCGCGAGCACGATCAGCGCGCCGACCGGCAGCAGGAATCGAACCATCGCAGCTTTCATCGCACGCCTCCCGAACCGTGAATCCAACGCTTTCAGTCTCGGGCCGGGCCAGTGAACTCGCAATGAACCCACCGGCCGCGGCGGTGCTAAGCTGCGCGCCTTCATTCAGGCAACTGCCATGGCACTCCATCAGGCGTCTGGCCGCTGGCGACTCGGGCTGCTTCTTGCGTTGGGTGCCACCGGCTTCTGGGCGACACTGCCCATCGCGCTCAAGATCACGCTGGAGCAGGTCGATCCGTACACGCTGACCTGGTTCCGGTTCGTGGTGGCCTTCGTGGTGTTGGGCATCTGGCTGGCGGCCAGCGGCCGGCTCGCCCCGTTGCGCGAACTTTCAGCGCGCCACTGGGGACTGTTGGCTGTCGCTGCGCTCGGCCTGATCGGCAATTACGTGTTTTACCTGCTCGGCGTTCACTACACCGGCCCAGCCAACGCCCAGCTGCTGATCCAGCTGGCGCCCCTGCTGATGGCGATGGGCGGGATATTCGTGTTCGGCGAACGCTTCAGCGCCGGACAGTGGCTCGGGCTGGCGGTGCTGATCGCCGGTCTGTCGATGTTTTTCGCCGACCAACTCGGCAATGACGTGCTGCCCGCCGGCCGCTACGTGCTCGGCTCCGCCCTGCTGGTGCTGGGCGCCATCGTCTGGGCCGCCTACGCGCTGATTCAGAAGCAACTGCTGCTGCGGCTGTCGTCCTGGTTGATCCTCTGGGTGGTGTTTGCCATTGCCAGCGTGGCGATGCTGCCGGTCGCCCGGCCTCACATCCTGGTCGAGCTTGACGGCCTGCACTGGCTGCTGCTGCTCTACTGCGCGCTGAACACCCTTGGCGCCTACGGCTGTTTTGCCGAGGCCCTCGCCCATTGGGAAGCGTCGCGGGTTTCGGTGGTCCTGGCGATCACCCCCTTGCTTTCCATCCTCGGCGTCGCGGCCGTCGCCAGCCTGTGGCCCGGCGCCCTCGTGCCCGAGCGGATCACCCCGCTCGGCTGGATCGGCGCCGGCACCGTGGTCGCGGGATCGGCACTGACCAGTCTGCTCGGGCGCCGCCGAGTGCAGGTACCGACGGCAACCCGTTAGCGGCGCAGCGGTGCAGCGGCAAATTCAACGAAGCACGCCGTTTCGGGTGCGAGCCGAAGATGAATCGAAGGGCGACGGCCGACAGGCCTGCTAACCCAGCATCCGGTGCAGCAAGTCGGCACAATCGCGCGAGACGACGCAGCCCTGCAGATTTCGCAGCGCTGACTCGGCCAGATCCCGGCGCGGGCCAGCCAGCCGTCGCCAGGACTCGAACGCGCCCAGCAATCGGGCGGCGACCTGGGGGTTGATGACGTCGAGCGCGGGCAATTGCTCGGTCAGCAGCGCATAGCCGGCGCCATCGGCGCGGTGAAAGGCGACCGGATTCATGCGCGCCAGACTACCCAGCACGGCGCGCACGCGGTTGGGGTTGGTCGGCGTCCACCACGGCGATTCCAGCAGCTCGCGAACATCGTCGATGGCGTCCGGGTCGGGGCGGGTGGCGACCAACGCCAGCCATTTGTCGGTGACCAGCGGATCGCTCCGCCAGCGCTCGCGAAATGCCGATAGCGCGACCGACGTGCCGGGTGCGTCATAGCGCACCAGGCAGCGCAGGGCGCCGAGGCGCTCGGTCATGGTGCCTGCTGCCGCCAGTTGGGCATGGGCCAGGGCCGCGTTCGGATCGAGTCGGGTCAGCCAGTGCAGGCAGACATTGCGCAGCGCGCGGGCGGCCATCGCCGGGCCGTCGAGTCCGCCCGCTGCCGCGTCGGTCAGCGCGCGATAGCGACGCTCCAGACGGTCGGCGTGGTCTTCGGCGAGCTGTTCGAATAACTCCTCGCGGGCTGCCAGCAGGGCATCGACATCGATCGTAGCGACCTGCTCGGCGAGGGTGTCGAAATCGGGCAGGGTCAGGCACTCGCCGACGAACGCCGGGTCGGCCCGGTCGTCTTCCAGCAGTGCGCCCAGTCCGTCGCTCAGCGCGGCCAGCGCCGCCCCGGCATCCTCGAAGCGATGCAGGCTCAATCCGGTCGCCAGCCGCTGCAGGGCTTCCCAGCGATTGAACGGGTCGCGCTCGATCCGCGCCAGATGGCCGAGCTGCGCCGGGCTGTAGTCGTAGTGCAGCTTGACCGGCGCGCCGAAGCCCTGATTGAAGGCCGGCAAGGGTTGCTGATCCAGTCCGTCAACGACGAGTTGCTGGGCCGAGCCGGTCAGTTCGAGCAGAAAGATCCCCGGTTCGGTCTCACGGCGGAGTGCTGCGCCGGGTGCAGTCGGCGCGCGGGCGATCGGCCTGTCATCGGCGCCATACAGCGCAAACTTCAGCGGAATCGGCAGGGCACGTTTGTCCGGCTGGCCCGGCGTGGCCGGCGTGCTTTGGCGGATGTCGAGCGTGTAAATGCCGTTGGCGGCGTCGAAACGATCCTCGATGTGCAGCTCCGGTGTGCCGGCCTGGCCGTACCAGTGGATGAACGCGCCCAGGTCGCGGCCCGACCCGGCCGCCAGCGCGGCCAGAAAATCCTCTACCGTTGCCGCCCGGCCATCATTTTCGGCGAAGTAGCGTTCGCAGCCCTGCCGGAACGCGGCCTCGCCCAGCAGGGTGTGCAGCATGCGCACCAGCTCGGCGCCTTTTTCGTAGACGGTGAGCGTGTAGAAATTGTTGATCTCGCGGTACTCGGAAGGCCGCACCGGGTGCGCCAGCGAACCGGCGTCCTCGGCGAACTGTCGCGCGCGCAGCAGGCGCACGTCCTCGATCCGCTTGACCGCGCGCGAGTGCAGATCGGCGGTGAATTCCTGCTCGCGAAATACCGTGAAGCCCTCCTTGAGCGACAGCTGAAACCAGTCGCGCAGGGTCACCCGGTTTCCCGACCAGTTGTGAAAATACTCGTGCCCGATCACCGCCTCGATCGCCAGAAAATCCAGGTCCGTCGCCGACTCCGGGTCGGCCAGGATGAACCGGGCGTTGAACACGTTCAGGCCCTTGTTCTCCATCGCGCCCATGGTGAAATCCTGCACCGCCACGACGTTGAACACGTCCAGGTCGTAGTGCCGGGAAAACCGCCGCTCGTCCCAGCGCAGCGCGCGCTCGACCGCTTCCAGCGCGAAGGCGCAGCGTGGCACATCGGCCGGCTCCGCCCAGACCGCCAGCCGGACCTTCCGGCCATCGCCGCCAGCCACGGTCTTCTCCAGGCACTCCAGCCGGCCGGCGACCAGGGCAAACAGGTACGCCGGCGTGGGGTGCGGGTTTTCCCAGACGGCAAAATGCCGACCCATCGGCAGCGCACCGGAACGGGCCGGATTGCCGTTGGCCAGCAGCACCGGAAACCTCGCCGTCTCGCCACGCAGCTCGATCGTCCAGCGCGGCATGACATCGGGGCGGTCGAGGAAAAACGTGATGCGGCGAAAGCCCTCGGCCTCGCACTGGGTGATCAACAATCCCCGGCTGGCGTACAACCCCTCGAGCCGGGTGTTGCGCTCCGGATGCACGCGCACCCGGGTTTCCAGCAGGCAGGGCGAATCGACGCCGTGGACGGTCAGGCCGGTGGAACCGAGGCGGTAGCGGGTGGCCGGCAGCGGCGCGCCGTCGAGCGCGATCGACAACAGCTCCAGCTCCTCGCCATCGAGGCGCAGCGGTTGGCCTGGTTGGTCCGGGTCGGGCGACAGATGCAGTCGCGCGCCGACCTCGGTGTCGGCCAGGCCCAGATCGAACACCAGCTCGGCCCGATCGATGCGCCAGGTCGGCGGGCGGTAGTCGGAAAGTCGGGTTACCGGGTCGGCGCCCGGCGCTGTTGGCTGGTCAGGAATCGTCATACCGCAAGTGTAGAGTCCGGCATCGGAGAATACGACCGCGCGCAATGGGCGCTGATCGAAGTTGGTTGAAGAGCACTTACCTTCTTGCCGCGCACGATTTCCCGGTTCGCCCGTTTCCACTGCTTCACCGGCACTGCGTCTAAGCGCGCCGACGATTCACACTATGTGCGATTCTTTACCGATGACCGACCCCGATTCCGCTGCCGTCGACTCCACCATCCCCAATCTCTGCGACATCCGCATGGCCGCCGCGCGGATCGCCGGGCTGGCGCATGTGACGCCGGTGCTGCGCTCGCGCTCGATCGATGCCTTGGCCGGCTGCGAGCTGCATTTCAAGTGCGAAAACTTTCAGCGGGTGGGCGCATTCAAGTTCCGCGGCGCGGCCAACGCGGTGTTCTCGCTCGATGCCGAAACGGCGGCGCGTGGCGTGGTGACCCAAAGCTCGGGCAACCACGGCGCCGCCATCGCGCTGGCCTGCCGATTGCGTGGCATCCCGGCCCATGTCGTGGTGCCCGGCAATGCGCCGCGCGTCAAGCTGGCGGCGATCCGCGAGTTCGGCGCCAGCATTCATCCCTGCGAGGTTGCCCAGGCCGACCGCGATCGGGTTTGCGCGGATGTGCTCGCCGCCACCGGCGGCCATCTGGTGCATCCGTTCAACGACAGCCGGGTGATCGCCGGGCAGGCGACGGCCACCCTGGAGTTGCTGCACGCCGCGCCCGGGCTGGACGCCGTCGTCGCGCCGGTCAGCGGTGGTGGCCTGCTGTCGGGCGCCTGCCTGGCAGCGCACGGACTGGATCCCGGCATCGCCTGCTTCGGCGCCGAGCCGGAGGGCGCGCGCGATGCCCACGATTCGCTTGCGACCGGACAGCGGGTCACCGGCCGTCGCGCCGACACCATCTGCGACGGCCTGCGCGCCGAGCTGGGGCCGCTGACCTTCGCAATCCTGCGCGAGCATGTCCGAGGCATTCTGCTGGTCGACGACCCCTCCACCACGGCGGCGATGCGCTTGATCTGGGAGCGGCTGAAAATACTGGTGGAGCCGAGCGCGGCCATCGCCCTGGCGGTGGTGCTGGACAACCCTGAGATGTTCGCCGGTCGCCGGGTCGGTGTGCTGCTGTCGGGCGGCAATGTCGACCTGGATGCCTTGCCCTGGTAGCCGGTCGGCCGTACGCCCGAGACGATCTTCCCGCAGCGCAGGCGAATGCCGCACGGCGCATCCGCCCGGTTGTTGATCCGGGTCATCGCCGATACATTCTCGGCAGTTAGAATCGAGGAGCGCCGCCTCGCGGTGTTCGTGGCGTGGCGACCACCCACCCCGAACGGAGCCGGCAAGTGAACAAGAATCCCTCGCTTTCGCATTACAGCAACAGCACCCGCGTACTGCACTGGCTGAGCGTGCTGGCGATCACCGTGGCCTTCGTTGCCATGGAGATCCGCGAAGACATGGCCCGCAGCCATGAGTGGCGTCCGCTGGTGACGCAACTGCATTTCTGGGCCGGGCTGACGGTACTGGCACTGCTTCCGTTCCGGCTTTGGCTGCACGCCTCGCAGCCGACACCGGCGATCGTTCCGCCGCCCCAGGCCTGGGCTGCGCTGGCGGCGCGGGTCACGCATGTGGCCCTGTATGTCGCTTTGTTGGCTCAGCCATTGCTGGGGCTGGCTACCGCCGGGGCTGATGGAAAGATCGTCCAGCTACCCCTGCTGGGCATCGCCCTGCCGCCGGTGATGGCGGCCAGCGAACTGTGGGCCGATCGCCTGGAAGAGATCCATGGGCTGCTGGCCAACGGCCTGTTGATCCTGATCGGTCTGCATGTTGCGGCGGCGCTGTGGCATCACTTCGGATGGCGCGACAATACCCTGCGCCGCATGCTCTGGGCATCGTCGCGCGCGTAGCCCTGGTGCACTTGACTGGCACTATGATGCCGGTCATGCCCAACGCCCGTCGCCACAGTGCACCCGAGCCGTCCGGATTCGCAGCCCGGTGGCTGGCCGAAATGGTGCGTCTGCGCGAGGCCGGCGGTGGCGTGGGCGATGATGGCGCGGCAATGGCCGCGGCCTGTCAGGCGCACGGCGATATCGAACGGCGCATCCTGATCCGGGCCGCCCGGCTGGCAGAGGCGAGCGGTCAGACCGCCGATCTTTTTGCGTGGCAGGGCGCCGCCCGAGCGCTGTTGCTGGTTCTGCTGATGCTCGCCTTTGCGGGCGGGTTTGCCAGCGTGGCATCGGTCATCGGTTTCGATGCCGGCACCATCAATATTGTCTGGGCACTGATCGGCCTGCTGGGCCTCCCCACGCTGATGCTTGCGCTTTGGCTGCTCAGTCTGTTGGCCGGTGGCGCTGGCAGTGGCGGCGGTGGTGGCGTTCCGGGGCACCTGTGGTTATGGCTGAGCGAAAGGACGTGGCGCGGACGCGACCGGACGTGGGTGGTTCGCGGCCTGTTTGCCCTGCTCTCCTCGGCCGGCCTGATGCGCTGGGTGCTGGGCGCGGTCAGTCACGGCATGTGGGCGCTTGCCTTGGTGGGCGCGCTGATCGGGCTGGGCCTCGCGCTCAGCGTCTGGCAATACGGATTCGCCTGGCAGACCACCATCCTGCCGGCCAGTGCATTCGTGCTCATCGTCGATGTCGTTGGCTGGTTGCCCGGTCTGCTCGGGTTTGCCACGCCCGACGCCGAGCTGGTCCGCGCCAGTGGTGGTGCAGTGGTGGCCGATCAGGATGCACGACACGTTTGGGCCAGCTGGCTGACCGGTGCCGTGTTGATCTACGGTCTACTGCCCCGGCTGGCGCTGCTGGCGTTCTGCCTGGCCCGCCTTCGGATTGGAGCCGCCCGGCTCAGGCTGGATCTCGGCCAGCCCTACTACGCCACGCTCGCCGCCCGTCTGGCGCCGGCCAGCGAGCGTCTGGGCGTGCTCGACTCGGACGACCATGCCGCCGGCACGCCACGCCTGGCCGACCCGCATCCGACCGACAGCCGCGCGGGTGCACTGATTGCCGTGGAGTGGCCGCAACTCCCGCCCGGCTGGCCGACTCATCCGGCACGCTCTGGTTGGGTCGAGCGCATCGACGGACGCGCCTCGCGCCAGCAGGTCGCGTCGCGACTGGCTGCCGATCCGCCGGCCCGGCTTCTGCTGGCCTGCAACCCGCAGCTGTCGCCCGATCGCGGCACCCAGGCGCTGATCGCCGCGGTGTCGCAGCATGCCGGCGATACCCGAGTCTGGCTGCCCGATCTGGGCGACGCAAACGATCGCCGGGACCGTTGGCGCAATGCGCTGGCGGACCTAGGGATGCCGCTCGCGCATGTCTATGGCGACGTCGCGGCGGCACTGGCCTGGGTCGCGCTGGATGGTGAGCGGTCGTGAGCGCACCGGTTCGCTTGGCCCTGGTCGGCCACACCAACACCGGCAAGACCTCGCTGGTGCGCACGCTCAGCCGCGATGCCGGATTCGGCGAAGTATCGTCCCGTCCCGGTACCACCCGTCATGTCGAGGGCGTGCGCCTGTTGGTCGACGGTCGGGCGCTCATCGAGCTTTACGACACGCCGGGCCTGGAAGACCCGATCGCCCTGCTCGAGCGTCTGGACACGCTGGCCGGCGACCAGCGCCTGGATGGCCCGTCGCGGATTGCTGGCTTTCTTTCCCGCCCCGAGGCTGCCGGGCGCTTCGAGCAGGAAGCCAAGGTGCTGCGTCAGCTTGGCGCCAGCGATGCCGCGCTGTACATCATCGATGCCCGCGACCCGGTGCTCGACAAGCACCGCGACGAGCTGGAGATCCTCGCGCTTTGCGGCATCCCGCTATTGCCTGTACTCAACTTCGTAGCATCGCCGTCGGCTCGACCGGAGCCCTGGCGCAGCATGCTGAGCCGGCTGGGCCTGCACGCCGTGGTGGAATTCGATGCCGTCGCTCCCGAACGCCAGGCCGAACCGGTGCTCTACCGCAAGCTGGCGGTACTGCTCGACAAACATCGCGAGACGCTGGAAACGCTGATTGCCGGCCGTGAGCGCGAGGCACTGGCGCGCAAGCATTCGGCGCTCATCGAAATCGCGTCATTGTTGATCGATGCCGCAGCAGTCAGGCGCTGGGTTCGATCCGAGCCTGAGGCCGAGAGACTATCCGAAGTCAGGGCGCTGGCCGATGACCTGCGCGCGCGCGAAGCGCGCTGTCGGCGGGCTCTGTTGGCGCTGTACCGGTTCAGCGAACAAACCGTCGAAGCCGCCGAGCTTCCGCCGCTGCAGGGCCGCTGGCAAAGCGACCTGTTCGCGCCCGAGGCGCTGCCGGAAATGGGTGTCCGCTTGGCCAGTGGCGCCGCCACCGGTGCCGCCGCAGGGCTGGGCATCGATCTGATGGTCGGCGGCATCAGTCTCGGCGCGGCCGCCGCGCTGGGCGCAGTCATCGGCGGTGGTTGGCAGACGGTTCGTCGCTATGGCGAAAGCATCAAGGGCAAGCTGACCGGGCGCTTGGCGCTCACCGTCGATGAGGCCCTCATTCGGCTGCTGGCTCTGCGCCAACTGAGTCTGCTGGCCGCCCTGGATGCCCGTGGCCACGGCGCCATCGCCCCGGTGGTTCTGCCTTCCGAAACCGCTGACCCGTGGCGCGACCGACGCCTGCCCGCACCCCTGCGGCAGGCGCGCACCCGCCCCGACTGGTCCGCCCTGACGAAATCAGACGGCGAATCAAGTGGCCGGGTCGAAGCCATTTCGAAGCTGGCCCAGGCGCTGGACGCCGGACGCCGGGTCGAATGACTGGGCTCCGATGCTTCAGGCGACAATGTCCGCCAATCTGCCACAAACTGAGAGCTAAAGTTTTAACGGCATCGCGCCGATCCCGAGCTGACAAACAGCTGGAGAAGCAAAATGCCCTTTGTGACCTGGACCGACGATTTTTCGGTCCACGACCTTCGGATGGATGACCAGCACCGGATGCTGTTCGACTACATCAACAACCTGTGCGACGTAATGGATCGTGATCGTGCCCGTCCGGCCATCCTCGACGCGTATCAAAAGGTTCTCGACTACACGGGATTCCATTTTCGCGATGAGGAAGCGCTCATGGAACGCGTCAACTATCCGGGATTGTCCAAACACCGCTTGGTTCACCAGCAGTTGGTGACCCGTGCGCTGGACTTCAAGGAGCGCATCAAGACGGGCGATGCCGCTGCGCCCGATGAGCTGAAGTATTTTTTGAAGAATTGGTTGACCGCCCACATCAAAGGCATCGACGTTCAGTACTCAGCGTATCTGGGGCCGAAGGGCTCGCATTGACCGGTTCGTTCTGTCGGTGTCTGCAGCAGGCTGGCAAGGCGATCCAGCGCCTCAGCGATGAGCTGCCGCCTCCGAACTTGAAAACCCCGCGCAGGCACCCTGCGGAAAAGCGACCCAGATAGCGCAGAGGTTGGCGCGCCCGACGGCGCGCAGCGCCGCGCAGGCGACATCCGCAGATTCACAGCTCAAGGGAGGTTTGGCGCGCCCGACGGCGCATAGCGCCGCGCAGGCGCGATCAGGGGATTTACAGCACAAAGAGAGGTTGGTGTCATCGACCGCCCCAATAGAGCCATTCCGGGATCGCCGTAATGGAGCCAGCCGATGATCGGCGTAAAGGAGCCACTCCCGGATCGCCTTAAACGATCCACTTCCGGATCGGCATAAAGGAGCCACATCGGCGGCCT
>JAXMJH010000060.1:0-21232 GCA_034376725.1 Lysobacteraceae bacterium | reverse complement strand
TGCGCACCTGAGACTCGTTCATGTCGATCACCATGGCTGTGATGATCGACCCGGTGCGCCGGCTCACGCCTCCCTCCAGGCTCATACCTCGTTGGAATCAGGCTGGCGGGTTCAGGCTCATACCTCGTTGGACAAGACTCAGTCTTGACCGCAAAACCCCGTCGTGTACGCTGGCCCTCAGTGGTTCGCGACTCCCTGTCTTTGCCCGATTCCCTGCCTGAGCGAGGCCATGCCGACAGCCATCCAGCAGCAGATCATCGAACGCGCCCGCAACACCCCGGATCAGCCCTACCTGTGCCAGCCCATCGATCGCCAGTGGCGTACCTGGACCTGGCAGCAGGCGTTCGACGAGGCCAGCCGACTGGCCGCCGCCCTGGTCCGACTGGGCCTGAAGCCGGGCGACCGGGTCGGCTTGATATCCAAGAACTGCGCGCACTGGGTCATGGCCGACATGGCGATGATCCTCACCGGCCTGGTCAGCGTGCCGATCTATCCGACCGCCAGCGCGCGCACCATCGAGCAGGTGCTGCGCGACAGCGGCGCGCGAGCCTGCTTCATCGGCAAACTGGAGCACGCCCAGAGCCAACTGCCGGGCATCCCCGATGACCTGCTGACCTTTGCCATGCCCTACCCCGGCGCGCTGGCTCAGCACGCCTGGGCCGATCTGATTGCCGAGCCGGCCGGCAGCTTCGCGCCGCACCCGGTGCGCGAGGACGATCTGGCCACCCTGCTGTACACCTCCGGTTCCACCGGCGTGCCCAAGGGCGCGATGCACAGCTACGGAAATTTCGCCCGCGTTGGCGCCGCACTGGCCAGTGCGCTGGGCGTGCGCGACGGCGACCGGGTGCTGTCCTACCTTCCGCTTTCGCACTGCACCGAGCGCGGCTATGTCGAAGCGGCCAGTTTCTATTCCGGGGTGACCCTGTACTTCGTCGAATCGCTGGAAACTTTCGCCGAGGATCTCAGGCACGCGCGACCCACCCTGTTCGGCTCGGTGCCGCGACTGTGGAAGAAGTTCCAGCTCGGCGTGTTCGACAAGGTTCCGCAGGCCAGGCTTGAGCGCCTGCTGCGGGTGCCGATCCTCAGCGGGCTGATCCGTCGCAAGATCCTCAAGGGCCTGGGTCTCGACCAGGCCGACTGGTGCGCCAGCGGATCCGCGCCGATCGCCCCGGTGCTACTCGAATGGTGGCAGCGGGTCGGACTGACCATCTGCGAAGGCTGGGGCATGACCGAAACCTTCGCCTATGGCACCCAGCTGGGCCGCGGCAGCACGCCCCGGTTCGGCTGCATCGGCAAGGCCCTGCCCGGCGTCGAACTGAAGATCGGCGCCAACGACGAACTGCTGATCCGCTGCCCGAGCCTGATGCAGGGCTATTACCGGCAGCCGGAGATGACCGCCCAGGCTTTCGAGGACGGATTCTTCAAGACCGGCGACCGGGTCTTCATCGACCCGGAGGGTTGGGTAACCATCACCGGCCGGGTGAAGGAGCTGTTCAAGACCACCAAGGGCAAGTACATCGCCCCGGTGCCATTGGAAAGCCTGCTGGCGCGCAACGCGCTGATCGAACAGGCCTGCGTGATCGGAGAGCACCTCGACCAGCCGGTCGCCCTGATCCAGCTCGCCGAACACATCACCCTCGATCTGACCACGCTTCAGCAGCAACTGCTGGCCACACTGGAAGCGGTCAATCGCGAGCTCGAACCGCACGAACGCATCGGCCGCCTGCTGGTGGTCGCCGAACGCTGGACGGTGGACAACGAACTGCTGACCCCCACCCTGAAGATCCGCCGGGACGCACTCGAAGCCCGCTACCGCAGCGCCGTCGAAAGCGAAGGCGATCGGGTGGCGTTTGTCGGTTGAAGCGCGTTGCGCGGCGATGCTGGCAAGCGCGGGAGCGGGCGCCGGGCTGCGATGGCTGATCCGCCGGCAGGCTGACCTGGCAGGCGCTTCGCACAGGCCCTTCTGCCGATGCGGTTCAGCCGTTTGTGTGCGATTCTCTGGCGCCCGCCCTGTCCGGATTGGAATCGCGCATGAAATCGTTGTTGCCTGTGGTGTTTTCGTTCTGTCTGGTGGCCTGTTCGGGGTCGACGGATACCGAGTCGGCGGAGCCGGCGTCGGCGGACGGGGGCGTGGCGGTTTCGGTGGCATCGGCCGATCCGGCTGCCGCCTCGCAGACCCTGGCGGCGCTGCTGGAGGATTGGTTCGAGACCCAGCTTCGGATGAATCCGGTGCTGGCGACCTCGATCGGCGATCTGCGCTACAACGATCAATTGCCGGATTTCTTTTCGGCAGAGTTCCGCGCCGAACAGGAGGCGGTCAACCGCGACTTTCTGGCTCGGGCGCGGCTGATCGACCGGGCGCTGCTGGCCGGGCAGGACCGGTTGAGCTGGGATATCTTCGTGCGCGATCGAGAGCAGTTCGTCGCCGGGCTGCGGTTTCCGGCCTGGATGCTGGCGGTCAACCA
Source organism: Lysobacteraceae bacterium (assembly GCA_034376725.1). Lineage (GTDB taxonomy): Bacteria > Pseudomonadota > Gammaproteobacteria > Xanthomonadales > Xanthomonadaceae > UBA11164. The sequence continues at coordinate 18,767 of JAXMJH010000060.1, read as the reverse complement.
GTTCGGCAACTACGGATCGCTGCTCGCGCAGCTGGGCACTGGGCAGGGCGTGCAGCCGTTCCGCGAGGTGAAGCACTACGACGATTTTCTGGCCCGCATGGCGCGGATGCCGGTGCTGACCGAATCGGCCATCGGCAACTTGCGGGCAGGCATCGCCGCCGGCGTGGTGCAGCCCCGGCCGGTGGTGGAAAAAACCATTCCGCAGTTCGCCGCCCATGTCGTCGAGCGCGCCGAGGACAGCGTGTTCTGGGGGCCGATCGCAAACTTTCCGGAATCCTTCGACGCGGCCGACCGGGGGCGGCTGACCGAAGCCTGGCGCGCGACGATCACCGACACCCTGGTGCCCAGCTACGCGGCCATGCGCGACTTTCTGCAGAACGAATACCTGGCCGCCGCGCGGACCGAGGTCGGCATGATGCATCTGCCCGACGGACAGGCCTGGTATGCCCATCAAGTGCGCGGACAGACCACCACCGATCTGTCGCCCGAGGACATCCACGCATTCGGCCTGGCCGAGGTGGCGCGCATCCTGGCCGCGATGGATGCGGTCCGCGTCGAGGTCGGCTTCGAGGGCGATCTGCCGGCATTCTTCCGGTTTTTGGAAACCGACGACCGGTTCTACTTCGACAGTGAGGAAGCCCTGTTGCAGGCCTATCGCGACCAGCAGGCGCGGATCAAGACCCTGTTGCCCAAGCTGTTCGACGTGTTTCCCGAGACCGACTATGAAGTGCGCCCGGTCGAGGCGTTTCGCGCGGCATCGGCGGCGGGTGCCTCGTACATGCGCCCGGCGCCGGACGGTTCGCGGCCCGGCGTGTTCTACGTCAATACCTTCAACCTGCGCGCGCAGCCGAACTTCATCATGGAGACCCTGTCGATTCACGAGGCCTCGCCGGGCCACCACTTCCAGGGCTCGATCCAGCAGGAGATCGAGGGGCTGCCGCAGTTTCGGCGGTTCGGCGGCTATACCGCCTATTCCGAGGGCTGGGCGCTGTACGCCGAGTCGCTGGGCAAGGAGTTGGGCCTGTTCACCGACCCCTACCAGTGGTACGGCCGGCTTGCCGACGAGCAGCTGCGGGCGATGCGTCTGGTGGTCGACACCGGCATGCATCACTTCGGCTGGACCCGCGAGCAAGCCATCGACTACATGCGCGCCAATTCCGCCATGGCCGAGTCGGATGTGGTGGCCGAGGTCGAACGCTATGTGGTGATGCCCGGCCAGGCGCTGTCCTACAAGGTCGGCGAGCGGGTGATCCGCCAGCTGCGCGAACAGGCAGAGCGGGAGCTGGGCGACGGTTTCGACATCCGGGCCTTCCACCGTCAGGTGCTGACCGACGGTGCGCTGCCGATGGCGGTTCTGGAAGGCAAGATCCGCGAGTGGGTCCGGTCCGAGAAGGCGCGGCTGGAGGGCTGAAGAAAAATGCCGTTGCGGTTTTCGCGGGTGTTGGCGTGCCTGTCGCTGCTGGTCGCGCCGATGGCCTGGGCGCAGGTCGATCTGGATGGATTCCTCAAGCCCGATCGGTAGGGCCGGATCAAGTTTTCGCCTGGCGGCGACTATTACGCGTCCGAGGTTTCGGTGGAGGAGCGCACCGTTCTGGCCATCATTCGCCGATCGGACAAGGCCTTCACCGCCAAGGTGGAGGGCGGCAAGCGCTCGCGGCTCGGCGATTTCTGGTGGGCCAGCGATACCCGCGTGGTGGTTGCCATGGCCGAGCGCTTCGGGTCGATGGACCAGCCGTTCCTGACTGGCGAACTGCACGCCGTGGACGTGGACGGTGGCCGGGGCCGCATGCTGATCGGTCACGATGGCCCGCAACACGGCGCGGGCCAGCAGGTCGGCGGTGCGCTGGAGGCCGCCACGATGGTCGATTCGCTGCCGGGCGATCCCGAGCATGCGCTGATTTCGACCCAGCCGTTCTCCGCCAATCCGCAAACCCAGGTCGAGCGCTTGATTATCTACAGCAAGCGCCGCGCGGTGATAGCGCGGGCGCCGGTGCGTCGCGCGGCATTCGTCACCGACAGCGCCGGCCGGGTCCGCTTCGCCCAGGGCGCCGGCAGCGACAACATCAGCAAGCTGTATTACCGCGATCACGACGATGATCCGTGGCGCCTGCTCAACGATGCCGCGCAGTCGGGTCGCGTGGAATCGCCGATCGGCTTTTCCGCCGACCGCGCCACCGCCTATCTCCAGGTCGAACACGCCCAGGCTCCGGACAGCCTGGTGGCCCTCGCCATCGCGACCGGCGAGCGTATCGAGCTGCTGCGCGATGACACCGTCGATCCATGGCGCATCCTCTACGCCGAAGACGGCAAGGTGCCGGCCGGCGCCCGACAGTGGGGCTGGGCCATGCAGGACGATCTGACCGACGCCACCCGCTGGGCCATCGCCGAGGGCATCGCCGATCCGGCGCGCATCTGCCTGTACGGCGCCAGCTACGGCGGCTATGCGGCGCTGATGGGTGCGGCGCGCGAACCCGGGCTGTACCGCTGCGCCGTCGGCTACGTCGGCGTATACGACCTGCCCACCCTGCATGCCGACGATGCCGCCCAGGCCGACTGGATGCGCACCTGGGCCGACGAATGGCTGGGCGAACCGCAGGCCCTGGCGGAGGTGTCGCCCAACCGGCTTGCCGGGCGCATCAAGGCACCGGTCTTTCTGGCGGCCGGCGGACAGGACCAGCGCATTTCGGCCAAACACTACCGGCTGATGGAAAAGGCCCTGCGGGATGCCGATGTGCCGGTCGAAACGCTGTATTACCCCACCGAGGGGCATGGCTTCTACGAGCTGGGCCACCAGCGCGAGTTTTATACCCGGTTGCTGGATTTCCTGAGCCGGCATACCGGTGTGGGGAAGGCAGAGTCGCCGGCCGGCCAGAAAGCGGGATAGGCTTCGACCGAACACGCGGAGAGGATTCTGATCGGACCGTCGGTGCCGGATTGGCGTCAAGGCGTGGCTATCTACGCTCGTCATTCCGGCGAAAGCCAGAGTTCACATGGCTGTTTGCCCCGGTGGCATGTGGAGGCGGTTCGCCTGCGCATCCTGGCCACGCCGGAGCGGGGTTGCTCGGCTGCGCGGTCTTGAGGCTGTCCGGTTACAACCTTTCCACGCCGCGCGTTACGATGGTAGCCGGCAGACAGGTTTGCGCCGGAGCAAGGAGGGACCACCATGCTGCTTGATGAGTTGCGCGCCAGGAAAGAGATGATTGCGGCTCTCGGTAGCCAGTTCGGCGCCCGGCGCATTCGCGTGTTCGGTTCCGTGGCCCGTGGCGAGGAGGGTGCGGAAAGCGACATCGACTTCCTGGTCGACTTTCCCAGGGGGTACGACCTTTTTTCGCAGCGCCTGCCGCTGGCGCAGCAGTTGGCCGACCTGTTCCGGCGTCACGTCGAGGTAGTGCCCGAGCACGAGTTGAACCGGCATATTCGCGAGCAAGTCCTGGCAGAGGCAGTCGACCTGTGAGCAAGACATGGCAGGCATACGCGAAGCACATTCTCGACACCATCGCGAAGATCCGGCGGATCGAAGCGCGCGGCGACATCACCCAAGACGAGGTGCTTTATGACGCGACGTTGCGCAACTTGCAGACCTTGTCCGAAGCCACGCAACTTTTGCCGTCGGACAAGAAGGCCGGCTTTCCGGCGATTCCGTGGCGGGAGATCAGCGGTTTTCGCAACATCCTGGTTCACAACTATCTGGGCACCATAGACCCTCTGACGATAGCAGCCGTGGTCGAAAAGCAGCTCGGGCCGCTGGAAGCATGCGTCCGCTCGATGCTGGCCGACGGCAATTGAGCCAGCTTCCTATTTCCGCAGGCCGGGTTTCTACTCCGAACGGAGCCGCCCGGAAGCCGGCGTGACTGATGATCGGGCAGGCCTGCGGTGCCGATGGCAAACGATACCGCCGCTGGCGCCAAGCCAGATGCCGCGCCGGAGATGGCGAAGATCATCATCAGCGTTGCCATGAGCGCCCCCGACGGCGGTCGCGGATACGCGGCTCCCGCTCCGCCAGCGGCACGCAGCCAAAACTTTAAGCGAAGGCGGCGATCGATTGACCAAGGGCTCGCCACCGGGGCGCGGCGTGTACCTTCAGGGTAGCCGGAAATAGCTGCCCGGTCCGCGGTACCAGTCGGGCACCAGCGCGCTGTCGGGCGGCGGCTGGTCGCAGCTGTGGCCGGCCGTCGAGGTCAACCGCTGCACGCTCAGCTCGCCATCGTTGAATCCCGGAAAATCGCTGGTCCAGCGCATGATTGCGCTCCTGCAATCGAGGAATTCCAGCTCGATGCGACCCCAGGGGTGGCGAACCACGGCATCGGCGTCGAAATCGGGCGGGAAGCGTCCTCCCTCGACGATCACCGCATCGAGGATGGCGGTGGTTCCGCTCTGGCCGCCGGCCGCGACCAGCCTGGCCGGATTGCCGGCCTGGTCGAACACGAACCAGGTCAGCAGCAGCTGACCGTCGTCGAGCATTTGCAGGTCGATGCCGTGTCCGGATTGGTCGGGATTGAACCAGTGGCCGCCTAGGCGCTGGGACAGGCGGTCGGCGATGTCCAGCCGCAGTGTGCCGACCTTGGCGCGATCATCGCCGCCTTGCCCGACATCGACGATTTCGAGTTGCCGCACGCCGCTCAGTGGTCCATCGGCCTCCGGGAGCGGGATGCTGACCAATCGGGGCTGAGCATCGGTGTCGGCACAGGGTGCCGGTTCGCGGACGATTCCGATGCGCTGGGATTCGAGGAATGCGTTGCCGATGCTGAACCGATCGCAGAAGCTGGCCGGCTCGAAGATCAGCCACAGGCGATCGAAGCGGCCGGCATCGCTCGGCCAGACGCGGGCCGGCAGGGGGTGCGGCAGCTGCGCGGTTTCGGCCACCTCGATCTCGACCTGGTCGGTGACCTCGCCGATGTCGAGATCGACCAGCCGCAGTGGGTAGCGTCCGGGCGGCAGTCCGTCGATGGTCAGCGATTGGCGCGTCACCTGCACTTCCGGGCCGAAGACATCATCCGGCTCGCGTTCGAGCCGAACCCGGATGTCGATGCCGGTGCTGTCTCCGGTCACGTCCTGAATGCGCAGGGTGTGTCCGTCGTCGGGCGATTGGAAACGCATGCTGAGATGGATGCGACCGGCGCGGGTATCGCCGACATCGAGGAAGCGGGCGCTGACGTCGGGATCCTGGGCGTGCGCCGGTTGGGCTGGAAGCAGCGCGGCGAGCACGAGCGAAAGCACGACAGCGAGACCAGAGCGATTGCCAAGGCGCATGGATGGGGACTCCGTAGTGTGGAAATTGCCGGGCTTCTTGCCTGGACGGATCAAGGGCCTGTTTCGTCGCAGTGCCCGCGAACTGCCGAAGCCGTTGATCCAGGCAAAGCAACAAAAGTCACTTTACGCGGTTGCCGGCAACCGGGCTACTGCCTGGCCGTGCGGATGTTTTCGGGCTCGCCGTTGCGCTCGGTGCTGCGCCAGGGATTGATGTCCAGGCCACCGCGGCGGGTGAAGCGGGCGTAGACGCTGAGTCGCTTCGGGGCGCAGCGCGCCAGGAGGTCGACGAACAGGCGCTCGACGCACTGTTCGTGAAATTCGGCGTGGTCGCGGAAGCTGACCAGATAACGCAGCAGTCCGGCCCGGTCGATGCGCGGGCCGGCGTAGGCGATCTGTACGCTGGCCCAGTCGGGTTGTCCGGTGACCGGACAATTGGACTTGAACAGGTGCGAAATCAGCGTCTCGTCCGCCCTGTGCTCGTCGTCGGCGCTGAGGAATTCGGGCCTGGGCGGGCCGTAGTGGTCGATGTTGATCGAAAGCTCGTCGATGCACTCGCCGGCCAGCGGATCGGTACGGGTGACGCCGACCGTGGCCACCGGAGCGAGCACCACGCTGACCGGGGCTTCGACGGCCTCGCTGAGGTCGTCGCGCAGGGCGGCGCGCACCGCATCGGGGCTGTCGAAACGGGTCTGGGCGAAGCCGTTGAGGTAGAGCTTGAAGCTCTTTGACTCGATCAAGCTGGGCGAGCTGGCCGGCACCCGGAATTCAGCCAGCATGACCCGTGGCCGGCCGCGCCGGTCGAGCCAGCTCAGTTCGTAGGCGTTCCAGATGTCCATGCCGAAGAATGGCAGCGGTTCGGCCAGACCCAGTGCGTCGCGACCGGCCGAACGGGCAATGGGAAACAGCCGGCGGGGATCGTAGCGGCCGTCGTAGCCGACGGGGCGGCCCAGGGGGGAATGCTCGGGGACAGTCATTGCCGGCCATTATGGCGCAAGCGCGCGCCCTGCGGTCCAGGTGTCGGTTCTATTGCGCTTCCGGCGGCGCGCAGTCTTCCGGCCGGTTGGCGGCGCGCAGGCTGCTTTGAAGCACCCGCTCGGCGGCGTCGGGCTCGAGCGGGCCGGACAGTCGGCTGGCCATGTCCTCTGCCTGGGCCGCGAGTCGGGTCTGGGCCTGCGCCGAAAGTCGCGCGCGGGCGCTGGCTGCGGAATTCTGGACTGCATCGATGCCAAGACCCAGGCGATCCATCAGCTCGGCATAGAGCACGAATTTTTCGTCGTCGCGGATGCGAAACGGTGGCGCGGGGAACGCGCTCTGCCGGTGGTCGCCATAGATCCGCGCCAGCACCACGATGGCCACCGGATCGCCGTCGCGGGCAGCGGCTTCCAGCCACGGCAGCGCCAGGCGGCGATACTCGCCCCAGCGCTCGTGGTCGGACAGGAAATCCCGGCGATTGAGCGCCGGATACAGCGCGAAGGCCAGCCGCCGCTCCGGACTGAGCGCGGCGGACTGCCGCTGCCAGTCGAAGGTGCTGGCCAGCGTCGCCTCCTCGATGCCCTCGCAGGTGCTGCCGTAGCGTTCGGCGTCGCTCTGCGCCCGCGCGATGGTCTGAAGCAGCGCGTCGGGCGTCGAATCCTGCCGGGCCAGCTGGTTTTCCATGTCCTCGGCGAACCCGGCCGAGCGTTTCGCCACCGAGCAGCGCAGCAGTTCGGCCGCCAGCCGGCAGGCGGCGTCGGCGTCGCCGGCCCGGGCGCGTTCGGATAGCTCGTCGATGATGTCGGCCAGCGGCGTCTCAAGCGGCGGCAATGGCGGCCAGGATTCCGATTGCGCGACGACGCCCCCCGCATCGGCCGATCCGACCCGCGCCACTTCCGATGCGGGATCGGCATCGGCAAAACCGGCATCGACCCAGGCCTGTCCGGCGCGTTCGCCGGCGGCTGGCGGCGCCGATTCGGAGCCGTTCAGCCACTGCCAGGCGCCGAGCGCGCCCGCCAATGCGATCAGGCCGGACAGACTCAGCCAGATGTTCTTACGGGTAACTTTCAATGTACGCGTCCTGCGGAATCCTGAGCTTCATGATGGCCAGCTTCGGTCGGCCCATCGAGCCGAGTCTGTATGGAATCGCTGGAGCGCAACGCCTTCCGGTTTCACGGCGTCATCGGCCGGATCGGCGCCGTGGGTCGGTGACGCAGGGGCGGCGGCTCGGCCCAGGTCAGCAGCAGGGCGAGCAGCGCGGCGGCGAGCGGCCAGATCAGGAACCGGAATTCGGCGCTCGGGGCGATCAGCGGCAGGGGCAAGGCCAAGCACAGGCCCGAGGCGGCCACGGCGGCGGGCAGACCGCCGCGCCGGCGGGCGGTGGCCAGCCACAGCGAGATGATGAGCAGGGCGAGGTAGGGCCAGCCCGCGAACATCAGGCCGCCGGTTGCGTCGTCGAGCCAGCCTTGCAGCCAGTCGCGCGCCGGCCGCACCGGCGGCGACAGTGGCGGGTTGTCGTCGTGGGCTTGCCAGCCGGGCTGAAGCACGAGACGGGCCGGTCGACCGGCCCGGTCAAGACCGAACAGCAATTCGGTGGTTCGCCAACGGTGGTCGAGGTAGGCGTCGGTGTGTTCGATCGGCAGCGACAGCCAGACCCGCCACAGGCCTTCCAGATCGGCCGGCGTCATCGGATGATGCAGGTTGATGCGGATCTTTCCGGTATCGAAGATCGACGTGTTGGAGTGCGCGGTAAACGCATCGCCCAGCTCGGACAGGCTCAGCGCATCGGTCGTCCACGCTGCCGGGATCAGCATCCGGTCTTCTGCCAGCGACACCGCCGCCACGTCCCACAGCGCAACCGTGGGCCAGAGCGGCTGACCGCCCACGCCGGCCAGTCGCTGCGGCCAGGTGGCCAGGGTCGCCACCAGCACAGTCGCCGGCAGTGCCAGCAGCAGCGGGCGCCACAGTCGCCGACCGGACGGCCATCCATTGGCCGTGAACTCGCGCCAGATCAGCCAGACCAACAACGGCGGAACGGCAGCCACCGCATTGACCCGGAAGCTGGCCGAAACCACCAGCAACAGCAGCGCCAGCGCGCGCAGACTGCGCGACGGTCGGTGCCGCTCCGCCATCAATATCGCCACCGTCCAGATCAGGCCATTGAGCAGCCAGATGTCTTTCCACAGGTGGGGCAACAGCGCGAACAGCGCCGGCCAGAATCCGATCGAGATAACCACCAGCACGCGACCGGTCCGGGTCCAGGGGAATTGCCCGGCGAGCACGGCCAGTCCCGACCAAAACACCGCAGACTGGAGCAGGAACAGGCCTGCCGGGCCGGGCAGTACGGCATCGGTCAAGCCCCACAGTGCAGTCATCGAAGCGGGCAACAGCGGATCGTGCGCACCGTGGCGCACCAGCCACCACTGGTAGGCCGAGTCCCAGCTGAGATAGCCCGGCCAGAACAGCCAGATGCTCAGCGCGAAGCCGGTCAGCGCCGCCAGCCACGGCGCCGACACGCGTATTGCGGAGCGTGGCATGTCAGCTTTCGGTGTCGCCCAGGTAGTCCAAAGCCAACTGCAGCATGGCCCGTGTGCCCAACGGCAGCGCCGCTTCATCGACGAAGAAATCCGGCGAGTGGTTGCTGGCGACCGCGCTCATGTCCTGATCGGGCGGCGTGGCGCCGACGAAGAAGAACAGTGCCGGCGCGTGCATACCGTAAACGCTGAAGTCCTCGGCGCCGGTGATCGGATCGATTTCGATCAGCTTGCCGCCGGCCGCCCTCGACAGGCTGGCGCGCATGCGCTCGGTCAGCGCGGGATCGTTGCGAGTGACCGGTGTGCCCTCGAAGGCGGGAATGCGCGACTCCACCGTGGCCCCGTGGGCAGCCGCGACGTGTTCGGCGATGCGGGCCAGTCCGGCAAAGGCCTTCTCGCGCATGTCCGGCTCGAAGGTGCGGATAGTGCCGATCAGCTCGACCGAATCGGGAATGATGTTGTGCCGGATACCGCCATTGATGGCGCCGAAGGTGACCACCACCGGCGCCCTGGTGAGATCGGCCTCGCGGCTGACCACGGTCTGGGCGCTGGTGATGATGTCGGCGGCGGCGACCACCGGATCGACACCACCCCACGGCCGCGAGCCATGAGTCTGGCGGCCGATCACCTTGATGCTGAAGAAGTCGCTGGCGGCCATGAACGGGCCGGGTCGGGTGGCGATCACATCGGAGGGAATGCCGGCGATCACGTGCAGGCCGAACACCGCTTCGGGCTGAAATCCCTCGAACAGTCCTTCGGCGACCATCAGCGAGGCGCCGCCATCCTCGCCCTCGGGCGGGCCTTCTTCGGCCGGCTGAAAGATGAACATCACCTCGCCCGGCAGTTCATCGCGCACCGAGGCCAGTGCCTGCGCCACGCCCATGAGGATCGCGGTGTGGGTGTCGTGGCCGCAGGCGTGCATCACGCCGGTGGTCTGTCCGCGATACTCGGTGGTGACTTTCGACGCGAACGGCAGATCGTTGTTTTCGGTGACTGGCAGGGCGTCCATGTCGGCACGCAGCGCGATCCGCGGGCCCGGCTTGCCGCCCTTGAGGATGCCCACCACGCCGGTGTGCGCGATGCCGGTGCGCACCTCCATGCCCAGTTGGCGCAGGTGATCGGCGACCAGCCCGGAGGTGCGGAATTCGCGGTTGCCCAATTCCGGGTTCTGGTGAATGTCGCGGCGCCAGGCCAGCACCGGATCGGCCACAGCGGCAGCCAGCGCATCCGGGTCGAGGCCCTGAGCCGGCAAGGATTGCGGCGCAAAAGCCAGCGCCAGCGCGACGATGAAGGCCGTTCGAATCACGATTCACTCCCGATTTGCGTGCCGGCAGATGGTAGCACCTGGAAAATCGCAGCGGCGTCGGGCGGATCGTCCGGGTCCTTCCAGCCCCGCGCAAGCAGGAATCGCTGTGACTTCGGCTGCGACGATTTGCCGCATTCAACGGATCGGGCTGGCCGGCTAGTCTGGAGACCTGCCAGAACGGCGCGGCCGAAGCAGGCGCGTGAGGCGGGACACGGGGAATAATGGCGCGGCACACCGGTGCCACGCCCCAGGGGACAACCAAGGGGAACAGAATGGGTTTGGGCACGACTGCTCGCAACGACGAGCGGCTGCGGAATGGTTTGCTGCGCAAGATGGCCGCGCCGTCGCTGGCTGCCGCACTGCTGGTGAGTGGCGGCGTTCAGGCGACCGAGGCGCCACTGATTCAGTCCGGGCTGACCGGCGACGCGTCTGGCTCGGCGAATGCTGCCGCACCGGGCGCAGCCATCGCCGCAACCGCCGGTCCCCCGCAAGTGCCCGGGCCGGAATCGGCCGGTGCGCCGTCGCTGGGCACCATCACGGTTACCGGCACGCGCGAGCAAGCCTTGCTGGCCGAAACGCCGATCTCGGTCGGAGTGATCGATGAAGCGACCATTGCGCTCGACAAGCCAAGCCATCCGGCGCAGATCATCGGGCAGGTGCCCGGTGCGGCGGTGGCGGTGACCAACGGCGAAGGCCACACCACGGCAATCCGCCAGCCGTTCACCACCAGCCCGGTCTACCTGTTTCTCGAAGACGGCATCCCGACCCGGGCGACCGGTTTCTTCAACCACAATGGCCTGTTCGAGATCGACGTGCCGCAGTCCGGCGGCATCGAGGTGACTCGCGGGCCGGGCACGGCGCTGTACGGCTCGGACGCGATCGGCGGCATCATCAACGTGTTGACCCGCGAGCCGGGCGAGGCGCTGGAGTTCGGCGCATCGCTGGAAGCCGGCGAGCACGGCTGGCGACGCGCGCTGGTGGATGTCAATCTGCCCTATGCCGATGGCGGCGTGCGCGGCGATCTCAACTTCACCGAAACCGACGGCTGGCGCGATGCCACCGGCTATGAGCGGCAGGGCGGAATCTTCCGCTGGGATCACCGGATCGGCGACGCCGGCCGCTTGAAGACCCATTTCGGGTTCTCGAATATCGACCAGCAGACCGGCGCCAGCTCACCGCTGACCCGCGAGGACTTCCGCAATTCGCCCAAGACCAATTATTTTCCGATCGCCTTCCGCAAGGTCGATGCCTACCGGCTGAACACCACCTACGAGCATCGCACCGGCAACGACCTGTTCGCGCTCACTGCCCTGCTGCGCGACAACAGCATGGACCTGCTGGCCTCGTTCGCGCTCAATTTCGACCCCACCGTGTGGACCGTGGAAAACCAGTCGATCGGCCTGCTCGGCCGCTGGCGGCGCGATCTGGCCGACGCCTTCGATTCGACCCTGATCGTCGGCTTCGACTTCGACTACAGCCCGGGCGAACGCGACGAACAGGCGATCGACCCGGTCACCGAAGGAACCGGCGCGTCGAGACGCTTCCTCGATTTCAGTCTTGGGCCGGTCATCTACGACTACGACGTGGAATTCCGCGCCATCTCGCCCTATGTGCATTTCGAAACCTCGCCGATGGAGCGGTTGCGGCTGACCGCCGGCCTGCGGTACGACAACCTGCGCTACGAGTTCGACAACGCCCTCGATGCCAGTCCGATCCGGGTTCAGCGCGCCTTCCCGGGCACTCGCTTCTACGGTCAGGTGGCCGACACCAGCGTCGACTTCGATCGGTTCAGTCCGAAGTTCGGCGCCACCTGGGCGCTCAGCGATGGTCACAGCCTGTACGCCAGCTACAACCACAGCTTCCGGGCGCCGTCGGAGGGCCAGTTGTTCCGCCCGTCAGCAGGCTTCTCGGCCGCCGCCGCCCAGGCGCTGGCGGATTCGGCGGTCACCCTCAAGCCGATCAAGGCCGAGCAGGTCGAGTTCGGTATTCGCGGCGGCTACGGCGCACTCACCTACGACGCCGTGGTGTACGAGCTGCGCAAGAGCGATGACATCGTCACCCTGCGCGACACGGTCACCAACTTCACTCAATCGGTCAATGCCGGCGAGACCGAGCATCGCGGCGTTGAGGTCGGGCTTGGCATCGCCGCCAGCGATACCCTGCGGCTCGACTCGGCGTTCAGCTACGCCCGCCACGAGTACACCGACTGGGTTACCAGCAACGGCGACTTCACCGGCAACGACATCGAATCGGCGCCGCGGGTGATGCTCAACACCCGGCTGACCTGGAACCCGTCGGCAGGCGCACGGGTGCAGCTGGAATGGGTGCGCATCGGCTGGTACTGGCTGGACGCGGAGAACTCGGCGAAGTACAACGGTCATGATGTCTTCAATCTGCGGGGAAACTGGACCGTGCATCGCAATGTCTCGTTGTTCGCCAGCCTCAACAATCTGACCGACAAGCGCTATGCCGACAGCGCCCAGATCCGTTCTGGCGAATCGGTGTTCTCACCGGCATTGCCGCGCACGGTCGTTGGCGGCCTGGAGTTGCGCTGGTGAGCATGCATTGGATTCAGGCGACGCTGGTCGCGCTGCTGTTGTCGGCGGCTGTGCCCGCACACGCCCAGCATGGCGGTCAGGCCGGCCGCCCCAGCCTGGGCGCCTCTGCCGTTTTCGACGGGGACGGTGTGCTCTGGGCGGTGGACGCGGCCGATGATCGGGTCCGGGTGCGCCGCTCCGAGGATCAGGGCCGGACCTGGTCCGCGCCGGTACCGGTCAATGCCGCAGCCGAGCCGATCGCTGCCGATGGCGACTCGCGGCCCAAGATTGCCGTCGGCACGCAGGGCGAGCTCTACCTCACCTGGACCAAGCCCCTGGCGCGGCCCTACACCGGCGAGATCCGTTTCAGTCGGTCGCTGGATGCCGGCCAGAGCTGGAGCGCGCCGATCACCGTGCATGCCGACCGGCAGGAGATCACCCATCGCTTCGATGCGCTCACGGTCACCGACGACGGCACGCTGTTCATCGCCTGGATCGACAAGCGCGACCAGGAGCGCGCCAAGGCCGCCGGCCAGCCGTATCGCGGCGCGGCAGTGTACTTCGCGGTGTCCGATGATCGCGGCGCCAGCTTCCGGGGCGATTATCGGATGGCCGAACACAGCTGCGAATGCTGTCGCATCGCCACCCAGGCCGATGGTGATGGGGTGATCGCGCTGTGGCGGCATGTGTTCGAGCCCAACATCCGCGACCACGCCATCGCCCGGATGAATCCCGACGGCAGCGTTTCGCCGATACGCCGGGCCACGTTCGACCAATGGGCCATCGATGCCTGTCCGCACCACGGCCCCTCGCTGGTCAAGGATGCCGGCGGTCGGCTGCATGCCGTCTGGTTCGCGCTCGGCCCGGAGAATGCCGGCGTGTTTTACGGTCGACTGGAGGACGGTCGGGTCGACGGCCAGCGTCAGGTGGGCGGCGATCGCGCCGAACATGCCGACCTGGCCGTGCTGGGCGAGTCCGTGGTGGTGGTCTGGCGCGAGTTCGACGGCCGCAGCATGCACCTGAAGGCGATGCGCTCGGACGACGGCGGCGAAAGCTGGCGCCAGCACGCGCTGGCCGCAACCGAAGACATCTCCGATCATCCCAAGGCGCTGGTGCACGACGGCCGCTTCCTGGCCTACTGGAACACCCGCGAAGTCCCTCACCGCGTGGTGCCGCTGCCGTGAGCGCACTGACCGTTGTCGTGCAGCGGATCGGTGTGCTGGTGCTGGCGGCGGTGGCCGTGGCCAGCGTGCGAGCCGAGCCGATGCTGCACGATTTCGATCACCAGACCCCGGCCGCGCTGGGCGCCAGTCATGCCGGAAAGCCCTACGTGCTGGCGCTGTGGTCGGTGCACTGCGAGCCCTGCCGCAGCGAGCTGGAACTGCTGAGCCAGTTCACCGCCGCGCATCCGGAAATCGCCATCGAACTGGTCGCCACCGACTTCCTCGAAGACCGGCCGGCAGCCAAGGCCATGCTGGCCGAATTCGAACTCGATGGCGTGCGCACCTGGGCATTCGCCGACGATTTCGCCGAACGCATCCGCTACGCCATCGACCCGCGCTGGCGCGGCGAGCTGCCGCGCCTGTATCTGTTCGACGCCGACCACCAACCGACCGCGATCAGCGGACGGGTGGAAGCCGACACCCTGGCCGAATGGCAACGCGGCTTGGTCCGCCCCGACACGTCGGCAACCGCCAGCGCGGAGTGAGTGCGATTCGAACGCCGGTGCTCTGGGCCGCTAAGGTGAGGGCCTACGCAACATGCCTGACCCCGGAAGACTGAAGCTGTGGGCGATAGGATCGTCCCATCGGATTCATTGGATTGAAAGCATGGGAACCAACCGCCAAATATCTGCTTGGCAACCAGAGCGCGACAGCTACGAGGTATAGCCTTAAAAAAAGCAATCGATTACACATTCACGACGATTTGGTCCGCGACTTGAATCTTTTGAGCAATCGCAGCATACAGATCGACCTCCGTCTGCTGGGTACGGATTGACACAACTAGGCTATAGCGAGCGGGCAGGTTGTACCTTTCCAATGCCGGTCGTGTCCGCCACCAACCCGCCGAAGGATAGACAGCGATGCATCCACGACTGGCAAGCTCTGCGGCCGTACCGACCCATACGTCCTGGTGAAGTGAACCGCGATGTCGCTTCTTATCTCCCAGGTACCAATTGGGGTCTGTCGGGTTCACCGGGTCGCCCTCGTCTTCGCGCTGGGCGGCAGCATTCACACGCGCTACGAAGTCGTCGGTTGATCCATCAAGTGGGCGCTGGACGTCAAACCGCAAACGATGCGAAGGATAATGGAACTTGGAAGTCGATCCCCGCGTCGACGGATTGGGCTCGATGAAGTAGGAGAGCGTCACGCGCAGCTCGACTTGCGCATTCTGCAACGCTTCGAGCTCGTTCCTCGGCCACGGCAAGGCGTGTAGGTTCATGTCACGCGTAACGACGCCCTTTCCCCTGACCTTCGTATACGGATGCACTACGTCCTCGACTACAAGCGTCAAGGAATTGCTTGCGCTCCACAAGGCGCGGTCTATATCCGGGGCGCCCCAACCGCAATGGCGAATGAGATCGACGTAATCTGCTTTGTTCGGCATACGGCCCGCCGGCAGGAACGTCTCGCGCATCGCCTTAGTCCATTCGGCCGAGTGCACGAGAAGCGCGCGGATCGTTTCAGGCCGGAGGTGCGGATAGGACGCCATGATCTGAGCAGCCATCCTCGCGCACAGCGCCGATGCGGCGCTAGTCGCGTTGCTGGTTGTAAACAGGCGGTCGATAGGCTGGTGGTGCGTCGTCAACAGATTCAAGCTCGCCATGCTTACCGCGCCGAGTTGATCTTTGGCTACGTTTCCGCCTTCCAGTACTACATCGGGCTTCAAGGGCCAGGCACCATCCCACGTTCTGGAAGTCGTCGTGAACGGGCTGAGCCCTCCTTCTGGCGCTACCGGCACGAGCGAAGCGTGTCCCTGCGTGTCGATCTTGTGCGTGCAAGCCCCGACCGTAATTGCATTCCAAGCCTGCCCAGGATCGTGCACAAGATTAGTCGAAAGACTGGCGGGATAGTTGCCCCAAGCACCGGGGTCGCGGATGTTGCCCGCCGATAGCACGAACAGCCGCGGATATTGGCCTGCGCCATCAGTATCGGCGGCCAAGCGGTCAACCGCAGATGACCATGCGGAGGGTCGGCCGCGATCCCGGTAGTCGGAAGCCGTTACGGCCGAAGTGAACACACGGGCCCGATCGGGGGCGGCGACCTCCGGTCGCGCAACGCCTTCGGCAAAGAGGTAGGCATGATGCCGGGCGTCTCCCTCATTCGCGCCATCGCCCGGTATGAGCTTCACCGATTCGAGGCGGTGTGGAACATCGATCAGCGCTGCGGATGCCAAGGCATCCGAGAGATCACCGTAACCGGCGAGGCCCGCAAGTCCAGTCCCATGATTGGCGGTGTCATCAACACCCCATCCTGGCTCGACCGTATGCAGGTCGTCCTCAGCAATCAGCAATTTCAGCAAAGGGTGCCCACGGTTCACGCCAGTGTCCAACAGGCAGACTCGTGGCGCGTTGTCGTCAGGTCGGCTGACCTGCACACGCCTCTGCAATTCATCTGCCCACTCGTGCTGCTCGCTCATAGCCATGCCGTCGAAGAATTCCGCCGTCTCCTTGGCATAGCGAAGCTCTGCAACACAGTTCAAGGCCATCATCGACCGTGAAAACTGTTCCTGCGATCCGTACATCAGCAGTACCGTTCGCTCGGGGAAATTGGCCTGATTCTCGCAGACGATGCATTCGGCCAGCGCAGCCAGCTTCTTGAAGTCTTCGACCACTGCTTGGCGTTGTCCACGAACTGGAAGCCAAACTTCCCACCAGAAGGGGACGGTAAGGTCGGCGGGAAGAAGAACCGGATCGTCTGTCCACAGCGCTCGCAGCTCAGCGGCTCGAATCGAGGCGATCGTGTTCAGCAGGGCCCGGTGGTCGCGTACATTGCCGTTTCGGTCCTTCTTTACTTCCAGGTACTCGACGAGATACTTCTCGAAGTGCGCCAGTTTCCCGTCAGGCACAAAAACGTTGGCGAATGTTTGATCGCCCACTGTGCGCACACTGAGCAGTTCGATCTTCTTGGGGTCATTGGCTAGACTCTCAAAAGCCAGATCGACATCGGGTTGGCTGGCGAACAGGACTTGCAGCCCAATGCCGCTGTTAAGTTCCTGCTCTTGTTGCGCGCGAACCGCTTCAATTGCAACAGGCTTCAATGCCTCAAGCTGATTCTGCAGTGCACGGCCATGCTGCGCGCGCGGCAAATCTGGAACGAACCTAGGACCTCCGCGACCGGGCGAGTGCGCAGTGAACCCGACGGCTCGCGAAGTATCTTGAAGGACGAGGTGTAGTCGCTTAGCGGGTGGTTGGTCCGGCATGGTTCGGGGTAGCCTTCTTGGTGTCCATTCTGAGGCTCAATTTTCGGCGATCCTCCAGCGCACGACTCAGCACCTCGCCCTTCACGCGCGACTCGTCGTGCATGACGGCATCTTTGATGGCCTCGTCGATTGCACGTCTGATCTCTGCGTAGCTCAATCCTTCGGCTTTCGCCGTAATCGCCTTGAGCGGAAATGGCTTGGGTGCGAACTTACCCAATCGGGCTTGGATCAACTTCGTCGCTTGAGGTGCGGTCGGCAGATGGTATTCGACCACGTCATCGAAACGACGGAAGAGCGCGTAGTCGAGTATCTCAGCGTGGTTCGTCGCCGCGACGATCAAGCTGTGGGATTGATCGCCCTCAATCATCTGCAGGAAGCTGTTGAGCACCCTTCGGATCTCGCCAACGTCATTGGCAAGCCCTCGCTGCGAGCCGATCGCATCGAATTCGTCGAAGAAGTAAACGCCGCGGACGTCAGTGATCGCGTCGAAGATTTGGCGCAGTTTAGCGGCCGTCTCGCCCATGAACTTGGTGATGAGCGCGTCGAGCCGAACCGAAAAGAGTGGTATCCCGAGTTCGGCCGCCAACACCGACGCCGTCATCGTCTTGCCCGTACCGGGCGGACCAACCAGAAGCAGCTTGCGACGCGGCGACAGACCATGCTCGCGAATGCGCGAATGCAACCGCTGCTCCTTCAAGATGCGCTCGAACTGCGCAGCCACTTCCGGGTCGAGCACCATGTCGACCAATCGAACCTTAGGATACGTGACCGTCAACAGGCTCGCCAGCTCGCCACGGGGCCGGGCGAGCGGGACGAGCTTGCCCACCTGCTCGCCGGCCAACGTGCGTGACTTTGCGGCGTCGATCATGTGCCGCAGATCCTCGGCCAACTTACCGTGGCCTACTTTTGCCTCGTGGGCTGCAACCTGCATGGCGACAGAACAAAACTGTCGGTCGTCCCGATCCATGAACGCCCTCACCAAAGCCCTGAGTTGTTCAGCACTAGCCATATTTATCACCTGCCCGCGCTGTCTCGTTTGTCATTTGAATCAAAAATCGGGCTGTGGTTCGCACTCAGTACCGCGCAACTCGGAAAACAGTCCCCGGTAAGCTACCTTCGTTCGATGCAGCAAGCACCGTAAAAGTGCGCTGAGAGACGATCCGTTTCTTGCAGCAGGACGCTGCGCTGTACCGCTGAAATGACGCATGGCTGCCGGCTTTAGGTTACAACCTAGCTTTCACCGGTCAAGCTTACCATCAGAAAAATTCTCTGGTCCGAATCGGGCGGTGCGGCGGCCGTGAACTTTGCGGTCCCGATACAATAGACTTTTTTGCACAAGGAGGTAGCGGCCCCTTCTTGGAGGATAAACAGAATCGTCGCTACACTTCGCCGATAAAAATCGCCACCTGGAACGTCAACTCGCTCAAATTCCGGCTGTTGCATCTGGAGCTGTGGCTGGGCCAGGCGTAGCCGGTTTTCGATGACGCGGCGCCCCCAGGCATCGGGCGTCGCATCGCGCAGCGCACCGAACATCGCCAGCCCCGCCGCAGGGACGTGTTCCTCGCCGCCAGCTGCAGCATCCAGCCCGAGGGAAACGGGATCGACTGGTGTCATCGACCGCCCCAATAGAGCCATTCCGGGATCGCCGTAATGGAGCCAGCCGATGATCGGCGTAAAGGAGCCACTCCCGGATCGCCTTAAACGATCCACTTCCGGATCGGCATAAAGGAGCCACATCGGCGGCCT
>JAXMJH010000059.1:0-33015 GCA_034376725.1 Lysobacteraceae bacterium | reverse complement strand
CGCTGGCAGCTGCGGCCGAGCCCAAGCCGGCAAGCAGATCCGCTGGCGCCGAGCTCAGTCAGGCCGGTGTGCTGGCGGCGCTCGGGGCAGCGCATTCCGAGAATCGCGCACCGGCGAGCACGGCCCTGCCGGCAAGCGCATTCGCCAGCCCGGCCAGTAGCGTCGCCAGCGGTAACGAGGTGAACCAGCGTGCCGCCGACCTCTCGGCGCAACTGACCTGGCAATTGGGCAATCAAGTCAACCGCGCCGAGATCCGCCTATCGCCGCCGGAGCTCGGCTCGGTGACCGTGAATATCGAGCAGGACGGCAAGCAATTGCGGGTGGAGTTCAGCGCACCGCTGGCCGAAGCCAGGCAGGCACTGGAAGAAAGCCTGCCGCGTCTGCGCGAGCTGCTGACCGCTCAGGGCCATGATCTGGTCCGCGCGCAGGTCGGCGGAGACAGTCAGCCCCACAAGCACGGCGCTCCGGCCCCGTGGCATCGCGGACCGGGCAATCCGGTAGGTCAGGACGAAGCCTCCTCCACGGCCGAGACCCGTACCGTCGCCCTGACCAGCCATCGCGGCCTGCTCGACGAGTACGCCTGAGGCCGGGCGCCAGAAACCCGTCAGACGATGGTGGACCGGGCCGCAGCGGCCCTTGCGGGATTTCTGCCGGCCGGCAACGGTCGACAGGCTTCCCCACGCGCGGCGCCGGCAGCATTCCGTCGTCCTGTAGCGATTTCCACTACACCGAGTCCGGCCACCGCGCAGCCACCACGCGGCCGGCGCGGGCCTTGAACCCGGCTGCGGGCCACAACCCGCGATCCAACGCGGCTCCGACGCAGGCCCGCGTCGCCGGTTGAAACCGCGATCGGGTCGCGCGGCACGGGAATTGCAGCCGGTTGATCACCCAAACGGAGATCGACGCGTGAGCGACCAGACAGACGCAGGCAATACCCCAGCCAAGAAGGGCAAGGGGAAGATGATCATGATCGCAGTGCTGCTGCTGGCCGGCGGGGCCGGTGGTGGCTGGTTCTTCATGGGCCGCAGCGATGCCGGCAACGCCGAATCCGCAGCCGCCGAGACGCCGCCTGCGGCCGTGCACTATCACGCCATGGTTCCCGCCTTCGTGGTCAATCTGGCTGATGAAGACATGCCGCGCTACTTGCAGGTCGAGGTCACCGTCACCGCCCCGAGCGCGGCGGTCGTCGCCGCACTTGAACAGCACGACCCGTTGATCCGCAACCGTCTGGTGCTGCTGTTCGGGCAACGGACCATGGCCGATCTGAACCGGCGCAGCGACAAGGAGCGCCTTCAGGAGGAAGCGCTTGCCGAAGTGCAGGCGGTGCTCACCGAGCGCACCGGCGAGCCCGGCATCGACAGCCTGTTCTTCACCAGTCTGGTTGCGCAGTAAGGCTTCCGCAATGGCCGACGACCTGCTCTCTCAGGACGAGATCGACGCGCTGCTCAATGGCGTCGACAGCGGCGTGGTGGACACCGAGCCGCCGCCGATCGCGCCCGGCGAAGCGCGGTCCTTCGATTTCGCCAGCCAGGATCGCATCGTGCGCGGCCGGCTGCCGACGCTGGAAATGATCAACGAGCGTTTCGTGCGCCTGTGGCGCATCGGCCTGTTCAACATGCTGCGCCGGTCCGCCGAAGTCTCCGTTCGCGGCGTCGAACTGATCAAGTTCGGCGAGTACGTGCATTCGCTGTTCGTACCGACCAATCTCAATCTGACCCGCATGAAACCGCTGCGCGGTACCGGGCTGGTGCTGTTCGAACCACGGCTGGTGTTTACCGTGGTCGACAACTACTTCGGGGGTGACGGCCGTTACCCGACGCGCATCGAAGGCCGTGAGTTCACCGCCACCGAGATGCGGGTGATTCAGATTCTGCTCCAGCAAACCTTCTCCGACCTCACCGAAGCCTGGGCGCCGGTGATGCCGATGGAATTCGAGCACATCAATTCCGAGGTCAATCCGCACTTCGCCAATATCGTCAGTCCGCGCGAGTACGTGGTGGTGTCACGGTTCCATGTCGAGCTCGACGGCGGCGCCGGCGATCTGCACGTGACCATGCCCTGGTCGATGCTGGAGCCGATTCGCGATCTGCTCGATGCCGGCATCCAGAGCGACCGGGTCGAACGCGATGAGGGCTGGGCGATGGCGCTGCGTCGGCAACTGTTGGACAGCGACATCGAGATGTCCAGCGAGCTGGCGCGCATCAACACCACGGTCCGCGGCCTGCTGACCCTCAAGTCGGGCGACATTCTGCCGCTCGACCTGCCAAAACGCACCCCACTGCTGGTCGAGACCGTGCCGATGTACATCGGCGAGTACGGCATTTCCAACAACCGCCGCGCGATCCGGATCGAACAGGGGCCGCTGCCCTCGCCGTTCGCCGAAGAAGACGCAGCCAAAGCAAACAACGGAGCGCACCCGAAATGACCGAAAAAGCCGCAGTACATTCCCCATCCCGGTTCGACAGCGGTCAGGACGATGCCGCGCCGGCCAACAGCGAAATGAACCTGGACATGATTCTCGACGTTCCGGTCTCGCTGTCGCTGGAAGTCGGTCGCACCCGGATTCCGATCCGCAACCTGCTCCAGCTCAACCAGGGGTCGGTGGTCGAACTCGAACGCGACGCCAGCGATCCGTTCGATGTCTACGTCAACGGTACGCTCATCGCCCACGGTGAAGTGGTCGTGGTCAATGATCGCTTCGGCATCCGGCTCACCGATGTGGTCAGCCCTGCCGAACGCATCAAACGACTCAAGTGACCCGATCATGTCCGGCTCTCATACCCTCGCGTCGGGACTGGGCGGCACCGTGCTGGCACTGGGTCTGGTGGTTGCCCTGATCATCGGTCTGGGCTGGCTGCTGCGCCGTTCCGGCGGCATGGGAGCGCACCGGCGCGCCGGCCTGCGCGTGGTGGCGACATTGCCGCTGGGCGTCAAGGAGCGCCTGCTGGTGGTGTCGGTCGGCAAGCAGCAGATGTTGCTCGGCGTGACCGCGCATCAGGTCACCGCACTGGGCACGCTCGATGCACCGCTGGAAGAAACCGGGGAGCCGGAGAGCTTCGCTGCCCAGTTGCGCCAACGCATCGGCGCGGGCGGCCCGCGATGAAACCTCTGTTCATCCTGGCAATCATGATCGCCGCCATCGGTTTCACCAGCGCCGCGACCGCCGGTGTCGGCGGCGCAGCGCTGCCCGATCTGACCGTGGCGCGGGTCGGCGGCGAGAACGTCAGCCTGCCGCTGCAAGTGCTGTTGCTGATGACGGCAATCACCTTGCTGCCGTCGGTGCTGCTGGCGATCACGGCCTTCACCCGGATCATCATCGTGCTGGCGCTGCTGCGCCAGGCGCTGGCGACCGGGCAGACGCCGTCCAACCAGATTCTCCTCGGCCTGGCGCTGTTTCTCACCGTGCTGGTGATGATGCCGGTCGGCGAGCAGGCCTGGGCGACCGGCGTTGCGCCCTACCTGGACGGCACGCTGCCGCCCGCCGAGGCCTTTCAGGCCGCCATCGCGCCGTTCCGCGACTTCATGCTGGCCCAGGTCCGCGACCGCGACCTGATCGTCTTTGCCGAGCTGTCCGGCCATGTCGATGGCTTCGCCGAGCCGGCCGATGTGCCTCTGCATGTATTGATTGCCGCCTTCGTTACCAGCGAGCTGCGCACCGCATTCGAGATCGGCTTCCTGTTGTTCATCCCGTTCGTGATCATCGATCTGGTGATCGCCAGCGTGCTGATGTCGATGGGCATGATGATGCTCTCGCCGATGCTGGTCTCGGCACCGTTCAAGATCCTGCTTTTCGTCCTGGTCGATGGCTGGACGCTGGTCATCGGGTCGCTGGCCGCCAGTTTCAATCCGATATGACGCCCGAACTCGCGCTCACGGAACTGCGTGCCGCCATGGAGGTGGCGCTGCTGATGTCCGCCCCACTGCTGCTGTCGGTGCTCATCGTCGGCGTCATCGTCGGCGTGGTGCAGGCCGCGACGCAGATCAACGAGCAGACGATATCCTTCGTGGCCCGCGCGATCACGCTTGCCGCTGCCCTTGCCCTTACCGGCAGCTGGCTGCTCGGGCTGCTGGTCGACTTCACCCGCGGATTGATCGAGCGGATTCCGACGCTGATCGGCTGATCGAATGGATTCGGCAACCGCCATTCTGATCGACGGCGGCCGGATGTTCGGCCTGATCGAGGCCGGTCTGTGGACCGCGCTGCGGGTTGGGGCCGCACTCATGGCAGCGCCGCTGATCGGCTCGCGAATGGTACCGGCGCGCATCCGGGTGGTACTGGCGATGACCCTGGCGGCGGCGATGACGCCGATGCTGCCCGCGCCGCCGGCCATGTCGATCGATGCGGCCACGCTGCTGTCGGTGGTTCGCGAACTGGCGCTGGGCATCAGTCTGGGCTTCATCATGCGCATGGCGTTCGAAGCCGGCGCGCTGGCCGGCGAGCTGATCGCCCAGGGCATGGCGCTGAGCTTCGCGCAGATGGCCGATCCGCTGCGCGGAGGTGTCAATTCCGGCTTGCTCGGACAGTGGTTCAACCTGGCTCTGGGTCTGTTCTTTTTCGCCTTCGACGTGCATCTGGCACTGATCGCGCTGATCGCCGAGAGCTACCGGGCGGCGCCGGTCGGCGCGCCACTGGGCGGTCTGGACGCGCTGCTTTCGACCGCACCGGGCTTTCTCACTACGGTGTTTCGCATCGGTGCCCTGATCGCACTGCCGGCGATGATCGCCATGCTGGTCATTAATCTTAGTTTCGGCCTGTTGGCCAGAGCGGCGCCGGCGCTCAATCCGATCGCGCTCGGTCTGCCGGCCGCGCTGCTGGCCGGCCTGGTGCTGCTGACCGTGCAGGCCGGCGAACTGGCCGGCCCAGCCAAGGCGCTGTTCGACGAAGCGCTGGCCGCCACTCGCGGGCTACTGGGGTAAGCCATGGCTGAGGAGTCCGAAAGCGGTCAGGAAAAAACCGAAGAACCGACCCAGAAGCGTCTGACCGACGCACGTGAAAAAGGCCAGGTCGCACGCAGTCGCGAGCTGGCGACGGCGGCTGTGTTCGGATTCGCGACCCTGGCGGTGTTGGGTTTCGGCGAGGCCATGGCGCAGTCCGCCGGACAGTGGCTGCGTGCCTGCCTGACACTTGAACCCGGCAGTTGGAACGACGCCAATTTTTTGACAACGCGGTTCGGCGTACTGATGTCGAGCCTGCTTGCCGCCGTTTCTCCGATTCTGCTGGCATCGCTGATCGGCGCCTTCGTCGGCCCGACTGCGCTGGGCGGGATTCGCTTCAGCGCCAAGGCGGTCACGCCGGATCTGACCAAACTCGACCCCGCCAAGGGCCTCAAGCGCATCTACGGACCCGACGGTCTGGCCGAGCTGGTCAAGTCGATCTTCCGGGTACTGCTCATCGCCGGCGTCTCCGGCGCCACCATCGTATGGATTGCGCCGCAGTTCATCGGCTTGATGCATGAGCCGCTGGGCAACGCCGCCGGGCACGGCTTCCAACTGATGCTGTGGGTGATGTTGGCGATCTGCGCCGGGCTGCTGGTGCTGGCCGGGGCCGACACGCCGTATCAGCTGTGGAGCCATCGCAGGAAGCTGCGCATGACCCGCCAGGAGCTGCGCGACGAGATGAAGGAGACCGAGGGCCGACCCGAGGTCAAGGGCAAGATCCGCCGTCTTCAGCAGATGATGGCCCAGGGCCGGATGATGGAAGCGGTGCCGACCGCCGACGTGATCGTGGTCAACCCGACTCACTTCGCGGTAGCCCTGGTCTACAGCGGGCCGGACATGCGCGCGCCACGGGTGGTCGCCAAGGGCCGTGACCTGGTGGCTCAGGCGATCCGCGAACTGGGCGAGAAGAACGCGGTCCCGATCGTGTCCTCGCCGCCGCTGGCACGCGTCTTGTATCGGTCGGTCGAGATCGGTCAGGAAATTCCCGTGAACCTCTATTCGGCGGTCGCCCAGATCCTGGGCTATGTCCATCAACTGCGGGCCTGGCGTCGGCACGGCGGCCCGCTGCCCGAAGTGCCCACGCCGGATGTCCGCGAGGACCCGCCGCAGTGAGCGCCCAGCCGATGGCCGGCAACCGGATGATCACCGTGCTTCGCGAAGGCGCGGGCGCGCCCCTGCTGCTGCTGGCGCTGCTGGCGATGATCGTGGTGCCGCTGCCGACACTCATGCTCGACGCGCTGTTCAGCCTGAGCATCGCGATTTCCCTGATCGTGCTGCTGGCAGTGATCTACGTTGCCCGGCCGCTAGAGCTGAGCGTATTTCCAACCGTGCTGCTGATGGCCACGCTGTTGCGCCTGGCGCTCAACGTGGCATCGACCCGGCTGGTGCTGCTCAACGGCCACACCGGGCCGGATGCGGCCGGCAAGGTGATCGAGGCATTCGGTCAGTTCGTGATCGGCGGAAACTACGCGGTCGGCCTGGTAGTGTTCGCCATCCTCACCATCATCAATTTTGTGGTGGTGACCAAGGGCGCCGGGCGCATCTCCGAGGTTTCGGCCCGGTTCACCCTGGATGCCCTGCCCGGCAAGCAGATGGCGATCGACGCCGACCTCAACGCCGGCCTGCTGACTCGCGAGGAAGCCAAGGACCGGCGCCAGGAAGTGCGCGAGGAAGCCGACTTCTATGGCTCGATGGACGGCGCCAGCAAGTTCGTGCGCGGCGACGCCATTGCCGGCATCCTGATCCTGTTCATCAACATTTTCGGTGGTCTGGGCATCGGCACGCTCCAGCACGGCATGGCGTTCGGCGATGCCGCCCGCGTTTACGTGCTGCTGACCATCGGCGACGGCCTGGTGGCGCAGATTCCGGGCCTGCTGATTTCCACCGCCGTGGCGGTGCTGGTCACCCGCGTGTCGCGCGCGCAGAACATGGGTGCGGCCATGGCCTCGCAGGTGTTCGCCCAGGACAAGGCGCTTACCGTCGGCGCCGGCCTTTTGATCGCCATCGGTCTGGTGCCGGGCATGCCCAATGTCGCCTTTCTCGGCCTGGGTGCCGTGCTGGCGGTCGCTGCCTGGCGACTCCGGCGGCGCGCCAGGGCCAGCGACGAAAGCGCTGTGCTCGAATCGCAGACCACCGACATCAGCCCGCAAACGGCGGAGCTGAGTTGGGACGATCTGACCCCGGTCGATGCCCTTGGTCTGGAAGTCGGCTACCGGCTGGTGCCGCTGGTCGATCGAAAGAACGGCGGCGAGCTGCTGAGCCGAATCAAGGGGATACGAAAGAAACTGACCCTGGAACTCGGCTTCCTGGTGCCCCAGGTGCACATCCGCGACAACCTGGAGCTGGCGCCAAGCCACTACCGGATTCTGATCCACGGCGTGCCGGTGGCGAGCGGCGATGTCCATGTCGACCGTGAGCTGGCGCTCAATCCCGGGCACACCGCCGGCGCGCTTCAAGGCCTGCCGACCAAGGACCCGGCATTCGGACTCGATGCACTGTGGATCCAGCCCGACCAGCGGCAGCAGGCCGAAAGCCTCGGCTGCACGGTGGTCGATCCGGCCACCGTGCTGGCGACCCATGCCTCGCACGTGATCCGCGAGCACGCCCCGGAGCTGCTCGGCCATGAAGAAGTGCAGCAACTGCTGGGCTCGCTGGCCAAGAGCGCCCCCAAACTGGTTGAGGACCTGACCCCGAAGGCGCTGCCCATGCCGGTGGTGGTCAAGGTGTTGCAGAACCTGCTCAACGACCGGATTCCGGTGCGTCAGTTCCGGCGGATCGCCGAAACCCTGCTGGAGCAGGCCGGGGCCAGCCACGACCCTGCGGTGCTGACGACCGCCGTGCGCGCCGCCATGGGCCGGTTCATCGTTCAGGAAATCAACGGCATGCGCCCGGAGCTGCCGGTATACACGCTGGCGCCCGATTTGGAACGCATCTTGCAGGACTCCAGTACAGGCGGGGCGGTAGAGCCCGGACTGGCGGAACGGCTGCATCGCGGACTGAACCAGTGCGTCACGCGGCAGGAGGCGCTCGGCGAGCCAGCGGTGCTGCTGGTTCCCGGCACGATGCGGGAAATGGTTTCCCGCCTGGTGCGGCACAGCGTCCCCGGTCTGTCGGTACTGGCCTACCAGGAAGTACCGGAAGACAAGCAGTTGAAGCTGGTCGGCTCGGTGAGCTGAACGCGGCGGCTGGCGATACGGCAGAACCCAGACCCTGGGACGGCACGGACAACAGGAACCGAGAATGAAGATTCAACGATTCATCGCCAGCGACATGCGCACCGCCCTGGGTCAGGTCAGACAGGAACAGGGCGAGCACGCGGTGATTCTCTCCAGCCGTCGGCTCGACGATGGAGTCGAAGTAGTGGCGGCCACCGATTATGATGCCGCCCTGGTCCGCCAGGCGCTGCGCGGCGAGGCGCCCGGTCAGTCGCCCGAGCCGCCGGTCGCAGCAGCACCGACCCAACATCTGGCGCTGGCCGCCAACGACCCGGAAATCGCCGAGCTGCGTCGCGAGATCGGCGCCATGCGCGAGATGATCGAGCGCGAACTCGGCCGTTTCGCCGAAGAACGCCTGCGCGGCGTCAAGGTCCGCGCCCAGGCGCTCGACGAGCTGAGCCGATACGGCTGCGATGCCGAGCTGGCCCGCTCGATCGCCGCCAGCATTCCGGTCGATACCGTGCCCGGCCGCAGCCGCGGCCTGCAGTTGGCGCTGCTGGCCAAGTCGATCCTCATTCCCACCCACGAGCCGATTCTCGAGGGCGGCGTGGTCGCGCTGATCGGCGCCACCGGCGTGGGCAAGACCACCACCGCCGCCAAGCTGGCGGCGCGCTACGCAAAGCTGGGCCGCGCCCGCGATGTCGCGCTGGTGTCGCTCGATGCCAGCCGGGTCGGCGCACACGAACAACTGGCGCAGTTCGGCCGCCTGCTCGGCGTGGCCACCTTCGAAGCGGACAGTCCCGAGGGTCTGGCCGGGCTGCTGGAGCGGCTGGCCGACTACCCGCTGGTGCTGATCGATACGCCCGGCTTCAGCCAGAACGACCGCCGCCTGCAGACCCAGTTCAACTGGATCAGCGCGGCGCGCAAGATTCGCAGCTACCTCGTACTGCCGGCCAACGGCCATGGCAGCGATCTTTCCGACGTGGTCAGGCAGTTCCGCTGCGCCGCGCCCGAGGGCGCGATTCTGACCAAGCTCGACGAAACCTCCCGACTGGGCAGCGCCCTGTCGGTGGTCATCAAGGAACGTCTGCCGCTGGCCTACACCACCGACGGACAACGCGTGCCGGAGGACCTCCAGCGCGCGCAATCGCATCAACTCGTACTGCGACTGGGCCAGACAGGCCTGAACGGGCAGGACATCGACCTCTCGGAGAACCGGCATGCAACCGCTTGATCCCCAACTTCCCTCCCTGCCGCCAACCTTGAGTCTGGTGCCAAGCCCCAAAACCCCGGTCCGGGTGATTGCCGTCACCGGCGGCAAGGGCGGCGTCGGCAAGACCACGGTCTCGGTCAATCTGGCCCTGGCGATGGCCCAGGCCGGACGCAAGACCCTGTTGCTCGATGCCGATCTGGGCATGGCCAATGTCGATGTGCTGCTCGGGCTGTCGCCCCGGTTCACACTGGCCGATGTGGTCGAGGGCCGCTGCCAGCTGATCGACACCCTGATCCAGGGCCCGAGCGGGCTGGCCATCGTGCCGGCGGCCTCCGGTCGGCGGCAGATGGCCGAACTCAAGGCGGTCGAGCACGTCGGTCTGGTGCACGCCTTCTCCGAACTGGATCTCGATCTCGACGTGATGGTGGTCGACACCGCTGCCGGGCTTTCCGACAGCGTACTCACCTTCAGCCAGGCCGCCCAGGACGTGATCGTGGTGGTCTGCAACGAGCCGGCCTCGATCACCGATGCCTATGCGCTGATCAAGGTGCTGTCGCGCGAGCGCGGCGTCACCCGGGTCAACGTATTGGCCAACATGGTTCGCTCGACGGCCGAAGGCCGCGAGCTGTTCGAAAAGCTGAGCCGGGTCTGCGAGCGATTCCTCGATGTGGTGCTGAGTTATCTGGGCGAAATCCCCCACGACGAATGGCTGCGCCGCTCGATCCAGCGCCAGCAGGCAGTCCTTGAAGCATACCCCTCCAGCGTGTCGGCCATGGCGTTCACCGCCCTGGCCCGGCGCGCCCACAAATGGCAGGCGCCGACCAACCCACGGGGCGGCGTCGAATTCTTCGTCGAGCGCATGGTCGGACCGGGAGCAGCAGCATGAGCCTCTATGCACAACAGCAATATCAGGCGGCCAGCCGCCAGAGCGCCACTGAGGTCATCCACCAGCATGGCGAGCTGGTGCGCCGGCTGGCCCATCATCTGATCGCCCGGCTGCCGCCGTCGGTCGATGTCGACGACCTGATTCAGGCCGGCATGATCGGCCTGATCGAAGCGGCGGCCAACTACGATGCCAGCCAGGGCGCCTCGTTCGACACCTACGCCTCGATCCGCATTCGCGGCGCGATGATCGACGAGATCCGGCGCGGCGACTGGGTGCCGCGTTCGGTACATCGCCGGGTGCGCGAGGCGGCGGAGGCCACCCGCGTCATCGAACAGCGCGAGGGCCGCTCGGCTTCGGCCACCGAAGTGGCCGCCGCCCTGAGCATACCGATCGACGAGTACCAGAAGTTTCTCGAAGGCGCGGCCCGCGGCCACGTCATCAGCCTGGAAGGCTGTCAGGAAAATGGCGACAGTCCGCGCTTTGCCGGCAGCGAGCCATCGCCCGAGCGCGAGCTTGAGCGGATCGAATTCCAGGCCGGTCTGCGCCAGGCCATCGCCAGTCTGCCCGAGCGGGAGCAGTTGGTGCTGTCGCTGTATTACGAGCAGGAGCTAAACCTTCGCGAGATCGGTGCCGTTATAGGGGTCAGCGAGTCGCGGATCTGCCAGATACATGGCCAGGCCATGGTGCGACTGAGAGCGCGTCTGGGTCAGGATCACGACCTCGACGACCTCGAATAAGCCAGCTCAGGAGTCGAACACGTGGACAAGAACATGAAAATCCTGATCGTCGACGACTTTTCGACCATGCGTCGTATCGTCAAGAATCTGCTCAACGATCTGGGATTCTCCAACACCGCCGAAGCCGACGACGGGACAACAGCGCTGGCCGCGCTGAAGTCCACGCGCTTCGACTTCGTGGTCACCGACTGGAACATGCCGGGCATGACCGGCATCGACCTGCTCAAGTCGATCCGCGCCGACCCCAACCTGGCCAAGCTGCCGGTGCTCATGGTGACCGCCGAAGCCAAGCGCGAACAGATTCTCGAAGCCGCCCAATCGGGCGTGAACGGCTACATCATCAAACCGTTCAACGCGCCCACCCTGTCGGAAAAGCTGGAGCGGATCTTCGGCCGCCTGGAATCGGCATGAGCGCCCAAACCGCAGACGATGGTGCACGGCGCAGCGACCTTGCCGGCTCGCTGCGCGCCGCCTTGAGCGCGCTGGAAGCCGGCAACGACAGCGACTGCCGCGCACACATCGAAGCATTGGTCGGCAACAGGAAGAGCCCTGCCGCGGCCGCGCTGGCGCAACTGTCGCGCGAGCTCAATGCCACGCTGGGCAACCTGCCCGGCGACGCGCTGAATCTGGGGGAGTTGCCCGACGCCTGCGCGCGGCTCGATCACGTGGTTCAGATGACCGAAGAGGCGACCCATCGCACACTCGATCTGGTCGAGCAATGCCGCGACCTGGTCGCCCGCATCGAGCGGCCGTCCGACGAAGCGGCCAGAGCCGCCGATGTCCACGCGCTACGCGGCAACCTCACCGAACTTGCGCTCGCCCAGTCGCATCAGGACCTGTGCGGGCAGATCATCGGACGCGTGGTCGGCCTGGTCGGTCGAATCCACCAGACGCTATCGGCCCTGGGCTTCGATGAGCGCAAGGCGAACGATGCCGGCCCGGCACTGGCCGGCCCGGTGGTCAAGGGCGTGGACCGCCATGGCGTCTCGCAGCTCGACGCCGACAGCCTGCTGTCCGATCTGGGCCTGTAGCCATGATCGACATGGACGATGGCATCGCCGCCGACTTTCTGATCGAAGCGATGGAAATCGCCGAAAGGTTGGGCGAGGAGTTGGTCGCGCTGGAACAGATGCCGACCGATGCCGAACTGCTGAACTCGGTGTTTCGCGGCTTTCACACCATCAAAGGCGGAGCGGGCTTTCTCGAACTGACCCCAATGGTCGAAGCCTGCCACGCGGTGGAAGAGGCCTTTGGCGTGGTCCGGGCCGGCAAGCGCGATGCCGACGCCGTGCTGTTCGACGGTGCTCAGTCGCTGCTCGACCACGTGCACGGCATGCTCACGGCGCTCGGTTCGGGTCAGCCGCTGGTCCCCGCACCCGCCGAACTCACCGCCCGCGTCCTCGATTGGTCCGGGGTATCGGCGCCGGCGCCGGTCGTCGTGCAAACGCTCGCGGCGGCGGCGGAGTTCACCGAGCGTGACGGCCCCATTTCAGACGACGAGTTCGAGGCGCTCCTTGACCAGCTCAATGCTGCGCCAAGTGCCGCATCCGCCGCCGCGCCGACCACCACCAGTGGCGAAACCGTCCATCACTCGACGGCGACGACGGATACACAGACGGCCGCAGTGCCGACGACCAAGGCCACGCCCTCAGCTGCAAAGACCAATGCCGCAACCAAGCCGGAGCCGACGCAAGCGGCCGAACCCACGCTGCGCATCGAATCCAAACGGCTCGACGCGATCGTCAATCTGGTCGGTGAGCTGGTGCTGGCCCGCAACCGACTCAAGGCACTGCGCAAACAGATCGATGACGACGAGCTCGACCACGCGGTGAGCACACTCGATGTCGCCACCACGCGGCTGCAAAACGCTGTCATGAAAACCCGCATGCAGCCCATCGGGCGAGTATTTCAGCGCTTTCCGAAGCTGGCCCGCGACGTGGCACGCTCGCTGGAAAAAGAGGTCGATCTGGTTCTGGAGGGAGCCGAAACCGAACTCGACCGTACCTTGGTCGAGGCGCTCTCGGACCCGTTGGTGCATCTGGTGCGCAACGCCATCGACCACGGCATCGAAATGCCCGATGTGCGCGAGCGCCTGGGCAAGTCGCGGGTCGGCACGGTGGTGCTGGCTGCACGCCAGGAAGGCGATCATATCGCCATCGAAGTTCGCGAAGACGGCGCCGGCATGGACCCGGAAGCGCTGCGTCGGAAAGCGGTGGAGAAAGGCATCATCGAGCCCGATGCAGCGGCCCGACTCAGCGCCGACGAATGCCTGCACCTGGTGTTTCAGCCCGGATTCTCGACCAAGGCGGTGGTCACCGATATCTCCGGACGCGGCGTAGGCATGGATGTAGTGCAGTCGCGCATCCGCGAGCTCAACGGCCGCGTGCATATTCAATCGCGCCAGGGCGAGGGCACTTCGTTCATCGTTCAAGTGCCGCTGACCCTGGCAATCCTGCCGGCCCTTCTGGTCGGCGCGTCCGGCCGCACCTTCGCCCTGCCGCTGGCCCGGGTGAGAGAAGTGCTGCACTTTTCCCCCGATCAGCAGCGCTGGGTCGACGGTGCGCCGATTTTGTATCGCAACAGCAAGGCGCTGCCGCTGCTCGGCCTGCGCCAGTGGTTGGGCGAGACCGAATCGGAAGCCACCTCGCATTTGGTGGTGATGCAGTCGGGCGCCAGTCAGATTGGCCTGCGCGTCGATGAGGTGCATGGCCGCGAGGAAATCGTCATCAAACCGTTGCCGGCGGCGATGCAGTCGCTCAAGGGCTATGTCGGCGCCGCGCTGACCGGCGACGGCAGCATGGCGCTGATCCTCGACATCGACACGCTCCGGCACAGCGTCCACTGAACCAGCCCAGCAGGCGCCTGCGCCTGGGCATATCCAAGGTCGCCGCCCGTCCGCTCACCCCGCAGCCGGCGAAATCGCGGCGGCGTCGCGATCAAGAAACCGGCCGCCGCGCCGCTATTCATAGGCGATGGATATTCTCAGTCTCACCGGCCTGATCCTGGCGATATTCGCCCTGGTAGGCGGCAGCATCCTCAAGGGGGCCGGCGTATCGGCGCTGTGGAACGGCGCTGCCTTTGTGATCGTGATCATCGGCACCCTGGCCGCCAGTCTGCTGCAAACCCCGATGCCGACCTTCAAGCGCGCGATGGCGATCGCCGGCTGGATCGTCAAACCGCCGGCCGGGGGTGGACGCGCCTTGATCGAACGGATCGTCGGCTGGAGCAACATTTCCCGCAAGCAGGGGCTGTTGGGTCTGGAGCCGGAGATCGAGCAACAGACCGACCCGTTCATTCGCAAAGGGCTTCAGATGCTGGTCGACGGCGTGGAACCCGAGGTGATCCGCAGCATGATGGAGATTGAGCTGGAAACCATCGAGCACACCGACACGGCGGCGGCCAAGGTGTTCGAAGGCATGGGTATCTATGCGCCCACCCTGGGCATCATCGGGGCGGTGCTGGGCCTGATGGCGGTGATGAAGAACCTGTCCGATCCCAGCAAGCTGGGGCCGGGCATCGCCGCTGCCTTCACCGCGACGGTGTACGGCATCGGCGCGGCCAATCTGCTGTTCCTTCCGATGGCCAACAAGCTCAAGGACGTGCTGAACAAACGCAGCCGCGAGCGCGAACTGATCATCGAAGGACTGGTCGCCATCGCGCAGGGCGAGAATCCGCGAAACATCGAAGCCCGGCTGGGCGGCTTTCTGCACTGACCGTCCGTATCCACCTTCCGCGAATCGATCGACGCCATGGCCCGACGCGCAAAACACGAGGACCACGTAAACCACGAAGCCTGGGCGATCCCCTATGGCGATCTGGTCACCCTGCTGCTGGCGTTCTTTGTCGTGATGTATGCCATTTCGTCGCTCAACGAAGGCAAGTACCGCGTGCTGTCGGACGCTATGTCGGAAGCCTTCGGTGGCGCGCCGCGCAGCATTTCGCCGATCCAGCTCGGCAAGACCCAGCCGCTGGGCGGTCGCCCCGACAGCGCGCCCGCGATGGCCACGCCGGGTGCCAAAGGCGCCGTGGCACCGACCCCGCTGCGCGACTGGCCACAGCGTCCGCAAATCGTCCGTGCCCGCCCAACCGAGCGCGCCGCCAGCGCCCAGGGCGCCGCAGCCGCCGCAGCCCGGGAGCAATTGAGCGAGATCAGCCAGCAGGTCGAACTGGCGCTGACCGACATGATCGCGCTGGGTCTGATCACCGTGCGCCGCTCGCCGTTGACCATCGAAATCGAGATTCGCTCCGACATTCTGTTCGCCAGCGGCGTCGCAGTTCCGGAACCGGCCGCCGTGGAGATTCTCGATCGGCTGGCACGGGTATTGCAGCCGTTCCCGAATCCGCTGCGAATCGAAGGACACACCGATGCGCTACCCATCCGTACTGCGCTGTACCCATCCAACTGGGAGCTGTCCTCGGCACGCGCCTCCAGCGTGCTGCACCTGTTCGAGGAACGCGGCGTCGACGAGCGCCGCATGGCGGTCATCGGGCTCAGCGCGACCCGCCCGGTCGGCGACAACCAGACAGCCGAAGGCCGGCGGGCAAACCGGCGGGTCATCGTGGTGGTCCTGGCCCATCCCGAACAGGCGCTCGACACTCGGCGTTACCTGGACGCAGCACCCGTGATCGCGGACGACGGAGAGCAATGATGCATATCTGGACCATCGCCAACCAGAAAGGCGGCGTCGCCAAGACCACCACCACTCTGGCGTTTGGCAGTCTGCTGACCCAGCGCGGCCATCAGGTGCTGTTGATCGACCTCGACCCGCACTCTTCGCTGACCCGCAGCATGGGAATCGCTGTCGACCCGCCGCCGGTCGGCACTCTGGCGCTGTTCGACGACAACCCGCCGGCACTGGCCGATCTGGCGCTGGCCTCGCCACGCGCGGGACTGGATTTCGTGGCCGGCCAGGCTGGGTTGGCTACCCTCGAACGGCAGAGCGCCAGCAAACCGGGCCTGGGCATGGCGCTGAATCGGGCGCTGGCCACCTTGGGCGATCGCTACGACTACGTACTGCTCGACTGTCCGCCCACGCTTGGTCTGCTGATGGTCAATGCACTGGCGGCGACCAGTCAGCTCATCATTCCGACCCAGACCGAGCCACTGGCCGTTCACGGGCTCAACAGCATGCTGCGCACCGCAGCCATGATCGAACGCTCGCGCCGGCGCGCCATGCCGGTGTCGATCCTCCCCACCCTGTTCGATCGACGCACCCGCGTCGCTCACGAAACCCTGGATGGCCTGCGCCAGCAGCATCCGGCCGCACTGTGCCCGACTGCAATCCCGGTCGACACGCGTCTGCGCGCCATCGAACACGTACTGGGCGATGCCGACGGTGCCGGACGCGGGCTGACCGCCTACCAGGAAGCACTGGATTGGCTGCTCTGTCAGCCGGTCGCACTGGAGTCGGCAGCATGAACGTCGAGCCGATCGAAGCCTACCTGGCCGACCTGGTCGGCGGCGGTGCCGAACTGGACAGTGTCGATTTGCCGCCGGAGCCGGCGGCAATTGAACCTGGTGCCGATGTGGCCGCACGCAACCCACAGCGCCCGCCCGAGATGCCGACAGTAGCAACGCTGCCGCACGCCATGGCCGATCAAGACAGCCGCAGTCGCGATAGCGATCCGGAACGCCTGGACGCAACAGCGAACCCATCGCGTACCGATATTTCCGAATCGTCGTCGCCCGTTGCCCAACCGGCCACCAACAGTGCGCCCTGCAGCGCCGATCCCGACACCGCGCAGGCAGAGCCAATGGACAATCGTCCGATCGTCGAAAATCCCATGCAACCCATGCCGCTTGCCATCCCGACCAAGCCTGCCCATACCCCCGCCCCTGCCTCGCTGGCCGCCAACCCAAGGCTCCTGCCCGCTCGTGACCGCGACGATGCGCGCGCAGCAGCCGAGGCCGCGCGAACCAACAGTGCATTTTCTGCCCAGGAGCGCAACGCCGGCCCGACAGCGCACACCGATGCCTGGCTTGCCTTCACGCTGAACGACCAGACCTTTGCCATCGAAGTAGTCAAGTCTCAGGAGGTGCTCCTGGTACCACCGGTGGTACCGGTACGCGGCACCGACTCGGCACTGCTGGGCCTGACCAATCTGCGCGGCCTGCTGGTACCGGTGATGGATCTGTCGATCCGCCTCAAGCTGCCGCCGGCCCGCTTCGACGAACACAGCCGGGTCATCGTGCTGGAAGCCGCAGGTCAATGCCTCGGACTGAAGGTCACCTCGGTCGGCGACGTCACCGCAGTGGCGCAGACCGCCATCGAGGGCCTGGAGAGCAGTCTGTTCAGCAATGGCAATCGCTACGCGCGCGGCATCTACCGTCTGGCCGGACGCACCATGATTCTGCTGTCGGCCGAAGAGCTGCTCAAAGGCTGAAGCCTCCCGCGCGCTCCGGCCCCGGAAGTACGCGCAGAGCTCTCAAGTTTCGCCCATCCGCACCGATAACCATCAAGAACCTTTCAACACACGGGTGTTCTTGATGGCCGCCGTCGATATCGGACCGGATCTTGGAATCGAAGCTGCAGCGCAGCTCAAATCCCTGCTGGAACCGCACTTGAAAACCCGCCGCAGCGTGGTGCTGTCGGCCGAAGACATCTCGCGCATTCACGGCGCAAGCATGCAGTTGCTGTACGCCTTCATGCGCGAGCGGACATTGTCCGGAAAGAAGACGCGCCTCGATGGCGCCAACCCGAAACTGATTGCCGCCGCGAAATCGCTTGGCATGACCGCAACGCTTGGCCTGGAGGAGACACCATGAGCGGTACGCGAATACTCGCCGTCGACGATTCGGCATCGATGCGGCAGATGGTCGGCTTTGCGCTGACCCAGGCCGGATTCAACGTGGTCGAGGCCGAAGACGGCCTGGTGGCCCTGGCCAAGGCCAAGAAGGAACGTTTCAACGCCGTCGTCGCCGACGTGAACATGCCCAACATGGACGGCATCAGTCTGATCCGCGAACTGCGCCAGCTGCCCGATTACCGGTTCACCCCGATGCTGATGCTCACCACCGAGGCGGGCATGGACAAGAAGCAGGAGGGCAAGGCCGCCGGTGCGACCGGCTGGCTGGTGAAGCCGTTCAATCCGGAGCAACTGATCGCCACGCTGCGCAAAGTGCTGGGCTGACCGTCATGGCCATCGATCTCGCACGGTTTCACGCCACGTTCTTCGAAGAGAGCCGCGAAGGCCTCGACATCATGGAGTCCGGCCTGCTCGGCATGGAAACGGGCGAGAGCTCGGCTGAAGCGATCAATTCGGTATTCCGCGCCGCGCATTCGATCAAGGGCGGCGCGGGCACCTTCGGCTTCACTGCGGTATCCGGCTTTACCCATCACATGGAAACCCTGCTGGACGGCATGCGCGCCGGCCAGCGACCGATCGACCCGCCCAGTATCGAGGTACTGCTGGGTGCGCTGGATGTGCTGCGCGGTCTGCTGAATGCCGCCGAGCACGGCGAACCCGTCGATATCGATGCAGTCGGTCAATCAGAGGCGCGCCTGCGCGCGCTGCTGGATGGCGTCCCGCAAGAGGCAGGCCCGTCGGCGGCCGCAGTTAAAGGCGGCGCCAGCGGCACCAAAGCCTCCGGCTGGAAAGTGGCATTCAAGCCCGATCCGGAGCTGTTTCAGAGCGGCAACGACCCGCTGCGTATCTTCAACGAGCTCGAACGCCTCGGCCCGGTAGCCGCCGATTGCATTGATACGGCCTTGCCCTCGTTCGAGGACGTGGATCCGTTCGTGTCCTATCTGGCGTGGCATCTGGCGGTCGACGCGCCGGTGGAAAAGGCCACGATCGACGAGACCTTCGCCTGGGTGGAGGATCAATGCGAGCTGAGCGTTGAAGCCGTCTACCCGCCGGCCGCTTCGATTGATGCGGTCGCGCAACTCGCTCCGGGCGCCCCCGGCGCTCCGGACGCACCGAACGCCCAAGCCGCGACCGCCGCCACGCCCAGCAATGCATCCAGCGCGAGCGAAGGCTCGCTGCGGGTCAACGTCGGCAAGGTCGATGCGCTGATCAACCTGGTCGGCGAGCTGGTGATCACCCAGGCCATGCTCCAGCAGCTGTCCGAAGCGCTGGACCCGGTACTGAACGAAAAACTGCTCAACGGCCTCACTCAGCTCGACCGCAACACCCGCGACCTGCAGGAAGCGGTGATGAGCGTGCGGATGCTGCCGGTCGACTTCGTGTTCAGCCGCTTCCCGCGGCTGGCGCGCGACCTGGCCGGGAAGCTAGGCAAGAAACTGCGGCTCAAGACCGTCGGCGAGAGCACCGAACTGGACAAGAGCGTGATCGAGAAAATCACCGACCCGCTGGTGCATCTGGTGCGAAACTCGATCGACCACGGCATCGAATCGCCCGAGGCACGGCGCGCAGCCGGCAAGGACGAGACCGGCACCGTCACGCTGACCGCCTCGCATCAGGGCGGGCACATCGTGATCGTCATCGAGGACGACGGCGCTGGGCTCAATCGCGAGCGGATCCTGGCCAAGGCCGCCGAACGCGGACTGCCCTGCTCGGACTCGATGAGCGATGCCGATGTCTGGCAGCTGATTTTTGCGCCGGGGTTTTCCACCGCTGCCGAAGTCACCGACCTGTCCGGTCGCGGCGTCGGCATGGACGTGGTGAAGAGGAACATCTCCGCGCTCGGCGGCGAAGTGCAGATCCAGAGCAGGGCCGGGCTTGGCACGCGGATTGCAATCAAGCTCCCGCTGACGCTGGCCATCCTGGACGGCATGTCGGTCGCAGTCGGCGAGGAGACCTACATCATTCCGCTCAATTTCATCATCGAATCGCTGACCCCTGGCGCCGACGACATCAAGACTGTGGGCGGCGCGGGGCGCCTGTTGCGGGTGCGCGGCGACTATCTGCCGCTGCATCGCATGCACGACGTGTTTCGCGTACCGGCCGCTGAGGCGGCGCATCTCCGGCGCACGGTGGTGCTGCTGGAATCGGAAGGCAAGAAGATGGCCATGGAAGTCGACGAGTTGGTCGGCCAGCAACAGGTGGTCATCAAGAGCCTGGAAAGCAACTATCGGCGCGTCCACGGCATTTCGGGCGCAACCATCATGGGCGACGGCCGCGTCGCACTGATCGTCGATGTCGGTGGACTCACCCGCGGCCTGGCGGCGGCCGCCTGACCCCCTCAACCAAGACAACGGAGAACCCCTCAATGAGCGCCAGCCCAGAAAGCCTGTCGACAGCCCCGCCGGACCCGATCGCCCGGGCCGGCCGGAGCGCCAATGGCGAGTACCTCACCTTCACCCTCGGCGATGAGGAGTTCGGCGTCGATATCCTCAAGGTCCAGGAGATACGGGGTTACGACACCGTCACCCGGATACCCGACGCGCCGGACTTCATCAAGGGCGTGATCAACCTGCGCGGCACCATCGTGCCGGTCATCGACATGCGGCTCAAGCTGCGCCTGGAGCGCGCCGATTACAGCGACCTCACGGTGATGATCGTGCTCAACCTGGGCGAACGGGTGGTCGGCATGGTGGTCGACGGGGTGTCCGACGTGATGGCGCTCACCAACGATCAGATCCGCCCGCCGCCGGAATTCGACGGCCAGTTCGACACCCAGTACATCACCGGAATCGGAGCCCTGGAGCAGCGGATGCTCATTCTCATCGACATCGACCGCCTGATCGGCGGGGGCGCGCTGTCCGCGATCACGCCCAACACCCACTGACCAAGGAAACTGAACATGAACAGCCAGCCCAACCCGATGCACTACGACGATAGCGAAGCTTCCACCGACTCCGACCTGCGCATGGCCGAACTGCAAGGCATCGTCGCAGCGATCGACAAATCCCAGGCCATGATCGAGTTCAGCCTCGACGGCCGCATCCTGCACGCGAACGCGAATTTCTGCGGGGCAATGGGCTATTCGCTGGACGAAATCAAGGGCCAGCACCACAGTCTTTTCGTCGAGCCGGCCTACCGCGACAGTCTCGAGTACAAGGCGTTCTGGGCCAAGCTCGGCCGGGGCGAATTCGATGCAGCGCAATACAAGCGCATCGGCAAGGGTGGCAAGGAAATCTGGATTCAGGCGTCCTATAACCCGGTGTTCGATGCAAGCGGAAAACCCTGCAAGGTGGTCAAGTTCGCTA
Organism: Lysobacteraceae bacterium; assembly: GCA_034376725.1. GTDB lineage: Bacteria > Pseudomonadota > Gammaproteobacteria > Xanthomonadales > Xanthomonadaceae > UBA11164. Next base: position 11,974 of record JAXMJH010000059.1, on the reverse strand, counting down.
CCGACATCACTGCCGAAAAGATGCGTGAGGCGGATCAGCAGGGGCAGATCGATGCCGTCAGCAAGTCACAGGCGGTGATCTCATTCGATCTGAGCGGCAAGATACTGCACGCCAACGACAACTTCCTGAGTGCAATGGGCTACACCCTGAGCGAATTGCAGGGCCAGCACCACAGCATTTTCGTCGAGCCAGGCTACCGCGACAGTGCTGAGTACAAGGACTTCTGGGCCAAGCTCGGGCGTGGCGAATTCGATGCTGCGCAGTACAAGCGCATCGGCAAGGGTGGCAAGGAAATCTGGATCCAGGCGTCCTACAACCCGATCCTGGACCCCTCTGGAAAGCCTTACAAAGTGGTCAAGTTCGCTACCGACATCACCCAACAGGTGGCGGCGGCGAGGGAAAATCTGCGGATCAAGAACGCGCTCGACAACGTCAGCTCGAACGTGATGATCGCCGACAACGAGCGCAACATCGTCTATCTGAATCGCTCGGTGAGCGAGACGATGATTGCCGCCGAGAGCGATCTGCGGAGAGAGTTGCCGCACTTCGACGCCCGCCGCCTGTTGGGCGCCAAGATCGATGTGTTCCACAAGAATCCCGAGCACCAGAAACGCATGCTCGAAAGCCTCACTCAGGCCTACACGACGCAGATCAAGGTCGGCGGTCGGACTTTCCGGCTCGGCGCCAACCCGATCGTCAGCGAGTCCGGCGAGCGTGTCGGCTCGGTCGTCGAGTGGGCCGATCGTACCGCTGAAGTGGCGGTCGAGGACGAAGTGGCGCGGATCGTCCAGGCGGCTGTCGAAGGCGACTACTCGCTGCGCTTGAGCACCGAGGGCAAGAAAGGCTTCTTCCTGCAGTTGGCCGAGGGCATCAACGGGCTGCTGGAAAACAGCGCCAATGCCCTTGAGGATATCCGTCGCATCCTGGCCGCACTGTCCAGCGGCGACCTGACGCAAAGCATCGATGCGGACTACGGCGGCACGCTCGGCCAGATCAAGGACGACGCCAACGCCACCGTCGCCCAGCTGACCCAGATCATCAGCCAGATCAAGGACAGCACCGACACCATCAACACCGCCGCAGGCGAGATCGCCTCCGGCAACGCCGATCTCTCGCAGCGCACCGAAGAGCAGGCGGCATCGCTGGAGGAAACCGCCTCGTCGATGGAAGAGCTCACCAGCACCGTGCGCCAGAATGCGGAGAATGCCCGCACCGCGAATCAGCTGGCGATCGGCGCGGCCGATGTCGCCGGCAAGGGCGGCGATGTGGTCAGTCAGGTGGTCACCACCATGAGCGCGATCACCGAGTCCTCCAAGAAGATCGTCGACATCATCAGCGTCATCGACGGCATCGCCTTCCAGACCAATATCCTGGCGCTCAACGCGGCAGTGGAAGCGGCGCGTGCCGGCGAGCAGGGTCGCGGTTTTGCGGTGGTGGCATCCGAGGTGCGCTCACTGGCCCAGCGCTCGGCAGGCGCGGCCAAGGAGATCAAGTCGCTGATCGGCGACTCGGTGGAGAAGGTCGAGGACGGCTCGGCGCTGGTCGCCCAGGCCGGCAAGACCATGAGCGAGATCGTCACCAGCGTGAAGCGGGTGACCGACATCATGGCCGAGATCAGTGCGGCGTCGCAGGAGCAGAGCGCCGGCATCGAGCAGGTCAACACCACCATCACCCAGATGGACGAGGTGACGCAGCAGAATGCCGCGCTGGTCGAGGAAGCCTCGGCGGCTGCCCGCTCGCTGGAGGAGCAGGCCGGTGGTCTGACTGAAGTGGTCAGCCGGTTCGTGCTCTCGGCGGACCCAGTTGCCGCCCCGCCCCAGCCAAGCCGGGTGCAGCGCCAGGCGCCCAGCCGGCCTTCCGCCCGGCCGGTGGCAGCGCGCTCGCCTGCGCCGGCCAACCCGCGCGTAGTCACTCCCAGAGCGCGCAGCGGCGCGGCCAACGGCAGCGGCGACCAGAACTGGCAGGAGTTCTGACCGCTGCGGCTCCAACCGGGCGCGTCGGCGGAAATCGTCGGTCGCGCCCGGTTGGCCCGCCATGCTTTACCGCCCGGTCGGTCTCCGGCTCGCCGGGAACTGGCTACCCCCCCCACCACTGAAAGGCCAGATCGCACATGGAAACGCAGCCAACCAAGGAACGTGACTTCGAGTTCACCGGACGCGACTTCCGCAGGGTCTGCGACATCATTCACCGGGTTGCCGGCATCGCGCTGGCTCCAAGTAAACAAGAGATGGTGTACAGCCGATTGGCTCGCCGGTTACGGGCGCTGGGGCTGAACTCGTTTCAGGCGTATCTGGACACGCTGGAACGCGACGGCGGCGAGGAATGGCAGCACTTCACCAATGCCCTGACCACCAACCTGACATCGTTTTTCCGCGAGTCGCATCATTTCGAGGTTCTCGCCAAGCACCTGCGCGACTGGCGTGGCCCGCCGATCACGATGTGGTGCAGCGCCGCGTCCACGGGTGAAGAGCCATACTCGATGGCGATCGTTGCCTGCGAGGTGTTCGACACGCTCACGCCGCCGGTACGCATCGTGGCGACCGATGTCGACACCCAGGTACTGGAAACGGCGTCCAACGCGATCTACGCGATGGATCGCATCGAAGGCCTGTCGGCAGAACGCAAGAAGCGGTTCTTTCAGCGCGGCTCGGGTCCCAGCGCCGGCTTCTGCCGGGTGCGGCCAGCGCTGCGCGATTTGATCACCTTCCGTCGCTTGAACTTGCTCGACACCGACTACGGGCTGAAGGGGCCGTTTACCGCGATCTTCTGCCGCAACGTGATGATCTACTTCGACAAGCCGACCCAGCTGACCGTGCTCCAGCGCATGCAGCCGCTGCTGGATCGCGAAGGACTGTTTTTCGCCGGGCACTCCGAGAGCTTCTTCCACGCGACCGATCTTATCCGTCCGGTCGGTCGGACCGTCTATCGCCGCAGCGATTCGCGCGGGATACCCAAATGAAGATTCGCGTCGCCAGAGCGCTCGACCCGGACGCCTCCAAACGCTCGCGCAGCGGACCTCTTCACTACCGCGACCAGGCGCTCGACAGCGACGCGATCAAGCTGCTGCCGGCCGAGTACTTCGCGAGCGAGCACGAAATCGCAATGGTGACCGTGCTGGGCTCGTGCGTGGCGGCCTGCCTGCGCGATCCTGTGCTCAGGATCGGCGGCATGAATCACTTCATGCTGCCCGACGGCGACGCGAGCACCGGCGAGCCGGCGCGCTACGGCAGTCACGCCATGGAGCTGCTGATCAACACCCTGTTGAAAATGGGTGCGAACCGCGATCGCCTGGAAGCGAAGGTCTTCGGTGGCGGCAACGTGCTGAAAAGCTTCACCACCAATCAGGTCGGCACCCGCAATGCGGCCTTTGCGCTCGACTACCTGAAGGCCGAACGGATCCGGATTGTGGCCCAGGACCTGGGCGGCATCCATCCGCGCAAGGTCGGATTCTTCCCGGTCAGCGGTCGGGCGATGGTCAAGCACCTGCCGCACGCCCACGACGCAGAGGTGGTTGCCGAAGAAAGTCGCTACTACCAGACATTGCGCAAAGCGCCCGAAACCGGAAGCGTCGAGCTGTTCTGATCTCAGACGGACAATTCCGCACAGACCATGGAAGCCAAACAATGACCATCAAGGTACTCATCGTCGACGACTCCGCCCTGGTACGGCAATTGCTGTCGGAGATTCTGTCATCGGCGCCCGACATCGAAGTGATCGGCACAGCAGCGGATCCGATCGTCGCTCGCGAAAAGATCAAGTCACTCCAGCCCGACGTACTCACCCTGGACGTGGAAATGCCGCGCATGGATGGGCTCACGTTCCTGGAGAACCTGATGCGGCTGCGGCCGATGCCGGTGGTGATGGTTTCCTCGCTGACCGAGAAAGGCGCCGAGGTCACGTTGGAGGCATTGGCGCTTGGCGCGGTCGACTTCATCGCCAAGCCCAAGCTCGACGTGGAAAAGGGTCTGCGCGATTACGGCGGCGCACTGATCGACAAGGTGCGCAATGCGGCCAAGGCACGAGTCAAGGATCAGCCGGCACTGCGCTTGCCGGAGCGCTCACGCGCCAACATGCCGCCACAGCGGCGCTTTCGCACCACGGACCGACTGATCGCGATCGGCGCTTCGACAGGCGGCACCGAGGCCATTCGCGAAGTACTGGAGGTGATGCCGCCAGACGCGCCGGCCATCGTCATCGTCCAGCACATCCCTCCCGGCTTCAGCACCGCCTTCGCGCAGCGCATGAACCGCTGCTCGCCGATGGCGGTGTTCGAGGCCAGCGACGGCCAGCCGATCGTACCCGGTCACGTGTATATCGCGCCCGGCGACCGCCATCTGCGCGTGGTCGGCGACGGCGCCAAGTGGCTGTGCCGACTCGACGATGGCCCGCCGATCAACCGCCATCGGCCGAGCGTCGATGTGTTGTTCCGCTCGGTACTGACCCATGCCGGCACCAATGCCGTGGCCGCCGTGCTGACCGGCATGGGCGATGATGGCGCACGCGGTCTATTGGAGCTGCACGAAGCCGGCGTATGCACCATCGTCCAGGACGAGGCCAGCTCGGTGGTCTGGGGCATGCCCGGATCAGCGCACAAGCTCGGCGCCGTCGACGAAATCCTGCCGCTTTCGCAGATCGCCCAACGATTGCTCACGCTTTCGGCTTAAAGAAATACGTGCGATTCGCCGATAGAACAACCAGGTCTTCACTGGAATCGAAAATGTCTACTCACGCTCTGCTACGTCTGGCCCCCGCTTCGGTTCTGACCGCGTTACATGTCGGTGCGCAACTACTTGCCTGGCCCTCGCCGGTGCGCTGGGCAATCCTGATCACCATGGTCCTGGCCTGGGCAGCATTTGGCTACTGGTTCGCCAGAACGTCCCGCTTGCCGACGCTTGAGGAGGCCAGATTGCTCAAGGAACAGGATCAGTTGCTGGCCGAGTTGCGCAGTTTCGTCGCGCGCGAAGTGGGTGAGACTCGCGAGGAGGTCCGGCGCAGCCGCGGGCTGATAAGCGATGCGGTCGGCAAGCTGTCCAAGAGCTTCGAGGGGATGACACATCATTCGCGCGAGCAGGGCCGCGCAATCACTCAGATCGTCGAACGCAACGGTGAGGGCGACGGCATCGACATGCAGGGCTTCGCGCACCAGGCGGGCCGTCAGATGCAACGCTTGGTGGAAGCACTTGAGCATGTCAGTGGAACCACGGTCGAGAACGTGGATGTCATGGCACAGCACCTGGACGGCATCTTCGCACTGCTGGAAGACGTGAAGTCGATTTCCGACCAGACCAATCTGCTCGCACTGAACGCCGCCATCGAGGCGGCCCGAGCAGGCGACGCCGGTCGTGGCTTCGCGGTGGTAGCCGATGAAGTTCGCAACCTTTCGGAACGCTCGACCAGCTTCAACGAACAGATACGGCGACTGGTCAACAGCTCCAAGGACGCAATCGGTCGGGTTCGCGATCTGGCTTCGGACGATCGCAACCGCTCGCGCGATGCCCGGGATGAGTCCGATCGCTTGCTGCAGCAGCTGGCCGGCATGAACACGGCCATGACCAATGGCATGACGCACATTTCCAGGCACGGTGAATCTATTGATGCCTCGGTTTCGGACGCGGTTCGCTCGTTGCAGTTCGAGGACATCGTCACTCAGTCGCTGGACACTGTCGCCCGCCATCTGGACCGCCTGGACGCCATCAACAACGAGGCATCCGCGCTCCAGGAGTTGCTGCACAAGTCGGGCGGCGCACGGGATGCAGATATCAAGCACGCGCTGCAGGCATTGTCGGATCGGATCAAGCAGCTTCACGGCGAATGGCGTCAGCCGGTGCATAAGCCGGTAACGCAACAGAGCATGGACACGGGCTCGGTCGAGCTGTTCTGAAAACCCGGTGCTATCCTCGTGGCTGAGTTGAGCCTCTGGAGGGACGGGAAATGGCAACGGCCGATGATCGACCGAGCGATCGGCCGTTGCCTGAGACGCATGCAACGATCGGCCTTCTGACTCGCCTGGAGACCGAACGCAGACAGATCGCCCAGTCGCTGCATGACCGCAGCTGTCAGAGTCTGACCGCTTGCCTGCTGCTGCTGGAGTCGAGCGAGACGGCCATCGATGACGAGACCCGTCTTGATCTCATCGCCGAACTGCGCGACGCGCTTGAGCAGGTTCGCGCGCTGAGCAGGCGCCTTAAGTCCCCCTCTCTGGCCGACGGCGACCTGTCGACGCCGCTTCAGGAATGGCTTTCACAGTTGAAGGTGTCGTTCCATTTCGCTGCGCCTGTCGATTTTGCGGCGGAGCAGTCAGGGCTGAATGAAGGTATCGGACTGCTGGCGTTCCGACTGATTCAGGACGCCGTGACAGGCCTGCTTTCCATACCAGCGCTGCCGCAGTTTTCGATTTTCCTCGAACACTCCGACGGCCACACCCGTGTGCGGCTGACTGCACCGCTCCCATGCGGCGCACACCGCCAGGGCTGGCCTGACATTTTGGTTCCAGGTTTTTTCGGCTTGACGCAGGCTTTAGCCGAGTTGGGCGGAAACTGTCGGATGTGGCACGAGGATGAAGCGCTCCATATGGAGCTGATCCTGCCCTGCGCCGACCGATACTGACCTTGTTCTCGTTGACACAGAGAAGTTCGGGCTAAAGCTTGCGGTATCACTGCCGCTACTTGGGTGCAGGCCTGGGGCAGAAGCAGGCCCTCAGGCTGCGAATGGCCCCTGGCCCGACAACCCGGACACTCATCTCTTCGCGCGGAGAATGGCGTAATGCAGCTGGACACTTCCCAATCATCGATGTTCGTTCTGTTTGTTGGCGAGCAGACGCAGGGAGATATTTCGCTCAAGAATTCGTTGGTCGAGCAGGGCTTGAACTGGACCATCGCACGCGTGGCGAGTGCGGAGGCAGCCCTGTCCGCACCTTCCGATGGGCCGGTCGACGTTCTGGTAGTGGATGCCCGGCTCAACGGCGGCGACGGGTCGAAGTTACTGGCCCGATACCGTACCGAGCATCCGGAAACCGTCCGGATTCTTCTCCTCGACGAAAAAGCGGAGCCGCCCGACACAACCTCGATGGAAGTTGCCCAACGATTGCTCAGCCATCCCTTGCGTGCCGAGGAGCTGGTCGAAACCATCGACGGGGTTCTGGAGCTTCGAACTTTGCTCGACGCGCCCGCCCTCAAGACTTTCGTGGGCAGGTTCGCCCAGTTGCCGGCAGCGCCGGAGCTTTACCTCGAACTGACCCGCGTCCTCAATGACCCCGATTGCACAACCTCGCACTTGATCAATCTGGTATCCAGAGATCCGGCTACTGCGGCGCGCGTGCTGCGGATGTGCAATTCGGCTTACTTCTCTGGCGGGCGGGTTGTGAGCGATCTGCGCTCTGCCGTGATTCGATTGGGAGGACAGAATCTACGCCGATTGGTACTTGCCAGCGAAGTCTTTTCCGACAATAGCCCGGCTGCCGCGGTGGACCGGGAGGCGATGCAGCAGCGGGCGATTCGATCTTCTGAATTGGCTCTCGCTCTGCTGGGCGATGCCAGTGCGGATCTGGCGGCGACCGCCTGCCTGTTGGCCGAGGTCGGCAAACTGTTGCCCGGGGTCGATACCACCGAGCCGGGCGACGCGACTTCGCCGGCCTCGGATGCCCCTGGCTACGCCGAAACCGGCGCTTATCTTCTTGGACTGTGGGGGCTTCCGTTGCCGATCGTCGAGGCGGTCGCGAATCAACATCGGCCCTCGCGAAGCGGGCACCGTGGCTTCTGGGTAACCGGCGCCGTTCATGTCGCTCGTTCGCTGACTTGCGGGCTCCCGGTCGATGAGGCATATCTGGCCTCGGTGGCCATGGCCCAACGCCTGCCGGAGTGGACGAAGCTGGTTGTTTCGGAGGAGGTGGCCTGAGGCAAGCTGACTGATTGCCACAGGGGGCTCTGGGCGTGGGTGCGGAGAAATGCGCGGTGGACGTTCCGTTTAAACAGGATTCCACAGGGCGTCTGGATTGCGCTACCGAGCGATTCTGGCAGCGTGCAGCGAGGTCGTGCCGGAGGTTTTCGCCCGCCGCGTTGAAAGGCCCGACGTGCTTATGGCGAACTGCGCCGCATCCGGACGCTTGGAAATTGTTGTTGGCGTACGGTGGAGCCGGGCTACCGGCGGATGTTCGGCCATCTCAGCGGTGGCGCACGGCGTTGTCGAGCGCGGTGGCTCCAATACTCTAAGGCGTGGCTATGACGGACCATTACGGGATGATATTCGACTGCGCTCCGTGCGCCATCGTTCTGGTCAACGCGCAGGGTGTCATTCTGCTGGTCAACCGGCAGTGCGAGCGACTATTTGGCTATCAGCGCGTGGAACTGGTCGGACAGAGCGTGGAATCCCTTCTGCCCGCTCGATTCCGCTGCGGTCACGTGGGATTGCGCCAGAGCTACCTTGGCAAGCCTGACACCCGCGCGATGGGGTTCGGTAGGGACTTGCTCGCTGTGCGCAAGGACGGCAGCGAGTTCGCCATAGAAGTGGGGATATCTCCGATCGAAACCAGCGACGGACCTGCCGTCATCGCGAGCCTGCTCGACGTCACCCAGCGAAAACAGTTGGAGGCCGATAAACGGCTGGTAGATGAACTGAAGGCACGCAATGAAGAGCTGTTGCACTTTGCCTATATCGCTTCACATGACCTGCAGGAACCGCTACGCAAGGTTCGCGCATTTACTGAGCGGCTGTCGGACAGAATAGGCGCAGAGCTGGACCACGAGAGTTTGTCGGACATGGCTCGCATCGGCAACGCGGTTGAGCGGATGAAGTGCCTGATCGACGGTCTGTTGACCTATTCCAGCGGCGGAGCGGCGGCGCAGAGCATCGAGCCTGTCGACCTGAACCTAATAGTGGCTGAGGTTCTTTCAGATCTTTCTGAACGCGTCGAAAGCACCGGCGCAATGATTGAGATAGACAGACTCCCGACTATCGAAGCTGATCGCGTTCAAATGCGACAGCTTTTTCAGAATCTGGTCGGCAATGCCCTGAAGTTTTTGGTGCCGGGACGTCCGCCGGTTATCAGGCTGGGCGCCGCGCGGGGCTTCTCCGCCGAGAGGTTGCGATTCTTCGTCGAGGACAACGGCGCTGGCTTCGATACTCGTCACGCCGAACGCATATTCAAGCCGTTTCAGCGCGGCCACAGCCAGCATGAATACGAGGGCGCCGGCATCGGGCTAGCGATCGTCGGCAAGATCCTTCAGCGCCATCGGGGCGACATCCAGGTCACGAGCACTGTGGGCAAAGGCACGCGCTTCGAGATCGACCTTCCCCTGACCCAGTCCAATCAGGCTCCGCAAAGCAAAATGGACTGAACGGGGCCATGAACCCGCCTTCTTGGCAGGCCTTGATGCTCCGGCAAGCATGATCGATGAGCTTGGGTTGGGCGGGCAGCACTGCTTGGACCACGGTCCATGGGTCAGTAGCGCCGTTCGAAGGGCTCTCGCAAAGGATAGTTTCTGCCCGTTCAATTATGGTCCACGCAACCGGTTTGGCTGGATCAACGATCTACCCTCCAAAAAAACGCCCCGGCACGGGCCGAGGCGTTTCGACTGGCTGATGCCTGTGGCGATCAGTGTTCGTCGTGAAACTGTTCTTCTTCGGTCGAGCCTTTCAGCGCGGTGGTGGACGACTGGCCGCCCTGGATGGTCTGGGTGACGGTGTCGAAGTAACCGGTGCCCACTTCGCGCTGGTGCTTGACGGCGGTGAAGCCGCGATCGGCCGCCGCGAATTCGGCCTCCTGCAACTCGACGAAGGCGCTCATCTGGCGACGGGCATAGCCGTGGGCCAGGTTGAACATGCCGTAGTTGAGCGCATGAAAGCCGGCCAGGGTGATGAACTGGAACTTGTAGCCGTAGGTGGCGATGGTCTTCTGGAAGCCGGCGATGGTCGCGTCGTCGAGGTTTTTCTTCCAGTTGAAGCTGGGCGAGCAGTTGTAGGCCAGCATCTTGCCCGGGAACCTGGCGTGGATCGCCTCGGCGAACTTGCGGGCGAATTCGAGATCGGGCTTGCCGGTCTCGCACCAGACCAGATCGGCATAGGGCGCGTAGGCCAGGCCACGGCTGATCGCCTGATCGAGGCCGTTGCGGGTCTTGTAGAAGCCCTCGACGGTGCGCTCACCGGTACAGAACGGCTGGTCGTTGGGGTCGACATCGGAGGTAAGCAGGTCGGCGGCCTCGGCGTCGGTGCGCGCGACCACCAGAGTAGGCACGCCGCTGACATCGGCGGCAAGACGCGCGGCGGTCAGCTTGTCGACCGCTTCGCGGGTCGGCACCAGTACCTTGCCGCCCATGTGGCCGCACTTCTTGACGCTGGCCAGCTGATCTTCGAAGTGCACGCCGGCAGCGCCGGCCTCGATCATCGCCTTCATCAACTCGAAGGCGTTGAGCACGCCGCCGAAGCCGGCTTCGGCATCGGCCACGATCGGCTGGAGGAAATCGATGCTGTCGTCGCCCTCGGCGTGATACAGCTGATCGGCGCGCAACAGAGTGTTGTTGATCCGCTTGACCACCTGCGGCACCGAGTTGGCCGGATACAGCGACTGATCGGGGTACATCTCGCCGGCCACGTTGGCATCGGCGGCGACCTGCCAGCCGGACAGGTAGATGGCCTTCAGGCCGGCCTTGACCTGCTGCATCGCCTGATTGCCGGTCAGCGCGCCGAGCGCGTTGACGAAATCGGTTTCGTTGAGGCTCTTCCAGAGCTTTTCCGCGCCCAGCCGGGCCAGCGAGTGCTCGACAGCCACTGTGCCGCGCAAGCGCACCACATCGGCCGCCGTGTAGGCGCGGGTGATGCCTTTCCATCGTGGGTTGGTGTCCCAGTCTTTTTGCAGCTGTTCTGCGGTCGGGAGGGCGTTGCTCATGGTGCGAACCTCAAGGGAAGGGGAGTGGACACCGTCCCGACTCTGCGTATCTGCGGCCGGGTGGGCGGTAGAAATGGGTGCATCGCTTGCTGCACGGTTACGGTATGCCTGATGGCACTATTTGACAAACAATTGTTTTGAATAGTTTGTATAAGTTTATGTAATACTTTGTTCATGAACTCCGGAACGCCGCAGCTCTACTACAAGGGCGAGCGCCTCAGGTCGCTGCGCGCGTTCTGTCAGACCGCCCGCCTCGGCTCGGTGTCGCGCGCCGCCGAAGCGCTGTTTCTCAGCCAACCGGCGGTCAGTCTTCAGCTCAAGGCGCTGGAGCGTAGTTTCGGCGAACGTCTGTTCGAGCGCCGAGGCCGGCGGCTCAATCTCACCCGTGAGGGCGAGGTGCTGTACGAACTGGCCCTGCCGCTGGTGGAAGAGCTGGACAGCCTCGAAGAGCGTTTTCGCAACCAGCTGCGTGGCCTGTCGGCCGGCGAACTGCACATCGCCGCCGGCTCCTCGACCATCCTCTACCTGCTGCCGCCGCTGGTGCAGGCGTTTCGTGGTGCGTTTCCCGACATGCGCCTTGAGCTGCACAACGTCACCGGCGTGGACGGGCTGGCGCTGTTGCGTTCGGACACGGTGGATTTTGCCGTCGGCTCGATGCTGGAAGTGCCGCGCGATCTGGATTACGCGCCGGTCTACCGCTTCGACCAGATGCTGATCACGCCCAGGGATCATCCCCTGGCGCACAAGCCCGACATCCAGATCGAAGACCTCTCGCCGTACGGATTGATCCTTCCGCCGCGCCGGCTGACCACCTACCGGCTGGTCGACATGGTGTTTCAGAAGCGCCGGGTGCCCTACACCGTCGCGCTGGAGGTCGGCGGCTGGGAGGTCATCAAGCAATACGTGGCGATGGGCCTGGGAATTTCCATCGTCACCAGTTTCTGCCTGACCGAAGCCGACCGCGAGCGCCTGGCGGTTCGCGAGATGGGGGCATTCTTTCCGCCGCGAAGCTACGGCGTAGTCAGCCGCAAGGGGAAATACCTCAGCGAACCGGCGCGCGGCTTTCTCGACCTGGTCAAACCCGGCCTGCTGCAG
>JAXMJH010000058.1:0-8986 GCA_034376725.1 Lysobacteraceae bacterium | reverse complement strand
ACCCGCACCGGCGACGACGGCACGACGGGGCTCGGCGATGGCAGCAGGGTGGCGAAGGATTCGGCGCGGGTGGCGGCCTATGGCACCGTGGATGAGGCCAATTCGTGCATCGGCCTGGTACTGGCCTGCGAACTTCCCGAGCCGGTGCGCGCGTTGCTGGTCGCCGTCCAGCATCAGCTGTTCGATCTCGGCGGCGAACTGTGCATTCCCGGCCATGCGGCGATCTTCGACGCCGACATCGACCGACTGGAACAGGCGCTCGATGGCTTCAACGCCGACCTGCCGGCGCTCAAGGACTTCATCCTGCCCGGCGGCGGTCTGGCCGCCGCGCATTGTCACGTCGCGCGCACCGTGTGCCGGCGTGCCGAGCGCGAAACGGTGACCCTGGCCCGCCACGAGGCGGTGCGCCCGCAGGCGGTGCGCTACCTGAATCGGCTGTCGGACCTGCTGTTCGTGCTGGCCCGCGTGCTGGCCCGACACAGCGGACACGGCGAGGTGCTCTGGAATCATGAGCGACGCAACGGCTGACCTCGATCCAGCGACTGGTCCCGGGCATCGCCCGGCGCTGGCAGTGTTCACGCACCTGGCCTGCCTCGACCACGATCCGGGCCTGGGCCATCCGGAAAATCCGGCGCGTCTGGCCGCCGTGCTCGACGCGCTGGAGTCGGGCCTGCCCGATCTGGCCTGGCTGGAAGCACCGCAAGCCCTGCGCAGCCAGTTGTCCCGCGTGCACACGCCGGCGCTGCTCGCCGAGGTGCTCGACCGTCACGTCGAGGGCCACTACCGGATCGACGCCGATACCATCATGAACAACTGCTCGCGCGAGGCGGCGCTGCGGGCCGTCGGCGCCGGCGTGGCGGCGGTCGATGCAGTCATGTCGGGCAGCCACCGCCGTGCTTTCTGCGCGGTGCGCCCACCCGGTCACCACGCAACCGCCGACATCGCCATGGGCTTCTGCCTGTTCAATGCAGTCGCCGTGGCGGCCGCTCACGCGCTGGAACAACATGGCCTGTCGCGTGTGGTCATCGCCGATTTCGACGTGCATCACGGCAACGGCAGCCAGGATATCTTCCAGCGCGATCCGCGAGTGATGTACTTGTCGTCCCATCAGGCGCCGCTGTATCCCGGCACCGGCTATCACGAAGAGCGCGGCGTGGGAAACATCCTCAACGCCCAACTGCCGCCGGGCAGCGGCAGCGCGGCCTTCCGTGCCGCCTGGTCGGACGCCCTGCTGCCGGCCATCGATCAGTTCCGGCCGCAACTGGTGCTGGTTTCGGCCGGGTTCGACGGCCACCGGCTGGAGCCATTGGCCGACCTGAACCTGGAGACCGACGACTACACCTGGCTGACTGCCGAACTGCTGGCCCGCGCCGAGCGCCACGCCAGGGGTCGCATCGTGTCGCTGCTGGAGGGCGGCTACAGTCTGACCGCGCTACGCGAATGCGCCCTGGCTCACGTCCGCGCGCTGGCGGTTTGAATGCCCGCTCGACTGTCCCATCCGTCAGCTGCGGGTTGCACCGCGTCGACCGAAACCGGTCAACCCGCCGCTTCGAAGTTCAACGCCAGCGAGTTGATGCAGTAGCGCAAGCCCGTGGGTGCGGGTCCATCCGGGAACACATGGCCCAGATGCGACTGGCATCCGGCGCAACGCACCTCGATTCGGCGCATGCCGTGGCTCAAGTCCTCGTGCTCGGTGACCGCATCACTCGCCACCGGCTGGAGGAAGCTGGGCCAGCCGCAGCCGGAATCGTACTTGTCCCCGGAGTCGAACAGGACGGCCCCGCAGGCGACACAGCGATATCGGCCTTTCGCTTTGTGATTCCAGTACTTGCCGCTGAATGGCGACTCGGTTGCCGCCTGCCGGCAGACCGCATACTGATCCTCCGTGAGGGTCTTTCGGTACGGATCGGGATCGGTTTGGTCTGGCCCAGTCATCGCATTTGCGCCTTTTCGAAGAGTCGGATCGGGGCGACCAGATTGCCTGCACACCGGGCTTTGCGGCAAGCTAGCGCGTCGTGCAGAGCAGGGAACACCGCGTGCGTCGCAGAATCTTAACCGTGCTGGTGGCCGCCCACCTCGCCGCAGGGCATGCCCAGGCGAACGACACCCGTCTTGATGATCCAGAGCTGTGGCGACTGTGCAGCGGCAGCCAGGCAATCCCGCCATTCCCTTACCGAATGGAGAAACCGGCCGATCTGGCCGACGACGAAGTGGCCATCGAGGCGGACACCATCGACGTGCAGGTTCGGGAACGCACGGTGTTCGAAGGCGATGTCGAGTTGCGCCGCCTCGACCAATGGGTCGGCACGCCCCGCCTGGAATACGATCACGCGTTGGAAAGCTGGCACGCCGAGCGTGGCCTGCGCTATCAGGACAGCAGTATCCGGTTCACTGCCGCGCGCGGCGAGGGCCAACCGCCGCAGGAACAGCACCGCCTGGAAAATGCCGAGTATCAGTTGATCGGTCTGCGCGGCAACGGCCACGCTGGCGTTGCGCGCGTCGACCACGGCCTGGGCTGGCTGCACGACGCCACGTTCACCACCTGCGATCCGGAAGGCCCGCACTGGCAGATCGAGGCCAAGCGCATCCGGATCAACAGCGAGGAAGGATTCGGCACTGCCTGGGGCGCCAAGGTGCGGGTCGGTAACGTGCCGGTGTTCTATCTGCCCTACATCATCTTTCCGATCGACGACACCCGCCGCTCGGGTTTTCTGTATCCCTCGCTCGGGGTCAGCGGGCGCAGCGGCTTCGAGCTGGAGGTGCCCTACTACCTCAACCTGGCGCCCAATTACGACGCCACCCTCACCCCGCACCTGATGACCGACCGCGGCGTGAAGATGAACGTCGAGGCGCGCTACCTGTTCCCGAATCACCGCGGTCTCCTCGAAGGCGGCTACCTGCCCGATGACAACGAAGCCAACCGGGATCGCGGCGATCTGCACTTCGAGCATTTCAGCCGGCTCTCGCGTAACTGGCAGACCACGGCCAATGTGAATCTGGTCAGCGACGATCGGTTCTTCGAGGATTTCGGCGAATCGGTCAACCGCGCCGCCACCCGCCTGCTGGCCAGCAATCTGGTTGTGCGCGGCCGTGGCCAGGGCTGGCGGACCGAGTTCGCGGTCGAAGACTGGGATCTGGTCGACCCGCTGGTCAGCAACAGTTCAGAACCCTTCAAGCACCTGCCGCGGGTGAATTTTCAGTGGGAGCAACCGGTCTTTTCGGCGCTGCGGGCGGGCCTGCAATCGGAGCTGATCGCCTTCGATCACGACTCGCTGCCGGCCGGCGATCGCATCGATCTTCGGCCCTATCTGGCGGCCCCGATGCAGGGCCTGTCCTGGTTCGTCCGCCCGCAGATCGCCTATCGCTACACCGCCTACGAAGTCGATTCGGAGCTTGCGGTCGATGGCGACCGCAGCTTCAGCCGACGATTGCCCATCTACAGTCTGGACAGCGGCCTGTTCTTCGAACGCAACACCACGCTGTTCAATCGTGATTGGCTGCAAACCCTGGAGCCGCGCTTCTACTATCTTCGCGCGCCGTTCCGCGACCAGACCGACCTGCCCAATTTCGATGCCCGCGAGCTGACCTTCAGCTTCGCCCAGCTGTTTCGCGACAACACCTTCAGCGGCGCCGACCGCCAGATCAACGCCAACCAGGCCACGATGGCGGTCACTACCCGCTTCCTCGACCCGGACAGCGGTCGCGAATATTTCTCGGTCGGCGTGGGGCAGGCGCGGTTCTTCGATTCGCCCCGGGTCGGCCTGCCCAACACCACGGTGATCGAGCGCGACGAGTCGCCGCTGGTCGGCGAACTCGACGTCCGGCTCGACGACCGATGGAGCCTCGGCACCACCCAACACTGGGATACTGCCAGGGGCCGTACCGACCTGTCGGTGGCGCGCACTCAGTACCGGTTCAAGGATAACGGCGTCGCCAATCTGTCCTACCGCTTCCGGCGCGATGAGCTGGAGCAGACCGACGTGTCGTTCGTCTATCCGCTGACCCCGGTCTGGCGCCTGGTCGGGCGCTGGAACTACTCGATCAGGGACGATTCCACCGTCGAGGCGCTCGGCGGCGTGGAATGGGACAGCTGCTGCCTCGGCATCCGCATGATGGTTCGCAACTTCGTCACCAACCGCGAGGGCGACAAGAGCAACCAGATCTACCTGGAATTCGAGCTCAAGGGACTGACCAGCGCCGGACGCGATACAAGGACGGTGCTGGAAAGTGCTATCCTCGGCTACCAGCGATGAATTTCCTCGCTTTATCAATCGTTAACGCGGCATTCGCCGGTCTCCCCCGTTCCCTCCGCGACGTTGCCCGTCGCGGCCGTTTTTGAGGTCGTCACGATGAAAATCCTGCTCGGTTTTGTGCTGGGTCTGGCCACCCTTTCGGCGTCGCCGGCAAGCGCCCAATCGCTGCCGCTGGAGCCGCTCGACGAGATCGTCGCCGTGGTCGACGACGATGTCGTGCTGCGCAGCGAACTCGATGTCGCGGTCGCCAACATCGCCAACCGCTTCGCCCAGAATCCTGAGCAGTTGCCGCCCAGAAACGTGCTGGAACGGCAGGTGCTTGAGCGGCTGATCATGATCAAGCTGCAGGTCGACCGGGCCCGCGGCACCGGGGTGCGGATCAGCGACGCCGAGCTTGAGCAGGCCATTGGCGGTGTTGCCAGCCAGCAGGGGCTTTCGGTAGCGCAACTGCGCACACAGCTGAATGCAGAGGGCATTCCGTATGAGGAATTCCGCAAGTCCGTGCAGGAGGAACTGCTGATCCAGCGCCTCAGGCAGCGCATTTCCCAGAGTCGCGTGGTGGTCAGCGAAAGCGAGATCAACATGGCACTGGAGACCACGCCGATGCAGAATCAGGAGATCCGGCTCGCGCATATCGTTGTCTCCGTACCGGAGAATCCCACGCCCGATCAGGTGCGCACGGCGCAGACCAAGATCGAAGGCGTGAAGGAACTGATAGAGCGGGGCGAAATGGACTTTACCGCCGCCGCCATTCGCTATTCCGACAGCCCCAACGCGCTGGAAGGCGGAGATCTGGGCTGGCGTGGCTCGGATGCCATTCCCCCCATGTTCCTCAGCGTCATCGAAAACCTGGAGCCCGGCGCGGTGACCGACCCGATTCGCGGCCCAACCGGCTTTCAGTTGCTCACAGTAAAGGAGCGCCGCGAGGCCGGTGCCCAGAAAATCACACAGTTCCGCGCCAAACACCTGATGATCGTCATCAACGAAGTGGTCAGCAGCGAGCAGGCCCGCGCACGGATCGACCGGCTGCGCCAGCGCCTGGTCGCCGGCGAGGATTTTGCCGAGATCGCCAAGACCGAATCCGACGACACGGCCACCCGGGCGCTTGGCGGCGACATGGGCTGGTTCGAGGCCCAGGCATGGGGCGCTGCCGTCGGTGCCGTGGTCACCAAATTGAAAGATGGCGAACTATCGGAGCCGTTCCGCACTGAAATGGGCTGGCATCTCATCGAGCGGGTCGGCGAGCGCGAAGAAGACGTGACTGTCGCCAGCCAGCGTAATCGCGCCCGGGAAACCATCGGCCAGCGCAAGGCGGACGAAGAGTACGACCGCTTCCTGCGCCAGATTCGTGCCGAGGCGTTCGTGGACATGCGGCTTCAGTCGTAACGCCGCAGTTGTCCACCAAACGCGTCAGCTGCGGGCCGGCGCCAGTGCTGGCGCTGGTGCCCGGCGAGCCGGCCGGTATCGGCCCGGAACTGTGCGTGCGCCTGGCACAGCACCAGCGCCACTGCCGTCTGGTCGCGCTGGCCGATCCGGCGATTCTGCGCCGCGCAGCGCAGAGCTTGGGGATGCCGTTGAAGCTGTGCCCGCCGGACGCCGACACCGGGCCGGGTGAGCTGGCGGTCGAGACCATCGCGCACCCGGTCATCCCGCCATTCGGCCGGCCCGAACCGGCCAATGCCCGCAGCGTGATCGCCGCGCTGGAAGCGGGCGGACAGGGCTGTCTCGAAGGCCGATATCAGGGCCTGGTCACCGGGCCGGTGCACAAGGCCGCGATCAACGCCGGCGGTATCGCCTACAGCGGAACCACCGAGCTGCTGGCGGAACAGGCCGGGGCCGATGTGGTGATGATGCTCGCCACCACGACGGCGCGCGCCGGCCACGGGCCGCTGCGGGTGGCGCTGGCGACCACCCACCTGGCGCTGCGCGCGGTACCCGACGCGATCACCGAACACGGACTGACTCGCACGCTGCGCATTCTGGATTCCGCGCTGCGCCGGGATTTCGGCTTGCCCGCCCCGCGCATCGCCGTGCTCGGCCTGAACCCGCACGCCGGCGAAGCCGGGTTGCTGGGGCGCGAGGAGATCGAGGTGATCGAGCCGGTACTGGAACGGCTGCGCAGTATCGGCCTGAACCTGATCGGCCCGCTGCCAGCCGACACCGCCTTCCTGCCGAATCTGTTGAACGGCTTCGACGCCGTACTGGCCATGTACCACGACCAGGGCCTGCCGGTGCTCAAGCACGCCGGCTTCGAGCATGCGGTCAACATCACGCTCGGCCTGCCCTACCCGCGCGTGGCGGTCGATCACGGCACGGCGCTGGAGCTGGCCGGCAGCGGAACCGCCGACCCTTCCAGCCTGATCGCAGCGATGGAGCTGTGCACCGAGCTGGCCCGACATGGCGGGCCACCGGCATGAGCGACACCGCACACCGCCACAAGAAATCGCTTGGACAGCACTTCCTGCACGAAACCGGCGTGGTCGAGCGGATCATTCAGGCGGTGTCGCCCCGGCCCGGCGATCATCTGGTCGAGATCGGTCCGGGCGCAGGCGCCCTCACGCTGCCGCTGCTGGAGCGCACCGGCCGGCTGACCGCCATCGAATTCGACCGCGACCTGATTCCGCGTCTGACCGAGGCATCGCGCGCGCTCGGCGAGCTGACGCTGATTCAGGCCGATGTGCTGTCGGTCGATCTGACGGCCCTGGCCGAAGGTCGAACACTCCGGATGGTCGGCAACCTGCCCTACAACCTGTCTTCGCCGATCCTGTTTCACTGTCTGGATCACCTTCCGGTGATCGCCGACATGCACTTCATGCTGCAAAAGGAAGTGGTCGACCGGATGGCCGCGGCGCCGGGTTCCAAGGTCTATGGCCGGCTCAGCGTGATGCTCCAGTCGGTCTGCGAAGTGACCTCCTTGTTCAAAGTGCCTCCCGGCGCATTCACGCCGCCACCGAAAGTCGATTCGGCGGTGGTGCGCCTGACTCCGCTGCCATCCGGCGCGGTGCGCATCGACAACCCTGAACTGTTTGCCAGCGTGGTGCGCGCCGCCTTCGGCCAGCGTCGCAAGACGCTCCGAAACGCCCTGTCCACGGTCTGTACCGCCGCCGAGATCGAAGCCTGCGGGATCGACCCCGGCGCACGCGCGGAAACGCTGTCGGTCGATGATTTTCGCCGGTTGGCAAACGCGCTTCATGCAACCGCGCGGTGAAGGCAGCCGCGCGATTCCGTAAACTGGCGCCATGAGCGAAGAAAGCACCTACGAGATCGAAATCCGCGTCGAGACCGCATTCCTCGAAGAGGACTCCGCGCCCGACGATGAGCGCTACGTTTTCTCCTACACCATCCGCATCTGCAACAGCGGATCGATTGGCGCGCGACTGCTGAACCGGCATTGGGTGATCACCGATGCCAACGGCAAGGTGCAGGAGGTTCGCGCCGACGGCGTGGTCGGCGAACAACCCTGGTTGCAGCCCGGCGAATGCTTCGAGTACACCTCTGGTGCGATCCTGGAAACCAGCGTAGGCACCATGCAGGGCAGCTACGGCATGGTCGGCGACGACGGCACCGCGTTCGAGGCGAACATCCCCCCATTCATCCTCGCCGTCCCCAGGACGCTGCACTGATGGCGGTCTACGCCATCGGCGATATCCAGGGCTGCTACGACGCGCTTCAACGGCTGCTGGAAAAGCTCCGGTTCGATCCCGCCAGCGATCGACTCTGGTTCTGCGGCGACCTGGTCAACCGCGGCGGTCAGTCGCTGGAGACGTTACTGCTGATCCATTCGCTGGCCGAGTGCTCGGTCATCGTCCTGGGCAACCACGATCTTTCCCTGCTCAGCATCGCCGAACGCAAGGAGGACGAGCAGCGCCGGGTCAACCAGGACATGCAGCGGGTGCTGTTTGCGCCCGATCGCGATGAACTGCTGACCTGGCTGCGCCAGCAGAATCTGGTTCACGCCGACGCTGAGCTGGGATTCTTGATGGTGCATGCCGGGCTGGCGCCGAAATGGACCGTCAAACTGGCCGAAGCGCGTGCCCGTGAAGTGGAGAACGCGCTGCGCGCCAAAAGCTATCGAAAGCTGCTGCGCGGGCTGTACGGCGACCGCCCGGCGTGGTCGCCGAAGCTGACCGGAGTGGATCGCGACCGGGCAATCATCAACGTGTTCACCCGGATGCGCTACTGCACGCCAGCCGGACGCATCGCCTTCGACGAAAAGGGCCGCCCGGGCACCCAGAAGCCCGGCGCCTACCCGTGGTTCGAAGTCCCCGGGCAGGTGCATCGCGAGCTGAACATTGTCTGCGGCCACTGGTCGACCCTCGGCCTGTTCATGGGCCTTGGCGTCTATGCCATCGACACCGGCTGCGTCTGGGGTGGCCCGCTGACCGCGCTGCAACTGGGCTCGGAGCTTCGGGTGATCCAGGTCGAAGGCCGGAAAACTTGATCCGCAGGCCGTAGGCCGGGGAGATATCCGACGCGGCGTGAGATTGCGGCGCGGGGTGGCGGCGCGGGGCGGCGTTGACGAGCGGTTGGCGAGGTTGCGACGCTGCGCGCGGTCTTGACGCGTCCGGTGGCCCCGGCATTCGCTGCGCTCGTGCTGATGGGATGGACTCCTCCTCCCAGGGACGGCATCGCGATGTGCCAGAGTGAGGGGTGCTGCTTGAGTAGCGACCAACCACACAGCCGAGAGGAGGAGTCCGCCATGAATCGTACCGCCAAATCTGCCGATCGTGTCT
>JAXMJH010000057.1:0-10725 GCA_034376725.1 Lysobacteraceae bacterium | reverse complement strand
GGCAAAGCGACGTTCCGCCTGATCCAAAACGCCAACTGCCAGACCACACCGACTACACTCGCAGATCCTATCCACCATCGACTCGGTGCGAGCCAAAACACGCCCGCTCCAGGCTCATACCTGAATTGGAAAAGACTGACTGGCGCAGCGTGCGAGGCGGCAGGTGGGCCGGTAGCGGCGACGATCCGCTCAGCGCTGCCAGTTCAGCGCAACGAACAGCTCGCGTCCGGCTCCGGGAAAATAGCGGAACTGGCCGAAGGCGACATCGGCGCGCTCGGCGTAACGGCGGTCGGTGAGATTCATCAGGCGGGCCGAAACCGACAGCCCGCCGGCCAGCGCCTTCGACCAGCGCAGATTGAGCAGATCGTGGCCGTCGTAGCGCGCCGTGTTGGCGGCATCGAGAAAATAGCCGCCCTGATGCACCCACTCCAGCTCGAACCTGCCCAGCATCCCGTCGTGTCCGGCGCGGAGACCACCCAGCCAGCGCGGCGCGGTGTCGATTTCGTTGCCACGAACGATGGTTTCGCCGCCGCCGATGGCGCGATCGAAACGGTAGCGCTGCACGCTGTAGCTGGCGTTGCCCTCCAGCCAGATCGCATCGCTGGGCGTCCAGCGCCAGTCGGCCTCGCCGCCGCGATGACGGGTGCGGCCGTCGCTGATGTTGAAGCCCTGTGCATCGCGCAGAATCACGTTGCGCTTTTCATAGGCGAAACCGCGCAGGTCGATGCGCAAATCCTCGCCATCGAACACTACGCCCGCCTCCGGCCCCTGCAGGGTCTCCGGCCGTAGATCAGCCACGTCCTGGCCGCGCTGCAAACGGTACAGCTCGCCGGCCTGCGGAAACCGGAAACCACGCGCATAGCGGGCACTCAATTGCCAGTTCCGGCCCAGCGCGTGCTGCACGCCGAGCTGAGCGGAGGCCTCGTCGAAGCGATCGACGCGATCGGCCGGCCGGTTGAACAGGCACCCGCCAAAGCCACAGGCGGTACCGTCGTCGCGCAGGTTGCCGTCGCTGGCACGATTGTCGTAATCCAGCCGCAGGCGCTCGTAGCGAAGCCCGGCCAACGCCGTGGTGCGTTCGCCGAGATCGTGCTCGAGCTCGCAGAACCAGGCCAGGCTGCGGGTGTCGACGGTGTAGTCGTAGTGCCGGCCCTGGGGCCGGATGGCGTTCTGCAACGGCGATGAATCGGTCAGCGGCGCGGCCTGATCTTCCAGCAGGCTGCCTCGGGCAAATTCGATGTCGAAACCGACCTGTCCGCGCAGCGCGCCATCGAAGCGCCACATCCACTGGCTGCCGGCGCTTCGGCTGTCGTTCTGCTCCAGCGGTTTGCCGGGTATGAAATGCTGCAGGAAGCGCATGTCGTCGGCACGGACATACGGCACCCAGGCCAGTGTGCCGCCGGCCAGCGGCCATTCGAATCGTGCCTGGAGCCGGAATGCGCTGGCATCGCGGAACGCCTCGGGGTTTTCGTTGCGAAACCGTCGGTCGTCGCGGAACGCATTCAGTCCGGTGACAAATCCGGCGGTCTCCTGGTTGAGGTTGCTGGCGCTGAGCAACATGCGCGGCGCGCCCCAGGCCTGCGGCAGGCTCAACTGTGCCGACAGCTTTTGCTGGTCGAAGCCTTCCTGGTCGCGAAAGCTGCCCGTACTCACGCCGTAGCCATCGATGCGCCACTGCGCGCCGGGGCCGCTTTCGGCCCAACTGGCCAGCACCCGGCGGTAGCCGTGCGGGCCACCCTCCCGGCCCAGCGACCGCGCCGGCGCGGCGCCCGGCCGGCGCGGCTGCACGGCGATCGCGCCATGCAGCGCATTCGACCCGAGCACCACCGCACCCGGCCCGCGCAGAACTTCCACCACGCCGGCCTGCTCGGTGTTCAGTTCGAACAGATTGTTGACGTTGCAGAATGCGCTCGGGCGGATCGGCACGCCGTCTTCGAGCACGGCAAACGCCGCGCAGGCGCCGGTGCCGGTGAGCACCGGCGAGCGGATCGCGGTGAGCTGCTCCTGACCGCTGCCCCGGCTGATCCAGGCGCCCGGCACGCGGTTGAACAGTTCATTGGGATGGCTGGCCGCCGTGCGCGCCACGGTCCGCGCGTCGAGTTCCGCCACCGCCTCGGGTCGGCTGGCGGCATCATGGCGGGCGGTGACCGTGATCCGGTCAAGTTGGGCCGGCGAAACCAGCGCGATGGCGAGAATGACCGGGCTCATGATCGGCGCACTGAAAATCTATTGCAGCGGCGCGAACAGCGCCTCCAGATCGCCCTCGTCGAAGCGCAGCCGCTGGCTGCTGCCGCCCTCCAGCACGGCCTGGGCGAGATCGGATTTTCGCGCCTGCAGGGCCTGGATCTTCTCTTCCACCGTGCCGGTGCAGATCAGCTTGTAGACGAATACCGGCTTGTCCTGACCGATGCGATGGGCGCGGTCGGTGGCCTGATTCTCGACCGCCGGATTCCACCACGGATCGTAGTGGATGACGGTGTCGGCGGCGGTGAGGTTCAGCCCGACGCCACCGGCCTTGAGGCTGATCAGAAACAGCGGCGTCTCGCCGGACTGAAACCGGCGCACCAGATCGGCGCGGGTGTGCGAGGGCGTGTCGCCGGTCAGCATCAGAAACGGCACGCCCAGACGCTTGAGATCGGTTTCCAGCAAACCCAGCATCTCGGTGAACTGCGAAAACAGCAGCACCCGGCGGTCTTCTGCCAGCAGGCCTTCGAGCAGCTCGTGCAGGGCTTCGCGCTTGGCCGAACCCTTCACCTTGCGGGCGCCTTCCAGCTTGACCAGACCCGGATCGCAGCACGCCTGGCGCAGCTTGAGCAGGGCGTCGAGCACCACGATGCCCGACTGCGCCAGCCCGCGCTCGGTGATCGCCTCGCGGATGCGTTCGTGCTGGGCCAGGCGCAGGGTTTCGTAGAGCGCCCGCTGATCGCCGTCGAGTTCGATGCGCCGGACGATCTCGGTCTTGGCCGGCAGGTCGGTGAGCACATCATCCTTGCGACGGCGCAGCAGCAGCGGGCCGATGCGGGCGTTCAGTCGCTTCTGCTGCGCGCTGTCGCCGTGTTTTTCGATCGGCGAGCGGTACAGCCGGGTGAACTGGCGCTCGCTGCCGAGCAGGCCAGGTTCGACCGCGTCGAACTGGGCCCACAGTTCGCCCAGATGGTTCTCCAGCGGCGTGCCGGTCATCGCCAGCCGACGCTCGGCGGCGATCTGGCGGACCACCTGAGCGGCCTGGCTGCGGGCATTCTTGATCGCCTGCGCCTCGTCCAGTATCAGCAGCGAGAAGGTGTGCTCGGCCAGCCGATCCTTGTCGCGCGGAAGCAGCGGATAGGTGGTGACCACCAGATCGTTGTCGCCGATGGCCTCGTAGGCGTCGGCGCGGCCGGCGCCGTGCACCACCAGCACCCGCAGGTCGGGCGCGAATCGCGCGGCCTCGTCGAACCAGTTGCCGACCAGGCTGGTCGGACAGACCACCAGCGCCGGCTGGCCGAGCCGGTCGCGCTGTTTTTCCGACAGCAGATGGGCCAGCACCTGGACCGTCTTGCCCAGACCCATGTCATCGGCCAGGATGCCGCCGAGCCTGGCCTCGGCCAGAAAATCCAGCCACGCCAGCCCTTCCCGCTGGTAGGGCCGCAGCGTGGCGGTGAAGCCGGGCGGCGCATCGGCGGCGGTGTTGGCGGTGGCGCGCTGGCGATCGAGTGCCTGACGCAACGCCGCGTCGCCGCGCCACTGCAAATCGGGCAGGGCGGCCATCGATTCGGCCTGGCTGCGATGCAGGCGCAGCGACGCCCCGCGCTCGGTCTGCAACCATTCCAGCAGCGGCTCGATCAGCGCCCGCAGCCGGGCCAGCGGAAGTTCCACGCTGCGCTGGCTGTCCAGCCGCACCCGCCAGACCGCATCGGGCTTTTCGGTCTTGCTCGCGCGCAACGGGAAATTGGGGTCGGCCAGCAAGCGGCGCAGGATCGGCAGCAGATCGACGCGCTCGCCGCCGATATCGATGCCCAGCGAAAGCTGGAACCAGGCGTTGCCGTCCGGGTCGATCTCAGCCAGCCAGTCGCCCACCTCGACCAGATCGTCGCGCGGAAAATCGTCTTCGTATTCGAGCTGAAAATCGGCCTCGGCCAGCTTGGTCAGCACCGGCTGCCAGTCGTCCGGGGTGAGCGGCATGCCCTTGCCCTTGGGACGAAGCACGAAATCGCCGGGCCTGATGTCCGTCTCCGACAGACCAACGTCGTACATCACCTGCTCCGGATCGACCATGCCCAGCCCGCGCAGGGTATCGATCGCCCGTCGCTCGGCCTGGGTCTTGCGCTCGACCTGATACACGGTCTGGCCGATCAAGCGACGGCTCTGCGGCGGATAGGCGAACGGGTCAAGACGCACCGGCCCGTAATCGAAAAACAGCCGAGCGCAGCCGACCAGCCGCGGTGTTTCGGTGCGGCCGGCCAGCCGGTGCCAGTCGGATTGAGTGGCCAGCTGCCGCAGCCGCAGCACCGGCCGGGGTGCCGCCTCGACGATTTGCACCGGCTCGCGTCGACCCGGCTCGGGAAGCGTCACCGGCAACGCCAGCGAATGCGCCCGCTGCTGAAAATCCGCCACCTGCTCCGGCTGCAAGGCCGGCATCCGGCCCAGGGCATCGAGAACATCCAGGTCGGTGTCGACCGCACCGAACCGACGCTCGGCGATGTCCACGTACCACAGACCGGCGCCGCGCAGCAGGCATCGCGCGGTCTCGGCACCGGACTCCACCTCAAGGCGCTGGCTGCCATCGGGCAGGTCGTGCCACGACAGGGTCAGGGTTCGCGCCTCGCCTTCGGTCAGCGGGCCGTCGCTGGCGCGTTCGAAGTAGACCGGCATGTGGCCGGCGAGCTGGCGAATCGCCTGCTCGTGGTAACGCTGATGTACGCGGGTCATGGCCAGATTGCCGTGGCGTTCGGAGGCATCGTGCAGAAGCAGATTCAGCGCTGCCTCGACATCCGGATGCCAACCCTGGGGCGGCGCCGGCTCCGGGCCCTTTCGGCCAAGACGCAGCGACTGCGGATCGACCAGTTTGTCGCCGCGCTTGCCCGGCCGCAGCCAGACCGGCGCCGCAAGCATCGCCGGGGCGCACATGACCGGCTCATCGTCGCCCAGCCCCCGGTGGTAGCGATGGCCGCGCTCGGATTCGGCGCGCAGCAGCAAACCCAACTGTCGCCCGGCCTCGGCCGGCACCGGAATGCCGGAGGACCCGGCCAGCGATTGAAACCAGCGATCCCAGACCACAAGCGCCTGCTTCGCCCACTGCTCCGGCGGCTGGGTCTCGACCATGTACAGCATGGCCGCCACGTGCTGGCAGCGCTCGCCGAACGGACAGTCGCAGTGCGGCTCGATGACGTGCCGCCCGGCCGTCTTGGTGAGGCGGACTTCGCACACTCGGGGGACATCGCCGGGTTCGGCGAACCGCCCGCGCAGCACATCGCCCCCGCTCGGCGTCGGCGTGTGCACCAGTTCCTGCAGCCGACCGGCGCGCACCAGCGCCTCGCCGATCTGAACCATGGCGGCGTTGAGACCACCGCGCCAGTTCAGACCAGCAATCAGCGTATGCAGCGCTTGGCTATCCATCGAGTCTCAGGGTGACCAAATCCGCCCAGTTTACGGCCTAACGCCCGAGCTGGCGATCAACGCGACGGCCTGGCCCACATATCCGCGACGGCACGCGGGAGCAGGAGCGCAACGAGTAACTCGGCTCCACCCACACCGCGGCCTCTCCCAAAGCCCATCGCGCCACCCCAACCCGCGCCAAACCTCGCCCTGCGCGAGCGAAGGGGGCAGGGGGATGCGAGTCGATCAACTCCACCCAAGCCGCCACCCTCCCTCACAGCTCATCTCGCTACTCCAATCCACGCCAGTCCTTCCCCCCTTCGCTTGCGAAGGGGGGAAAGGATAACGCCAGTGCCAGATATTGCCGCGAAGTTGCGTGTCTCGTCTGGAAAGTGGGAAGCCGGGTGATTGGCTCTTAGGGCACTGCGGCTCTGGCTTGAAAGTGGAAGAGAGTGCCGGCTCCGGGGCAGCCATGCCGCGTCAACCGGCATAAATCATGTCCGACCGTCCGCGCCCGCTGGCCGCGAACAGACTGGCTTTGCCAGCCATCGCGCAAACCGCGACAATAGCGGTCTGTCGCGCCATCCGCGCCGGGCGGGCCGCTGGGTCCGTCGCTTTGTCCGCATCATCCCAACCCAGGAGGAAACCCATGTCCGAACCGAAGATCGTCCCGCCCGAGGGCGGCGAGCGCATCACGCTTGTCGACGGCAAACTATCCGTTCCCGAGAATCCGATCATTCCGTTCATCGAGGGCGACGGCATCGGGCCGGACATCTGGGCGGCCGCGTCGCGGGTGCTGGATGCGGCGGTGGCCAAGGCCTACGGCGGCAAGCGCAGGATTCACTGGCTTGAGGTCTATGCCGGCGAGAAGGCCAACAACCAGTTCGGCACCTGGCTGCCCGATTCCACCGTGCAGGCCTGCCGCGACTATCTGGTCAGCATCAAGGGGCCGCTGACCACGCCGGTCGGTGGCGGCATCCGCTCGCTGAACGTGGCGTTGCGCCAGATGCTGGACCTCTACGTCTGCCTGCGCCCGGTGCGCTGGTTCGAGGGCGTGCCCTCGCCGGTGAAGAAGCCGGGCGAAGTGGACATGGTGATCTTCCGCGAGAACACCGAGGACATTTATGCCGGCATCGAGTGGGCCGGCGGCTCGGCCGATGCCCAGAAGCTGCTGGATTTCCTGGCCAAGGAATTTCCCCAGGCGTTCGGCAAGATCCGCTTCGGCACCCAGGAAAAAACCAACGAGTGGCAGAAGACGCTGGAAGGCATCGGCGCGCCGCACCGCGAGCTGCCGGTGCAGGTCGGCCTGGGCATCAAGCCGGTGTCCTATCTCGGCACCGAGCGCCTGGTGCACAGCGCCATCGGCTACGCGATCGCCAACAAGCGCAAGTCGGTCACCCTGGTGCACAAGGGCAACATCATGAAGTTCACCGAGGGTGGCTTCCGTGACTGGGGCTATCAGGTGGCACGCGAGTCCTACGGCGCGGTCGAGCTCGACGGCGGGCCGTGGCACGTGATTCCGGACGGCAAGCCGGGCGCCGGGCTGATCATCAAGGACGTGATCGCCGATGCCTTCCTGCAGCAGATTCTGCTGCGGCCGGCCGAGTACGACGTGGCCGCCACGCTCAACCTCAACGGCGATTACCTGTCCGACGCGCTGGCCGCGCAGGTCGGCGGCATCGGTATCGCGCCGGGCGCCAACATCAATTACGTCACCGGCCACGCGGTGTTCGAGGCCACCCACGGCACGGCGCCGAAGTACGCCGGGCTGGACAAGGTGAACCCCGGCTCGGTGATCCTGTCGGGCGAGATGATGCTGCGCTACATGGGCTGGACCGAAGCGGCCGACGCGATCATCGCCGCGATGGACACGGCGATCGGCCAGAGGCGGGTTACCTACGATTTTGCCCGTCTGATGGACGGCGCTACCGAGGTGAAGTGCTCGGAGTTCGGCGACGCGCTGATCGCTGCGATGTAAGCGTGCGCCGCGTTCGGGCGCGGTTTCCCGGCCCGAACGCGGCACCGCGACGATGTCACTGGATCAGATCGACCTGGCGCACCGCTGTGCTGGTCAGCAGGCCGAAGTGGCCGGTGGCGAAGGTGAAGCTGGCGTTCTCGTTCCAGATCGATGACGAGTGGATGCCGCCCACCGTGCACACGCCGGTGGCGCAGACGATCTGATCGCTCCACGATTTGAACGAGTACACCCGGTCGCCGAAGCGCTTCCCGCTGAGGTTTCCGAGAAACGGGTTGCCGACCGAAAGCCCCCACGCGCCGCAGGTGCTGTTGGGCACATTGAACGGATAGACGCCGCACGACCACAGCCCGCGAAAGCCGCCGGCAATGCCGATGAAGTCGCGGACCATCGGGCGCAGGCCGTTGTCGGCGATCTGCTTGGCGGCCAGCGTGGCGCCCATGGAGTGGCCGATCACATCGATCTTGCCGGTACAGGAAACCGCGAGCGCGTCGATCATGGCATTGAGCACCGGGGTCTCCTCGCTGCCGCGATGGTCGTTGCAGGCCGCGCAGGTCTTGCTGCCCCAGTCGGGCCGAAAGATTTCTCCGGCCGCGTAGCCGCGGGCACGCAGTTCCACATAGGTGTTGTCGAAGTCGGCCGGCTTGCCGGTGTTGCCGTGGACCAGCACCACGGCATCGCGACAGGCCGACAGCGCCGGCGTGGAGAACGCCAACAGGGCAAGCGCCCCGAGCCAAAGTCGAATGGTCATATCCAATCCCTCCCAGGATGAGTGCGGCTGACGATCAGCCGGCGGTCCCCACAGCGCTGCCGGCGACGTCTGCGCGTCCCTGCGACGATACGACGTGAGGACTTCAGCCTAGCGCCGCAGCGGCGCCGATACAGGTGTACGAAGGTACAGAGCCTGCGCACCGCTGGCGGGCGTCAGGGCCATGCCCGGCACGGCGTGGTCGTGGCACGATAGCGCCATTGGTCTGTGTCGGTTTTCGGGAGCGACGATGACGGTTCACCCTGGCGCCGCCGAGCGCATGGCCGCCCTGCGGCGCAGCGGAAAGCTGGTCAGTGCCGCCGAGGCGGTGCGTCTGGTCCGCGATGGCGACACGATTGCCACCGGCGGGTTCGTCGGCATCGGGTTTCCGGAGAATCTGGCGGTGGCGCTGGAGCAGCGCTTCATCGACAGCGCCGAGCCGCGCAGTCTGGGCCTGATCTACGCTGCCGGCCAGGGCGATGGCGCGACGCGCGGGCTGAATCATTTCGGCCACGACGGCATGGTGGCCAAGGTGATCGGCGGTCATTGGGGCCTGGTGCCGGCGCTGCAGAAGCTGGCGGTGGAAAATCGAATCCAGGCCTGGAACCTGCCGCAGGGCGTGATCACCCATCTGTTTCGCGACATCGCCGCCGGCAAGCCGGGGCATCTGTCGCGGGTCGGTCTGGACACCTTCGTCGACCCCCGTCACGGCGGCGGCAAACTCAATGCCAGCACCACCGAAGACATCGTCCGGCTGATGCCGATCGACGGCGAGGACTACCTGTTCTACAAGGCCTTGCCGATCGATGTCGCGTTCATCCGCGCCACCACGGCCGACACCGACGGCAACCTCACCATGGAACGCGAGGCGCTGACCCTGGAGGCGCTGTCGATCGCCATGGCGGCGCGCAACAGCGGCGGCATCGTCATTGCCCAGGTCGAGCGGGTGGCCGAGGCGCACACGCTGCCGTCGCGCGAGGTGCGCATCCCCGGCATCCTGGTCGACTGCGTGGTGGTCGCCGAACGGCCCGAGTACCACATGCAGACCTTCATCGAACCCTACAGCGCCGCCTATGCCGGCGAGCTGCGGGTGCCGATGGCCAGCGTGGCGCCGATGCCGATGAGCCCGCGCAAGGCAATCGCCCGCCGCGCGGCGCTGGAGCTGCGCGCCAATGCGGTGGTCAATCTGGGCATCGGCATGCCCGAAGGCGTGGCGGCGGTGGCTTCCGAAGAAAAGCTGATCGACCTGATCACCCTCACCACCGAGCCGGGCACGGTGGGCGGCATTCCGGCCGGGGGCTTGAGCTTCGGGGCGGCGGTCAACGCCCAGGCGGTGATCGATCAGCCCTACCAGTTCGATTTCTACGATGGCGGTGGCCTGGATATCGCCTTTCTCGGTCTGGCCCAGGCCGATGCCGGCGGCAATCTCAACGTGAGCCGGTTCGGGCCGCGGCTGGCCGGGGCGGGTGGTTTCATCAACATCAGCCAGAACGCCCGCCAGCTGGTGTTCGTCGGGACATTCCTGACCAACAACGGCAGCCGCAAGTTCGTCGCCGAAGTCGAGCATCGGACGTTTTCCGGACGCGAAGCGTTGCGCCGCCGGCAGCCGGTGCTGTACATCACCGAGCGCGCGGTGTTCCGCCTGCACCCGGACGGCCTGGAGCTGATCGAGATTGCCCCCGGCCTGGATCTGCAACACGATGTGCTGGCGCACATGGATTTTGCGCCGGTGATCGAACGCGAGCCGGCGCTGATGGAGCCGGCGCTGTTCGATGCGGCGCCGATGGGCCTGCGCGACCGCCTGCTGCACCGGCCGCTGTCGGAGCGCTTCGCCTATGACGCCGCCAGCCGCACCTTGTTCATCAATTTCGAACGACTGGCGATCCGTTCGCTGGACGATGTCGAGGCAGTGCGCCGCGAGGTGGCCAACCGGGTCGCGGCGCTGGGTCATCGGGTTTACGGCGTGGTCAATTACGACCACTTCGTCATCGACCCGGAGATCGAGGACGCCTGGGCGGCGATGGTTCGCGATCTGGTGGAGCGGTTCTATCTCAACGTCACCCGCTACAGCACGTCGGGCTTCCTGCGCGCCAAGCTGGGCCCGGCGCTGGCCGCGCGCGGCGTGGCGCCGCATCTGTACGAAACCGCCGAAGAGGCACGGGCGCATCTGCGCGACAGCGAGTAGCCGGCGGACCGGCGAGGCGGGTGGCGGCGACCGGTGACGGCGGGGCGGATCGAGTGGCGGCGACCGGGGCGGGGCGCGGGGCGACGACTGGATGGTCCAGCGGGGGTGGGTATCTCGGTCGCGGGCATGGCCCGCTCCTACTGGGTGGTGGGTGATCTGGCCCGGCAGATCGCACTTCGCGGCAGGTTCTGGCGACGGCCGGGTCGTTCGACGGGGGTGGGGTGGATCGGGTGGCGACGACCG
>JAXMJH010000056.1:0-4365 GCA_034376725.1 Lysobacteraceae bacterium | reverse complement strand
GATCGAGCCCGGCGAAGAAATCTACGAAGGCCAGATCGTCGGCATCCACTCCAAGGACAACGACCTCACCGTCAACGCCCTGCGCGGCAAGCAGCTGACCAACTTCCGCGCCTCCGGCAAGGACGACGACGAAGGCCTGGTGCCGCCGATCCGCTTCTCGCTGGAACAGGCCCTGGAGTTCATCGACGACGACGAACTGGTCGAAGTCACCCCGAAACAGATCCGCCTGCGCAAGAAATACCGCACCGAAATCGACCGCAAACGCGCCAGCCGGGCCGCCTGAAGCCGTCAAGCCTGAAGCCCCGCCAAGCGTGCGGGGAACACCCGGGGAGCACGCGCCACGCTGCTCCCCCGCTGCCAAAACGCCCCGCGTAGCCTGGATTGCAGCGCAGCGAAAATCCGGGATCGACGCTGCCCCGGACGCTGGAGACACCTACAGCCAGCCCAACTCGCGGGGCGGTTCACACCAACGCCAAGCCTACGCAATACTGGCTGCCGACGCGCCTTCGGGCACAGACGCAGCCCTCTCATCGGGCCAACGGTCAGGCAATAACCTGCCGGTGCCGAAGGCGACCGTCAAGTTCATTGCCTCCATTATGTTGCACGCGCCTATGTGTCTCCGTTCTTCCCTTGGAACGCCAGCCGTCGAACGGTTCCTGCCGTCCCATCGACTTCGACAAGCTCGCCGTCCTGGAGGGTAGCTACGACCCCGTTGATGGCCACGACGCATGGCTTGCCATATTCACGTGCTACGAGTGCGCCATGCTGAAGCACCCCGCCCACTTCAAGCACGACAGCCGCTGCGTTCACGAATAACGGGGTCCAGCCCGGATCGGTGGTGTAGGCGACAAGTACGTCGCCCTTCTCCACCGCTTTGTCGTGCGGCGTGTGAAGAACCTTGACCGGGCCGGTCACCACACCGGGTGATACCGGCATGCCGCTCAGCAGGCCCGGTGTGGCCTCGGTGGCCGACGGACCGAGAATCCGTCCGCGAGAATCGATGACAGCCGGGAACGCGGTCACATGCGCGTCGAGCTTGTTCCGAAAGTGGGTGCGTTCCTCTCGGCGCCTGCGCAGATCGAGGGCGGTGTCCTGCGCCGCGGCATCCAGATCAGCAAACCGCAGGTCGAACACATCTTCGGCAGCGTCAAGCCGCCCCGCTTCGGTCAGGCGTTGGCCCTGGATCAGCGCGCGCTTGCGGATGGCGTAGTTGAACAGAACGATGAGGTGTTTCGGCGTGTCGCGAGCCCCGGCGAACAAGTCGAGAAGTCGATAGACACGGCGCAGCAGGGCACGGCGCAGTGGACCCAGGCGGCGCATCAATTCTGCGTACGCCCGCTGCCGCTCCTCGACGTGACGCCGGTGGGCGGCTCCCGGATCGAAGTCGCTGTCGTCGACGGCCATCAACGACATCTGCCGCAACGCAAGTTGCGGGGCATCGGCGTACCGTGGGCTGGCCAGGTCCATTTCCGTCGGGCCGCGCCAACCGAAAGTCGCGAGGAACTGGTCCCACTCCCGCATGAACTCTGCCGGCAGTTCACGCTGCCGAATTCGCTCAGCCAAGCGGTCCAGATCAGCGAACTCGGATCTGTCGAGGCGCCCGGCGAGGCGGTACAGCGCGATCCCCATCTCGACCACGACGTTGCCCGTGGCACCCCGCTCAAGTCTGGTCACGAGGTCACGCATCTCATCCGTCTTCGGCCGGACGATGAGGGCCGGCGACACCATGCCCGCGACAAGTGCAGGCATGGTCACGCTGAACATTTCTCGCACCATGCGCTCCTCGTACGTTCTCCGGAATTCATCGAGGGGAAGGCCGCCGTCAAGCTGCTCGCGGAGCGCCGATTCCAGCGCCTCGATCTTTTGCCGAAACCCCCGGTGTGCGCGTTCTGGCGCCAGCAATGCCAACAGCGTGTTCAGAAAGAAGCCGCGCAATCCCCAGAGTCCTCGCGGAATGAGCCAGAGCATTCGAAAGCTCACCCACGGCGGTCGTCGATCGGCGCGGTATCGCTCTCTGTCGACATTGGCCAGGATGCGTGCCATCAGGGCGTCGGTTGGAGCGGCGCTCCGGGCCAGCTTGCCGGGGCTCGCCAGCCACATGACGCTGGAATAATTGACGTACATCCGGCAGCCGGCGAAAAAGAACAGCGCGTTCTCTGGTAGCGGGTCGGTGTTCAGCGGCCCGACCCACGACTCGAGAATTGCCGAGAACATGCTCTTCATGTTGTCGAGACCCAGCGGCGAGAGCGGCGCGTTGGTGGTCAGGCCTTTGGACAGTGCCGCGTCCGCGTAGAGCCGCCTCCGCTCGCCCGGCATGGTGACCATTTCAGCCGGGAGCGGCACGTAGGTTGTTATCGGGCGCGCCTGCAGGACGTGGAGCGTTCCGTCGGCGTAGGCCCACTCGATGTCGATCGGCGCGTCGTAGAGTTTCTCGATTCGACAGATGACCTCCGTCACTTCTTTTAGTTGAGCGTAGGTGAGTGTGCGGTCCGCCGAACGGAACGCCTTGCGTTCGACTGTGCCGCCGTCCGGATCGAGCCACACAGAGATGCCCTTCGAGCCGCCCTTCTCCTCCTTGACCTGCCCTGTGATTTTGTCGACGACGAAGTGGTCCGGAGATACCAGCCCCTCGACCACCGATGTGCCGAGGCCCCAGTTCGCTTCGATAACGGCTTCGTCGTAGTCGTTGGTCACCGGATTCAAGGAGAACCCAACACCAGCGATTTCACTGACAATCTGTCGCTGCACGATTACGGCGATGCGTGGCGACCAGAGGTCGAAGCCGTGAGCCTTCTTGTACGTCAACACCCGCGCATCCAGGCTCGATGCAAAGCAATAGCGTACGGCGTCTGTCAGATCCTCCGGCCGAACACCGAGTCGCGTCTCGTAGCCTCCAGCGAACGACGCGGAAATCAGGTCTTCTTCGGGGGATGACGAACGCACTGCAACGCACACCTCGTCACGGTGAAGGTCGAGGCTCCGAAGCAGGCCGTCCAACGCGCCTTGCTGGCTCGCCGTCAATGGCAGGGATTGGGCACTGATTTTCAGCGCGCTGCAAAGAGACTCCCACTCCCGCGGCGTCGATTCGGTGAGTTGAGTCCACGTTGCCGACGCCTTGATTGCGTCGAACCAGGATGTGAAGAATGCTGTCGTAAGTACGACACCGGAAGGAACCGGAAGTCCGGCATCGGCCATCCGGATCAGCGACGCAGCCTTCCCCCCCACCTCGGCGAGATTCGCCCGCTCAGTCCCGGGAAATGCAAGTATCAAGAGCGCACCCATTCATGAGAGAAGATCACCCGCCAACCAGCGGTGGTGCAACATGACGTGCCACCGACCGGCGTGACGTGAGGAGCAGCCGGTTGAGTGGCTGGTTGGGCGTCACTTCTGCTGCTCTTCAAATTGCGGCGCTGAACCGCCAATGTGATCCCAAGCAGCTTTCGAGCCGACAAAGATGTGGGCTTCGATTTCTACGCCGGGATCGCCGCTCACTGTGCCGAGGGTAACGCCGTGAACAACGCCGTCGTATGTGCCACAGAGCGTTGTCCCACATGTCTTGCAGAACGCGAGCCCCCACCCAACCTGCGAGACGTAGTGCTGCAAATGCTCTTCTCCAGACACCCAGCTGAACGACTCCGGGTCTGCGAGCTCAGCATATGCTGACGATGCTCCGCTAAACGCTTTGCGGCAGCGAGAGCAATGGCAGGCCCGAGCAAGCGAAAGCTCGCCAGCGATTCGATACCGCACGACACCGCAGAAGCACTCTCCCTCGATCAACTCTCACCCCCCCTTCTGACACCCAACAACTGTTCGACGGCGAATCGCCGTGAAAGCCCACGGCCTATGCCAGTCTCCGGGCGTTTTGGCGTAAGGACGACCTTGCTCGAAACATCGCCTTGCTCCCGTCGTCTCGCCCATCTGCGCACCTGGGCTTGCAGTCTTTCCTGTTCCGCCGGGAGCATCGCGATGACATCCTCTCACCGCGCAGGAGCGCCGACAACCATTGTCGACGGGCGGCCGGCCAAATTACCCGACCAGATTCGAACAGGCATGCGCCACCTCGACTTGGCCAAGCGTACCGAGGTGGCCTACGTGGGCTGG
The DNA here is from genome assembly GCA_034376725.1 of Lysobacteraceae bacterium. Classification (GTDB taxonomy): domain Bacteria; phylum Pseudomonadota; class Gammaproteobacteria; order Xanthomonadales; family Xanthomonadaceae; genus UBA11164. The sequence continues at coordinate 264 of JAXMJH010000056.1, read as the reverse complement.
ACTCGGCGCTTCAATGTCGGCAACGGCAAGGTCGGCAACGGCAAGCGTCATCCGCGCGAAATGGGCGAGCGCAAGGCCGTGCTGCAGAACATGGAGCCCGACGGCAAGGGCCGCACCCGCCTGGAGTTCGTCATCCCGGCGCGCGGACTGATCGGCTTCCAGACCGAGTTCCGCACCCTGACCGCCGGCACCGGCCTGCTGTTCCACGTTTTCGACCACTACGGCCCGCGCGCCGATGGCACCATCGGCCAGCGCCAGAACGGC
>JAXMJH010000055.1:0-18855 GCA_034376725.1 Lysobacteraceae bacterium | reverse complement strand
CCGGAGACCGCAAAACCGGCAGTTGCCAAGACCCCACAAAACCCCTGAAACTGCACCCCGTTCGAGACCCGTTTTCCGGAGCCTGCAAGTGGCTCCATTAAGCCGATCATGGGTGGCTCCAATGGGGCGGTCGGTGACACTCCGTGACAGTGATGGCCCGCACGTGCATCGCGATGGCTTGCGAGCAATCGACATCGAGAGCGAACGGAGCATCGCCGTAGCCGGTGCGGTGGAGGTTTCGCGCGGCATCGCGGTGGAAAAGCAGGTCAGCGGTGAGGACGCCGAAATCAAGTTCAGCGCGAGGGCGGAGGCGAAGCTGCGCTTCTCGTTGGCGCGCTCGGGACGGTTCCGCATCCGTCTCAGGATGGAGGACGACAAACTCATGCTCGATCTGAGCGAGTCGGGCAGCCGAAGCAGTGGCCGTGATGCATCGGCAGGCGTGAGCCTGGGTGTCGAGGGCATGGATGGCGTGGTCAAGCCCTGGTTGGACCAACTCACCGAAATCGACGAAAGCTTCCGCGACTTCCTCGATACGTGGTCGAAACCAGGCGACAAGCTGATTGGGGCGCTGCGCGGCCAGCTCACCAAGACGCTCGCCGACGAGCTCAAGCCGCTGGCCGAACTCGTGCTGGGACAGGTTGGATCAGAGCAAACGGCTGCAACCTTGGTCGACGGGCTCTTGGCGCGCTGGCTGACCTTGATTGATGAGCGTGTGGCCATGTTCGATGGCATTCCCGATGTGGTTGTTGATCGCCTCATGGAACTGAGTTTGCCCGACAAGTTGGATCGGACCCGGTCCTATGTTGTCAAGGCCAGAGACTGGCTGACCGAAGCGATCGACAAGCAGGTGAACAAGGCAGGAACCGAGGCCCAAACCCTTGCGAATCAACTCAAGGGCAAAGGCACAGCGAAGTTGAAGAAGATACTCGCCCCGCTGGAGCAGGTCGGCGAGAACGTGGAGACGCTGGCGAACACACTCAACGATAACGCCTCGGTACTACTGGAGCCACTGCGAAAACTCCTGACCCGCTATGAGAAATTGCGCAAGGCGCTCAACGACGGCGTGCGCAAGTCGGCCTCAGTCAAGCTCAGCGCCGCCTGGTCGGAAAATCGGGAAAGAACGACCGGCCATACACGAGAGTTGCGCCTGCGCTTCACCCAGCCAGCCAACAAGAAGGCAGCGAAGCTGTTTCGCGATCTGGTCCTCGGTCACGGTTCGATTAATATCGAGCACATCCAGGCGATGGGTGGTGATGGCGTTGAGGTGTTGGACGGCCGTCTGCTCCAGTTCTCCCAGGTGAGCCGCACTGCCAGCTTCACCTTGGATCTGTTCGGACTGAAGTTCAGCGATGCCCGTATTCTCAACGCTGAAGCACGGATCGAGACAGATGCTGCGGGACGCATCCTGGCCTTCGATGGAGAATCGGTACAAGAACGCAGCTCCGTCGGCCCATCGGGCGAGCAACGCGCGCGATTCAGCGCCGATTTCGACTTCCTCGATGCCACCCAGGGCAGTGTCCCCGGCACCCTTGCCTTGGGTTTCAGCCTGACCGACGATAAGCTCGAGCCGAAGGAGCTGAGGCAGTACTTGAGTTCGTTCGTGGATGCGGGGTTGTTGCACCAAGATACCCAACAGCGCATCGCCGTCGCGCTGGGCGATGAGAACGTGCGCAATGTCCATATCGCGGTCGTACTTCTGGGGCTGCCAGCGGTAATGCTTCGTACCTCCGATTCAACAGTCATCGAGTCGATGGTGCTCGACAAAGTCTTGGGATTTGCAGAACGTACCTCCCGAGGCTTCGGCAAACAACTTGCCAAGTTGGATCGTGCTCGGTTGTTGGCCTGGGTCCAAAGAGCGTCCAACACAAGCGGCGCAGAGCGCGCGGCGAGAGGATCCGGCATCATGATCGAGTCAAACCGGCTGAAATTCGACGATCTTGAACGAGAGTTCCGTTTTCTCAACCGCGTAATCCGAGCGATACCGTCGAGTATCGAACGCATCCGCGATCTACTGTTGCTGGGAGGAACGATACGGGTCGCCACCCTCAAGGAGACTGAAGCCCAGGAGGCCGAGCGCAGACTCAACAAAGCCTTGGTAGCGCTTCAGCAGAGCATGGAGCCAATGGTCGATGTGAACTCCGCGCTGGTGAGCATGTTTAACCAGCGACTGCCCGATTACACCGTCGGCCTGCTCGCCACCCTGAAGGAGCTCGACACTTCCGATAACTTGCGGGCGCAGGTTTCGATTCGTCGATTCAGTGTGGACGAGAAGGATGGCAAGCGCCGTTACGAGGAGCCCGTCATTTTCGATTGACCCACCCCGCAGTCAATCAGCCTGTTCGCAACCAACGTGTCGCTGTCGCCCCCGGTGGTCGGCCAACACCCGGCCGGCCAACGTTTGGCCGGGTCGTGCTCAGGGAAGGATGCATCGACGATGACGTATCCTACGGCAATGCGTCCAGAGCCGGAGCAAGTGCAGCCGGACGGCAAGCGACGTCGAACGGGGCATCAGGAACATGTTGACCGAACTGCGAATCCAGAACTTCAAGGCATGGCGCGACACCGGTGCGGTGCGGCTGGCGCCGCTGACGGTCATTTTCGGCACCAACAGTTCCGGCAAGTCGAGCCTCGGCCATCTGTTGATGGCGCTGAAGCAGACCGCGCAGCTTGCCGATCGCAGGCGTGCGCTGCACCTTGGCGACGAGAACTCGGCCATCGATCTGGGCACATTTCGCGACTGCCTGCATGGCCATGATCTGAGTCGAAAACTGGAGTTTTCCTTACGCTGGCGGCTCGATCCGCGTCTGACGGGCAATGATCCGCTGAACAGGAAGCAAAGTTACCAAGGCGACGAATTGCGCCTGAACAGCGAGCTGCGCGCCGACAGACAAGAGCAGCCGGTCACCGACACCCTCCGTTACGAGCTGCTCGACGCGGGAGAGGTTCGCCTGGATATCAAGCACACTGCCAAGACGCTTGAATGCGAGCCGCTACGACTCGTACATGCCCAAGGCCGAAAGTGGCCGGTAGAGCCGCCGGAGAAGTTCTATCGCTTCGCCGATCGCACCCTGCTGCGTTACCAGAACGCGGATTTTCTGGCCGATTTTGCCCTGCGCACCGAACAGATGCTGGAGAGCATCTACTTTCTCGGACCGCTGCGCGCGGCACCGAAGCGGATCTACCCATGGGCGGGCGACACGCCCTCCGACGTCGGGGCCGATGGCCGGTTCGCCGTCGCTGCGCTGCTGGCGGCAACGGAGCAGAACCGCAGGCTCAACCGTGGCCACAAGCGGCGGCTCGTGCGCTTCGATGCCTTCATCGCCGGCTGGCTCAAGGATCTGGGCGTTATCGAGAGCTTCGTCGTGCGGCCTGTCGCCAAGGGCAGAAAGGAATACGAGGTGCTGGTCAAGACCCATCCGGAAGCCGAGGAGGTGCGCCTGACCGATGTCGGATTCGGCGTCTCGCAGGTGCTGCCGGCCCTGGTGCAGGCATTCTATGCGCCACCGGGTTCGACGGTCTGGATGGAACAGCCGGAAATCCACCTGCACCCGATGGCGCAATCGAACCTGGCCGACGTCTTCATCAGTGCCGTCCAGTCCTTTGAGGGTGGCGCCCCCCGCAGGGCTCAGTTGATCGTCGAAACCCATTCCGAGCATTTCCTGACCCGGCTTCAGCGGCGGGTCGCGGAACAACAGATTCCCGCCAGCGATGTGGCGATCTACTTCGTCAACCGCAGTGGTGCCGCCGCCGAATTGGAGGAGTTGCGACTCGACGAATTCGGCGAGATCGAGAATTGGCCAGAGAATTTCTTCGGCGACGAGATGGGCGATATCGCCGAGCGCGTCCTGGCGGGCTCGCGTCGGCGAGCCGGTGCGGCATGACGGGACCGGCCTTGGACGCCGCGGTCATCGACACCAATGTTCTGCTGATCGCCAACGGCAGCCATGCCGGCTTCTCTCGGAACTGTCGCGATACCTGCGTGCAGCGCCTGTTGCAGCGTCAGCGAGCGGGCGTCGTGGTGGTTGACGACGCCCATCGGATTCTGAAGGAGTACAGCCATAAAACCCGGCCCAACCAGCCCAAGGGAGTCGGCGATGCGTTCCTGAAATGGCTGTTGCAGAACCAGGCCAATGGCAAGCGGGTGCACCGCGTCAGCATCACGCCAACCGCCGAGGGTCGATTCGCCGAGTTTCCGGATGCCGCCTTGCAGGATCAGTTCGATCCAGCCGATCGCAAGTTCGTTGCGGTCGCCCATGCCCACCCCGACAAGCCGCCGATCTGGCAGGCCGGCGACAGCAAGTGGCTGGATTGGTGGCAGGCCCTGGAGAGGTCGGGTATCCAGGTGGATTTCCTCTGCCCCGACGATGTTCGCGCCGTCTACGCCAGAAAGTTTCCGGATCGGCCGCCGCCGCCGCTGCCAGCGTCATGAGCGAGCCGTTCTTTCGCTTTCCGCACACCCCGCATCTGGCCTGGCTTGGCACCGGCGAGCCGCGTGACGACAAGCTGCTGTCGCCTGGCGAGGCCAAAGAACTGCTGGCCGGCGAGGTGGTGATCGAGGAAAAGCTCGATGGTGCGAATCTGGGTATTTCCCTTGGCGATGATGGGGAACTGCGCGCGCAGAATCGCGGCCAGTATCTACAGCCGCCTTACACCGGTCAGTTCTCGCGTCTGGTCGGGTGGTTGCAGGCACACAAGGCTGCCCTGCGGGATGTGCTGACTCCGGGCCGCATCGTGTTCGGAGAATGGTGCGCGGCGCGGCACTCGCTCGACTACACGGCCTTGCCGGATTGGTGGTTGATATTCGACATCTACGAGCGTGCTACCGAGCGGTTCTGGTGTACCGAGCGCCGCAATGCCTGGGCGACAGCGATCGGAGTGCCGACCGTCCCGGAACTCGGACGCGGAGGCTACACCCAAGAGCAACTCAAACACCTGCTCGACGCCTGTCCCAGCCGCTACCGCGACGGCCCGATGGAAGGCATCGTCGTGCGCAAGCAGGATGCTCAGCATATGATCGCGCGGGCCAAGTTGGTTCGTCCCGATTTCTCCCAGGCCATAGACCAGCATTGGCGGCGGCGCGGCGTGCAGTGGAATCATTGCGCACCGTCGGCCACGTACAGACGCTGATTGACTTTATCGCTTCGCCGCCGGCGCAGTTTTCTATACACGGCCTGAGTTTCCATGCCAAACGACACAGGGACCGTGATCCTGCGGGGGCGGCCAATAATTGCGAGGCAGATTCACTCTCTTGGTGGTGAAAGCCCGCTCCAAAGTAACCGGAGCCGCGCACGAACCATGAGCGTGCGGAGGACTCATGGCGAGACGCCGGGATCGTCGTCGCGAGAGCCTTTCACCCCTTAATCATTGCCACGCTCATCCCGTCATCGCGAGGGCCGAAGACCTGTTGTGAACCATGCCGCGCACCGGAGATGGCCGACCCTCCGCCACAGCGCAGCGATAGGCGCATGGAGTGCTTCACGGCGTTTGCGATGACCTGTTGAAGCCTGAATGGTTCGACGTGACGGAGTGGCGAGTCGAGGGTGACAGCCGCCCGGCCCCCAGACTGTGACGATCATAGTTGGCCGGCATGGCGATATCGGCGATCAGGCTCAGGCGGTACCTCGCGACATGCCGATCCTGGCCCCACTTCTGGACCTGGGGCTGGTTCAGGTTCAGACTTGCCTAAAGGTGTAACGGGTGTAACATGCTTTCACGAAACGGCCCGACCACAAGGCAGGAGGCCCGCTTACGGATATCCACATGAGCCATGTTTATTACTTCCAACTTACCGATGAAGGTGGCAAGGCTGCGGTAAAGCTCGGCATGCTCGAACGCAACAGCACCACGGGGCATCTCAAGGGCTTCGCCGAGCTGGGCGGCAAGGGTCTGCGGGTCTACATCCCCGAAGGCAAGCCGGGCGAAGCGCACGGCTTGGAGCAGTTCTCTCGGCTTGCGACCAAGGGACCGCTGATGGCGCGCGAAGCCGTGACCTGGCATGCGAAACCGGCGCAGGCAGAACCACTGTCGGGGAAGCGCCCGGACAGGCGACGCAAAGGCCAAACGGCGGAGACCAAGTCGAGCATCGACTACAGGGGCGTTCTCTACGGGTGGCTCAACGCGGATGGACTGGTCGCGCATCAAGCCCGACCGCTGATGGGTTCTGGCATCCGGGGCATTGAGTCTTGGCTTGAGGATGCCGGCCCCGATCAAATGGTGGTGGAAGTCGATGCCAATGCCGACGCCATCGAGACCCTGAACCGGTTTTTGACGATCGAATACACCCGCACCTTGAAGGCAACCGACGCGCCTGAGCGTGCAGGCTCCGTCGAAGATCTGACGGCGGCGGCAACGCGACGGGCTGACCTCGCCGAACCGTGGTTCACCGCCACTGAAGTGGCAGGCGTGTGTGGCTCCAAGGCGGAAAACGCCCGCCAGATGGCTAGCCGGCTGCGGCGCAATGGTGAGATTCTCGGCGTATGGATGGCGCCGGAGAATCGCTACAAATACCCGGACTACCAGTTCACCGCCGAAGGCATTGTGCCGGAGATGAAACGCTTGCTGGCGCTGCTGCCGAAAGGAAACGGCTCGGGTTGGGCGCAAGCGCAGTGGCTTAACACGCCTCACGCGCTGCTGGAAAAACAACGCCCGTCCGAGGTGCTGTCTACCGACCCTGGCCGGGTGCTGGAAGTTGCGCGCAAGCAGTTTTCGGAGTCGCGCGATGCCCTGTGGTAAACCCTGGTTCGCGAATAAACCGGAGTTTGCAACCCTGACGAGAGATGGAGAGTTCTGGCACGTCTACCCGGCGCTGCTGGACGATGGCAGGGCGGTGATGCCACGGCAACCCAACCCGAAATCGACCGCGCGACTGGCGCTCAAAAGCGGAGCGCACGCCATGTATTACTTCGCGGACACGCTGGCCGGCGCGCTTTGGGAGGCGGTGCTGCGCAATGTCGAGCCCGATGAGCATGGCCAAGTGGAGATCAGCTTCGAGGATTTACAGCACTTGCGCGCGGTCAAGATCAAAGTGGTGGCGGATGGCATACCGCTGCTGGATCTGACGCAGCCCACCATGCGCCGCTTCGGGCTTTTACCGGATGGCAAGCCGTGGGCCGTGGTGCAAGGATGGCTGCAAACACCGGACCACTCGGCGACACACGAGGCGGCGGCGGCACTTCTCGCGAACCTGAAGGCGGTAGGGTGTACCGAGATGCCAGTGCTATCCTGGCCATCGCGTCAGCACAGTGCTTCCAGGGCGTTCCTGGCCTACGCCCCGCCGATGTCCGACCACTGGTGGCAAGAAGTCGAGGCGCCGATCAGGCTTGATGATCCGATCCACGGCCATCCCAAATTGCGAGATGAATTGACCGCGTGCGGCTTCTCGTGGCCGGTTCCGCTCACTGGCACGGGCGACATTCGAGGCCCGGAGATGGATCCGTAGGCCGCAAAATTCACAAACCAGCAAAGTCTGGGTCAGGGCGAATATTCGGCTGCGGGGCTTTCTTCGCCTGTCCTTGCTTACCCGACCCAACGTGACACTGAACGGCGAACGCGATCGCGTCCATGGATCGCGCGCTTCCGCATAGGGGGCACCTCAATTGCAGACCAGCAGCCCAGACCGCGCCAGTGGCGCGCTCTGCGAGTTGATCGGCATTACGGCTGTCGCGGTGGCTCGGTCAGAAGACGCTTCAGCCTGGTCCGTTTCAGCAAGGCGTCGTCGAGGGCGATTTCGAGCATGGTCAGCCACTGCACAACCATTTCTGCCTGCTGATCGGAGAACCACTCGGTCAGTGAGCGTTTCGGCTGGTGCAACAGCGCATCGACGCTGTGCTCCACCATGGCTGCCGGGAGCAAAACCGGCGGTGGCGCCGTCGCCAGGCGTGCGAGTGCGCTCAGCCGCCGCAGGGTTTTTCGACCCAACCCGTCGACGAGCGCGACCGATTCCTGGGTGGACGCTTCGATCAGCGCGCCCAAGGTCGTCACCCCGAGCCGTTGGAGGATCGCGCCGCGAACAGCGCCAACACCCTCCAGCGATGAGACTGCCAAGTCGGGCGACAGTCCGAGGCTCGGGAAGCCGGGCGCATCGGGCGCAAGCGCCCCGATCCCGGGTCCTGAGCCGGGAACGAACATCGCGTCGATCAGCCAGCCCCCGGCAGCGGCGGGATAACGCTCGGTGTCCAGAAACGGCGAATCGGACTGCGCGCCATCGCGAACCCTGCCCATCCGCACGCGGATGCGGGAGACCTGTATCGAGTGGCCGTGTCGGTCGGGTTGCGCGACGGCTGCCGCCAGATCCCCGTGCACGGTCGCCAACAGGCCAGGCAAATCAACGGTATCGAGCTTGTTCATGCGATCACTTTGAAGTGAATCTCGACCTCGCTGTAGATCTCCGAAGTCGATTGCGCGTCCTGGGGATTGCTGCTGCTGGCCGGCTTGACCAGCAGCCGTGCCGGCGCGGCGTTGCGCACAGGATTGAGGCTGACGGCGGAAACGGTCGCCGGTTGGGCTGTCCGCACGGCTTCGGCCAGGGATGGCGGTAGCTGGAGTCCGGCCAGCCGGGGTGTTGCCTTCTCCGCCGTCGCGGCGCTTGCAGTCGGTGCGGCGCGTGCGGCGCTGGCTGGTTCGGGCGCGGCGGCGGGCGTGCCCGCTTCACCGGCGCTTGAGTCCGCGCCGACTTCGCTGCGGAAGGTGAGCTTCGCCAGTACACGGCCACTGTCGATCCGCAATTTCGGCATGCCTTCATGAAGCAGCGACACGGCTGTATCGCGACGCGCGCGCGCAAACGGCGCCGCCAAATGCCGATAGATGCGCGCCACGCCGGCCTCGGTCAATTTCTGCTGCGCAAAGTCTACGCCCTGCACCAGTGTCAAGCCGGTCTTCTCGAACACGGCCGGTTGTTCCTGGGTGCGCGGTCCACCGGGTTTGTAGGCGGCGCCGACGGTGATGCCATGACCGGCCTCGCCCTCGATCGGAAAAAGCACCAGCAGGCGCTCAAGCACACCGCTGCGAACGGTCTCCTCGGCGAGCATGGCCTCGATGAAGCGGTCTTCGTCCAGCTCCAACAGCCGGTCAAGACTGGCAATCCGATCCCGCTGCTCGACCTGGGCGGACACCACGGCGTCGAACACGTCGGATACGAGTTTCGCCACGAACTCGGCAAAGCCGAGTTCGACTGGACGAGGAACGGGATCGGACATGGCATCGGGCTCCGGTCAGCCAGCAAGCGGCAGGAAGTCGGTCTTGAAGTTGATGCGGACCATGCCGAAGATCTGAACGCTACTCCCGGACCTGTCCTGACTGCTGGAGTGGGCCGTGTTGACACTGACCGAGGTGTACCCGGTGGAGGCAGCGGCGCTGACCCATTTCGACAGCGCCCAGCCCGTTCTCGCCCTGGCCCGGACATTGAAATCTTTGCGTTGGAACTCGCTGGTGTTGTTGTTGTAGTACGACGAACCGTAGGTGTTGAACGTCAGGCGCGTTTCGATCACGCCGTCCTCAACCACCAGGCGCAGCAGACCCTGCCGGAACATTTCTCGCAGCAGGCTGTACTTGTTCGCGGCGATGCGGTTGGCGACGGCGGTGAGGATGGTTTTGATCAGGTCGGCACTCAGGTTCGATGAGGGTGTACCGCTCGCCGCAGGTACCGTGATTTGGTTGTCTTGTGCCGGACCCGTGCTGCCTGTTACGGCGGGGAATCCCTCTATTTCGAGTGCGTCGTTTAATTTTTTCGCATCGTCCGGAGTCAGTACCCCACCCGCCACCACCTTGGTCGTACCGTTCTCGACGACCTCGTTGTTCGCGTCAACTTCTGGAAGCAGCGCAGTCAAGAACTGCAATATCTGCTCGCCGCTGATGTCGTCGCGGGTGTCGTTGATGAAATCGGTCAGGGATTTGCTGGTTTGCTGCAACAGCTCGATGAAGGACTCGGTCTGTCGCAGATTGGCCGACACCAGGGCGTCGAAAACGTCGGTGACCAGCTTGGTGGTGAACTCGGGAAAGCCGATCTCGTCGAGTCTTGCTGCCTCTGAAACCGCTACGGTTGTTCCTTCGTGTGCTTCGTTCATGTTGGTTTCCTTGACTGAACGGTGCCGGATCGGCGACCGCGAAGACGCAGTGGCCTGGCACGATGCTCGGTGCCTTTGTAGCTCGCCACCGATACCCAGAGCGTCGCGACGCCGTCGGGATGACGGCCTCGCGCAGGCGCCCTGCAAGTACCGGGTGTCGCGACCGCAACTAAAGTCTCAGCGCATCGCGATAGCAGGGCTGGTGCGGACCCTTGGGTCCACTTAACCCGACACACCCAGCCGCCACACCCGCAAGGCATTGTTGGCCGGCATGGCGATGTCGGCGATCAGGCTCAGGCCGGCGGCATTCGCCAGGGCGTCGACCGCTTCGGCGTCGCGCAGGCCCATGTCCGGGTGCTCGGCGCGCAGTTTGGCGTCGAAGGCGGTGTTGCCTTCGCTGGTTGCTGATCCATTGCGGTTGAACGGCCCGTAGATCGCCACTTTGGCGCCGTCTTCCAGCACGGCGGACAGACCGGCGAACAGCGCTTTTACCGCGTCCCACGCCATGATGTGCAGGGTATTGGCGCTGAATACCGCATCGAAGCGCCGGCCGGGCCACGGCCCGTGGCGCACGTCGAGGGTGATCGGAGGTGGGGTGTTGGCCAGCGCGGCGTGATCCAGCCAGGCGCGGATGCCGTGCAGATTCTCGGGCCGGTCCGAACACTGCCACACCAGGTGATCCAGCGCGGCGGCGAAAAACACCGCGTGCTGGCCGGTGCCGCTGCCGATTTCCAGAACCCGGCTGCGGTCGGCAAACAGCGGACCCAGCTCGGCAAGGATCGGTTCGCGGTTGCGGTCGGTGGATGGTGCGTGGGGTTTTTCGATCATCCCCGAATGGTAGCCGGTTGCCGGCCGCAGGCGGTCGCCGGACCAAGCCAGACGCGATGTCAACGATGCGCACGGCACCCGGTCGGCACGCAACCGCTTGCCGGTGAGGCAGCGGCGGGCGAACATGGTCGGATGCCGCCAGTTCATTCGCATTCGCCGTCATGACCGGACACTGGTACGGGCTGGTTGCGTTCGCCGGCGGCATCGGGCTGTTTCTGCTCGGCATGCGGCTGATGAGCGATGGGCTGAAGATCGCCGCCGGCCCGGCGCTGCGCGGCGTGCTGGCGTCGGCAACCCGCAGCCCGGGGCGCGGCTTCGCCTCGGGCCTGCTGATCACCGCGTTGGTGCAGTCTTCCAGCGCGGTGCTGTTCGCCACCATCGGCTTCGTCAATGCCGGGCTGCTGAGTCTGGGCCAGAGCATCGGCCTGATCTTCGGTGCCAATGTGGGCACCACGCTGACCGCGTGGATCGTCGCCCTGGTCGGCTTCAATGTCGATCTGCAGGCGCTGGCGATGCCGGCGGTGGCGGTCGGCATGGCGCTGTGGATCGGCGGCCGGGGCCGTCGATCGGCGCTTGGCCAGGCTTTGGTCGGCTTCGGCGTGTTTTTCCTCGGACTCGATGCGCTCAAGGACAGCTTTGCCGACATCGGCGATGCCTTCGATCTGGCGGTCTGGGCCAAGCCGGGTGCGCTGGGCGTGCTGATGTTCGCGGCGTTGGGAATCGTGCTCACCGTGCTGATGCAATCCTCCAGCGCGGCGCTGGCGGTGACGTTGACCGCAGCAGCCGGCGGACTCATTCCGCTCGCTGCCGGTGCGGCGATGGTGATCGGCGCCAATATCGGCACCACGTCGACGGCGGTGTTCGCCACCTTCGGCGCCACCTCGGCGGCCCGCCGGGTGGCGGCGGCCCACGTGATTTTCAATGTCGTGGCGGGTGCCGCAGCCTTGTCGATGCTGCCGCTGATGCTGGCGGCGGTGGTCTGGATCGAAGCGCTGCTGGGGCTGGAAGGGCGTCCGGCCACCTCGCTGGCGATGCTGCATTCCCTGGCCAATGTATTGGGTGTGGCGCTCATGTGGCCGGTCACCGGCTGGTTGATCGGATTCCTGGAGCGCCGTTTCGCGGCCCGCGAACTGGATGAGGGCCAGCCCCGCCACCTCGACCGCGCCGTGTTGGCCACGCCCCGGCTGGCGATCGACGCGTTGACTCTGGAGCTTGGCCGCATCGCGGCGATCGCCCATCGCATGGCCCGAACCGTGCTAAGCAGCGAAGCGCCGCAGGACGGCCGGCTGGACAGTGAGCACGTCGCGCTGGAACGGCTTGGCGAGGCGGTGATCGATTTCGTCGGGGCGTTGGAAAGCGGCGGCGATGCCGTGGTCGAGGCCGGTCAGCCGGCGGCGGTGCGGGTGGTGCAGTACTTTCGTGCCATGGCCGAGCGGGTGGTCGAATGGGGCCGCGCACCGCGCGCCGCACCGCTGCCGGCCGGCCCGGCCCAGCAACTGGCCGCGCTGCGCTCGGCGGCCGACCACGCGCTGACCTTCGCCGACCCGTCGCAGGATGGCTTGCCCGACGCGCCAGCGCTGATCGCCGACCTGGCGTCCTTCGAGGAAATCTACCGGCAAACCAAGGACACCCTGCTGCGCGCCGGCGGCCACGGCCTGATCAGCGCACCGGTGCTGGTGCGGGCGCTGGATGAAGCCAGCTACTTGCGCCGGATCGTCGAGCAGGCCAACAAGGCGGCGCGGTATCTGGGCACCCTGGGCGGCGCGCCGGAGCACCCGGCGGCCGCACCTCCTCTGGAACCGGATTCCAGCGCCGGCTGAGGCCAGCCACCGCGCAGCATGGCTGGCCGACAGCAGGAACGGCGCCGTGTCGACAACCCGGAATCAGTCGCCGTCGACAAACCCGATGCGGACCATGCCGGCATCGCGCGCAGCTGCCAGCGCGCCAGCCAACGCCTGATAGTCGGCATTCGCGTCGACAGCGATGCGCAGCTCCGGTTGCGGCACCAGCGCGGCCTCCACTTCAAGCCAGGACGGCAGGGCCGCTGCCGGCACCACCACACCGTTGAGCGAAATCCTGCCCACCGCGTCGATATGCAAGCGAACCGGTGGTGTCGGCGGGGGCGGTTGCAGGAGGTTCGGCGGTACCGCCTGTGGCAGGTCCAGACCGATGCGTTGGCTGAGCAGCGGCGCCGAGACCATGAAGATGATCAGCAGCACCAGCAGCACGTCGATCAGCGGAACGATGTTGATCTCGCTTCGGGCAGACCGCCCGGCTTGCATGAAACCTGCCATCTCGCACCTCCTGGTTCAGATGTTGCCGGCCATGTGAAGCCGCACCGCACGCGATGGCCGACCCGCTCGCGCCGGGTGTGGAACAACGCTAACAGAACTTTCGGCCGCGCGAATCGGCAATTTTCCTGCGCGTCGGCAGACTGCCACGGGCTTGCCGGAGTTTTGCCATCAGGTGCGAAGCGGCCGACGCGAACGGCTGCAAGGCTCGTGCAGACTGGCCAGCTCCGGCCCGATCTCCTCCGAGGGTGCCGTCAGCCGTCGCCAGCCACCGCACGTGGGCTCAGTCCTCCCTGGGCGATGATGAAGTCGGCGACTTCGGCCACGCCTGCGCCGGCGCGGATGTTGGTGAACACGAAGGGTCGCTCGCCGCGCATCCGTCGGCTGTCGCGGTCCATCACCTTCAGCGAGGCGCCGACGTAGATCGCCAGATCGATCTTGTTGATCACCAACAGGTCCGAGCGGGTCACGCCGGGGCCGCCCTTGCGGGGGATCTTGTCGCCGGCACAGACATCGATGACGTAAAGGGTGATATCGGCCAGCTCGGGGCTGAAGGTGGCGGCCAGATTGTCGCCGCCGGATTCGATCAGGATCAGGTCGAGGTCGGGAAAGCGCGCAACCATGGTGTCGACTGCGGCCAGATTGATGCTGGCGTCTTCGCGGATGGCGGTGTGCGGGCAGCCACCGGTCTCCACGCCGAGAATGCGCTCGGGCACCAGGGCGCCGGAGCGGGTGAGAAACTCGGCGTCTTCGCGGGTGTAGATATCGTTGGTGATGGCGGCGATCGACAGCGAATCGCGCAGGTGCTTGCACAACGCGTCCATCAACGCCGTCTTTCCCGACCCGACCGGGCCACCGATGCCGACCCGCAGCGGGCCATGTGGAGAATCGCTCATGAGCGGAACAACCTCGTGTATTGGCTTTCGTGGTGCATGCAGGCCAGGTCGGCCCGCAGCGCGGCGCCGCCCAGATCGTCGGGGCTGGCGGTGAGTGCCGTTTCGGCGCATGTCAGTACCGCGTCGGCGAGTGCGGCCAGGGCGCGCTGGCCATCGGTCTGGCCCAGCGGCACCAGACGCACCGCCGCCGACACCAGATTGGCGGCAAAGGCGTGCAGGTAAAGCACCAGCGTCTGCCTCAACGGACAGTCGTGGGCCTGGGCCCAGAGCGCGACGGCCACCGGGTAGGCGGGGGTGACCGGGGCCAGGCTCGATTCGGTCAGCGGCCAGACCTGCGCGCCGACCCGGCAGAACGCCTGGCCCTGCGCGGTGGTTTCCAGATGGCGCTCCAGGCCTGGCGACAGGGCGCAGGCCAAGTCGTTGAGTTCGGCCAGCCCAGCCGCGTCGGCCACGCCGGCCAGCCGGTAGGCTTCGGCCAACACGATGGCGTCGGTGCGCCCGCTGCCCACCCGGACACACACCGAAAGCCAGTCGACGAGGCTGGCGACATCGCAGATCTCTCCGTTCTGAACGACCCACTCCAGGCCGTGCGAATAGCTGTAAGCGCCGACCGGGAACGACGGCGACAGCCAGCTGGTGAGCTGGAGCAATGCGGCGTCGTTCATGGCCTGGGCCGGCGCCCGGCCAGAAGTCGGCCGGGATCGTACGGATCGGTATCGTCAGGCGGGTCGGCGTCGTGGCCGTGATGACGACCGCGACCGTAGGCGCCGCCTTCCGGATTGAATGCGGCCTGGCGGCGCACCGGGCTGGCGCCCAGAGCAACCAGCATGCCCTCGATCACATGATCCTGGCGGATGCGCAGGGTCTCGCCGTCGTCCAGCACCTGGGTCGGCAGGTGACGATTGCCCAGATGCCAGGCGATCCGCGCCAGCCGGGCCGGCTCGCCGCAGTGCACATCCACTACCGGCTCCGGCGCGGCGTGGACGCGGATGATGCGCCCGTCTTCGAGCTTCAGGCCGTCGCCTTCGCGCAGCTCCGTGGCTTCGGGCAGATCGAGCAAGAACGCCAGGCCCGCCTCGGTCCGAAGCCGTACCCGACGCCGCCAGCGGCCGTCGTAGTCGAGCCGCACACTGTCCTCGGTCCCGCCCGACCAGCGGTCCGCGGTGAGTCGTTCGATGGCGCGGGGCAGGTAATGGAACTGGCTGATCGGCATGGTCTGACGCTCAGAACAGGAAATAGAGTTGCGCCATCGGCAGCACCTCGGCCGGCTCGCAGGTCAGCAATTCGCCGTTGGCGCGCACCTCGTAGGTTTCCGGATCCACTTCGATATGCGGGGTGAAGTCGTTCAGCCGCATATCGGCCTTGGACAGCGTGCGGGTGTCGCGCACCGCAACCAGTGCCTTGCGAAGTCCCAGACGTTCGCCGATGCCGGCGTCCAAGGCGGCGCGCGAGACGAAGCTGACCCCAGAGGCTTCGCGCGCCCGGCCAAAGGCGCCGAACATGTGCCGGTAGTGCACCGGCTGCGGCGTGGGAATCGAGGCGTTGGGGTCGCCCATCGCCGCCGCCGCGATGCTGCCGCCGAGCAGGATCAGATCGGGCTTGACTCCGAAAAACGCCGGCGACCAGAGCACCAGATCGGCCCGCTTGCCGACCTCGACCGAGCCGATCTCGTGGCCGATGCCGTGCGCGATGGCCGGGTTGATGGTGTATTTGGCGATGTAGCGCTTCACTCGCCGGTTGTCGTTGTCGCCCCGCTCGCCGGCCAGCGGTCCACGCTGACGCTTCATCTTGTCGGCGGTCTGCCAGGTCCGGATCAGCACCTCGCCGACCCGGCCCATGGCCTGGCTGTCGCTGGCGATGATCGAGAACGCACCCAGATCGTGCAGGATGTCTTCGGCGGCAATGGTTTCCTTTCGGATGCGGCTCTCGGCGAACGCCACGTCTTCCGGGATGGAGCGGTCGAGGTGGTGGCAGACCATCAGCATGTCGAGGTGCTCTTCGAGCGTGTTGATGGTGTAGGGCCTGGTCGGGTTGGTCGACGACGGAATGACGTTGTGCTCGCCGCACAGCCGGATGATGTCCGGCGCGTGGCCGCCGCCGGCACCCTCGGTGTGATAGGCGTGGATGGTGCGGCCCTTGAACGCGGCCAGGGTGTGCTCGACGAAACCGCTTTCATTGAGCGTGTCGGTGTGAATCATGGCTTGCACGTCGAAGGCATCGGCCACGCCCAGGCAGCAGTCGATCGCGGCCGGCGTGGTGCCCCAGTCCTCGTGCAGCTTCAGTGCCGCCGCGCCGGCACGCACCTGCTCTTCCAAGGCCTCGGGCGTGGCGGCATTGCCCTTGCCGGCAAAGGCAAGGTTCATGGCGAAACCGTCGGCGGCCTGCAGCATGCGGCCGATGTGCCAGGCGCCCGGCGTGCAGGTGGTCGCATTGGTCCCGGTCGCCGGGCCGGTACCGCCGCCCAGCATGGTGGTCACGCCGGACATCAGCGCCTCTTCGATCTGCTGCGGGCAGATGAAGTGGATATGCGCGTCCATCGCACCGGCGGTGAGAATCTTGCCTTCCCCGGCGATCGCTTCGGTGCCGGGGCCGATGACGATATCCACTCCGGACTGCACGTCCGGATTGCCAGCCTTGCCGATGGCGGCTATGCGCCCGTCGCGCAGGCCGACATCGGCCTTGTAGATGCCGGTCCAGTCGACGATCAAAGCGTTGGTGATCACGGTGTCCATCGCACCGTCCTGCCGACTGCGCTGCGACTGCCCCATGCCGTCCCGGATGACCTTGCCGCCGCCGAACTTCACCTCCTCGCCGTACTGCGTGAGGTCGCGCTCGACCTCGACCCACAGCTCGGTATCGGCCAACCGGACCCGGTCGCCGGTGGTCGGGCCGAACATGTCGGCATACAGCGCGCGCGGCAGGGCGATCGGCATCAGAGCTCTCCCATGATCTGCTGGCGGAATCCGAACACGCGTCGGGCACCGCCGAACGGCACCAGCGCAACCGTGCGCGTCTGGCCAGGCTCGAAGCGCACGGCAGTACCGGCAGCGATATCCAGCCGGCAGCCGCGCGCGGCGGCACGGTCGAAGGCGAGATAGGGGTTCACCTCGAAAAAGTGATAGTGGCTGCCCACCTGGATCGGCCTGTCCCCGGTGTTGGCGACGCTCAGCGAAATCGCCTCGCGGTCGGCGTTGAGCACGATGTCGCCGGGCGCGGCGCGCACTTCGCCGGGAATCACCGGCGCGCCCTCCACCAGCGCAACGCCAGCATCACCAGCAGCGCGGCCGCCAGCGCGGAAAGCGACGGCGCCAAAGCGCTCAGAGCCAAGCCGTCGGCGGAGTCGAGATGGCTGTGGGCGGCGGGCGATTCGTGGCCATGCACGGGCAGCGCAATGAGGCCGATCAGCATCGGCGAATAGCGATACGTGGTCTGGGACAGGCTTCGGCAAAGACGCATCGGGGTCTCCATTTTTCTCTCAGCGAATGGGTTGGTGGACGGTGATCAGCTTGACGCCGTCGGGGAAGGTGGCCTCGACCTGCACGTCGGGAATCATCTCGGCGATGCCCTCCATGACCTGGTCGCGGGTCAGCACGCTGGCGCCGGCTTCCATCAGGTCGGCCACCCGTCGGCCATCGCGCGCACCTTCGACCAGAAAATCGGAGATCAGCGCCACCGCCTCCGGATAGTTCAGCTTGATGCCGCGGGCCAGTCGCTTGCGGGCAACCTCGGCGGCCATGGCAATCAGCAGTTTGTCTTTCTCGCGTGGTGTGAGGTGCATGGTCAGAGTGCCCAGACGCGGGGCAGCGGTTCGCCCCGGATAACGGTGAGAAGGTGGCACAGGCGGCGCCGCAGCGCGGTGCTGTCGTGCGAGAGCAGGCGGACACACAGCAGGCCGTTCCAGGCCGACGCGGCGGCTTCGGTGCGGTCGGAGTCGGCTCGGTCGGGTGCGTCGGTCGCCGACGCGAGCGTGGAGCGGACCTCGTCCAGCCGCTCTTCGGCATCGGGCGATACCAGCAGCACGGTGGCCATGGCGCGGGCTCCGCCGGCGCTGGCCGGTGTGGCCAGAAGGCGATCGATCGGCGACTCCAGGCGAAGCGCATCGGCGAACACCAGGCGACCACCTCGGCGCACCCGCCATTGATCGGATACCCGGCCGGAACGGACGGTCTCGCCCATCGCGGTGCGGCCCAGCACCAGAGGCTCGACCGCCAGCAGGGTGGCATCGGGGGCCATGTCGACATGCAGCGACCGGCGCAGCCGGGCACCTTCGAACGCGATGGTTTCCTGCGCCAGCCAGTCCAGCCGGGCGCCTGCGGCCAGAGTCAGCCGCGAGCTGATCGATGCATCATCGCCGGTGGAACGGTAGATCCGCTCGGCGGCCTGGCTGGAGGCGATCAGTCGACCGCCTGGGCCGACATCGAGCTGGATGGTCAACTGGTCGCCGCCGGTCAGTCCGCCAGCGGTGTTCAGCAGCACCGCCTCGACCCGACCGTCGCGACAGCGCGGCAGCAGGCATTTCCCCGATCCGCTCTGATACAGCCCGGCCAGCGCGCTTGCGCCGCCGATGCGGTGTACCGACAGCCGCACCGCGCCGCGCACCCGCTGAAGCCGACCGGATTCCGGCGGGCACGGCGATGGCGCGACAGCGGTGGGCGAAACGGGCATGCCAGTCTCCCGGGGTCTGGCGGAGCCCGGCCATCACGGCCGGATCATCCGCTGTCGCCGCGACGGCGACGCCCCGATTGTGCAATGCACAATGAACTGCCGCAAGGGCGGGCC
>JAXMJH010000054.1:0-1585 GCA_034376725.1 Lysobacteraceae bacterium | reverse complement strand
TTGAGGGTCGGCCGGGAATCATGAAAAAATCCCCGTTTATTCTCTAAGCTGCTGATTCGGCTTCGAGAATCCGAAAGCCGTCCGCCAAGACCTCAACCTTTCGACGGAAATCAAGAACATAGTCGCCGAAGCGATTGATGTGTTCCAGGCGGTATGGCGCCAAACCGGCCAGGACTTCCTGATTGATCAGCGCACCCTCGGCCTGTAGCTGCTTCAATACCCGACTCATCCCGACTACGTTGTGCAGGATCACCATATTGGCGACGAGATGGTTGTACTTGATAACCTTGCGTTGCTCGTGGCGCAGGTTCTCAGCGATCTCCCCTTCTCCGCCGAAGAACAGCTTCTTGGCGAAGCCATTGAACTGTTCTGACTTGTTGGTTTCGGAATGGATGAGTTTGCGTAGCTCGACATCGCCGACGTATTTCAGCAAGAACATGGTCCGCACGACCTTGCCCAATTCCTTGAAGGCGAAATACAGTTTGTTCTTGCGGCTGTAGGTTCCCAGACGGCGCAGGATGGCCGAGGCCGAGATTTTGCCGAGCTTGATGGAGACGGCCACCCGCAACATATCCGGCAAATGCGTTTCGATTAGTTGCCAGTTGATGTCGTCAGTGAATAGCCGGTCAATGTGCGCGAACTTTTTACCGCTCTCTGGACGATGGAATACCAGATCCTTGATGCCACGGATACGGGGCATCAGCTTGATTCCAAGCAGATGCGACAAGGCAAAAACCGTGTAGCTCTGGGCTTGCGTATCACCATGAATGGTGTCCGGTCGGATGTCCGAGGTATTGGTCATCAAGCCGTCGAGGATGTGCGTTCCCTCGTAGGTGCCACAGGAAATAAAGTGGCTGAACAAGGCAATGAACTTGTCGGAGACGTGGTAGTAGCCGATGCCGCCGTAGCCACCGTAACGGATGTGATGCTCGGAAATCAGGTTCTGCTCGTAGAGGTTCCATTTCGTACCATCGGCTGAGGCATGTTTTCCTGACCCCCAGTAGCTGGGCAATTCAAACTTGTTGTAGGCATTGATCACTTTGACGATGGCTTGTTCCAGCGCCTCTTCCGTGACGTACTTGATGTTGAGCCAGGCGACCTGTTTTCGGCTCATGCCGCGAATCGAGCGCGCAGTCTGGGTGGGGCCAAGATTGCAGCCGTAACAGAATAAGGTACTGATCACTCTTGGGCGCAATTCCTCGATCCGGCTTTCTGTTCCCATCAAGGGCCGGAACAATTTATGCAGTTGCAGCCAACGCTCTGTATCGATCAGCACGTCAACGATGCTGACGTTCTCCATGTGCTCTGTAATCAGATGATCAATCAGGCGGATGCCGGGTAGCAATTCGCTGGCCGGTGGTTTTTTCAGGATCAGACGGCCGTCAACGATTTCGGCGTGGGCATTTTCGGGGAATTCCGCATCGACGGCCTCAGCGGTTTCTAACAATGCCACTTTCAGTGCCTGGGTAAACGCCTTGGGATCGGTTTCGATCCCCGTCACCTGTCCATATTCAGTCAGTTCGCGAGCCAGGGTTGCATCGTCAACCAACTGTTCGCGATAGTCGTCGTAGCGCTCGCCGTGCTG
>JAXMJH010000053.1:0-7242 GCA_034376725.1 Lysobacteraceae bacterium | reverse complement strand
CTCGGCCATGCCGTGGCGCTGTCTGAGCCAGTTGAGCACCTCGAAGTCGCGAGTCGGCAGGTCGTCGGTGCCGATGTACACCGGCTCTGCTTCGGCGAGATCGAGCACGTGCGAGACCGCCAGAGCGGCGTCCTCGACGTGAATCCGGTTGGACCAGCGGTTATGGCCCGGATCGCCCGACAGCGCGCGGCGCAGCAGATACGACCGGCCCGGCCCGTACAGCCCGGTCAGGCGCAGGGCGACCGCGCCGGCACAGGCTTCGGCAAGCGCCTGCTCGGCCTCAAGCAGCACTTGGCCATTGAACGCGGCGGGCCGGGCCGGGGTGTCCTCATCGATCCACTCGCCGGCATCTTCACCGTACACCGCCGTCGATGAGACGAACACGAAGCGTCGTGGCGGGATATCGAATGCCGACAGCAGCCGGCTCACCCCGTCGATGAACAGCGACCGGTAGGCGGACTCTTCGCGACGATCCGGTGTTGCGCAGAACACCACCGCATCGACCCGGCGCGGCAACTGATGCATGCCCTGCCCGCCGATCAGATCGGCCGCGACACTGCGGATGCCGACATCAACCGGACTCGTCTGGCTTCGGCGCAGCGTGATGACCGAGTCGCCCAGCCCGGCGCGCCGGCTCGCCAGTCGGCTCCCAAGGTCGCCGGCGCCGGCGATCAGCAGCACGGGTTGCGTCATCTCGGTTTCTCCTGCGGTCGATTCCGTGGGACACAGTACACTGGCGGGGAATCAGCGCATGGCTCCGGCAACGCGGGAAGCGTCCTGGGACCCACAGTCCACTATCATTGCCCGCCATGAACCCGGCCTCGAACCTCATTTTCATCGGTCCCACCGGCGCGGGGAAAACCTCGATCGGCCGGCGCGCCGCGCGACACTTCGGGCTGCGCTTCGCCGATGCAGACCGGGAGATCGAACTGCGCACAGGCGCGACCATCCCGATGATCTTCGAGTGCGAGGGCGAGCCTGGCTTTCGCGCCCGCGAGCGCGAAGTGATTCGCGAACTGTGCGGCCAGCGCGATCTGCTCATCGCCACCGGCGCCGGCGCCGTGCTGGATGCCGAAAACCGCCAGGCCATGGCCGAAAGCGGCTTCATCGTGTATCTGCGGATTGGTGTCGAGGAGCAGTTGCGCCGTCTGCGCCGCGATCGCAGCCGGCCGCTGTTGCAGGCGCCCGACCGCGAGTCGCGGCTTCGGGCCATGGCCACGCAGCGCAATCCGATCTACGAGACACTGGCCGACCTGCGGTTTCACTCGGGAAATCAGCCGCAGGGTCGCCTGATGGCCCAATTGTTCAGCGCAATCGAAAAACACTGGCAGCGCCCGGAGCTAACCTGATGCGAAGACTCGAAGTTGAACTCGGCGCCCGCCGCTATCCGATCCGCATCGGCCCAGGACTGCTGGCCGATGCCGACACGCTGCGCGCGATGGTCGTCGGCCGCCACTGCCTGGTGGTGACTGACGAGACCATCGCCGGGCTGTATCTCCAGCCGGTGCTGTCGGCGCTCGAGGGCAAGCAGGTGCGCACGGTCGTGCTGCCGCCGGGCGAAGCGGAGAAGAATCTCGCCCGGTTCGCGGAACTGATGCAGGCGCTGGCCGATCTGGGCGCCAGCCGCGATGTCACGCTGATCGCACTGGGCGGCGGCGTGGTCGGCGACCTGACCGGCTTCGCTGCGGCGTGCTGGATGCGCGGCGTGCGCTTCATCCAGTTGCCGACCACCCTGCTGGCCATGGTCGATTCCTCGGTCGGCGGCAAGACAGCAGTCGACCTGCCGCAAGGCAAGAATCTGGTCGGCGCCTTTCACCAACCGGCTGCGGTCATCGCCGATACCGACACGCTGGCAACCCTGCCGATCCGCGAGCTCAGGGCCGGCCTGGCGGAGGTGGTGAAGTACGGCGCCATCGCCGACCCGGAATTCTTCGAGTGGCTGGAGAACCACGCCGACGCCCTGCTCGCTCGCGAGCCGTCGGCTCTGACCGAAGCCATCGCCCGCAGTTGCGCCCACAAGGCCGGCATCGTTGCCCGCGACGAAACCGAGCAGGGCGAGCGCGCATTGCTCAATTTCGGCCACACCTTCGGCCATGCCATCGAGACCGAGCAGGGTTACGGCGGCCTGCTGCACGGTGAAGCGGTCGCGGTCGGCATGGTGCTGGCAGCACGGCTTTCGGCCGCACTTGATCGCGCGCCCGAGTCGGACACCGGGCGACTGATCGCCTTGCTCGACGCGCTGGGCCTGCCAACCCGCGTCCCGCAAGGTTTGCAGCCAGCCGCCCTGCTCGAGCGCATGCGTCTGGACAAGAAGGCCGTGTCGGGATCGTTGCGGCTGATTCTCTGGCGCGGCCTGGGCCGGGCCGAGATGGTGTCGGATGCCGGACCGGAACCGGTGATTGCGGTGCTGGGCGGCTGACCCCGCCGTTGGGACGGATGCCGCGCAGGCTACAATCCGCACATGCGATTGCTTCTTCAGCAGCCCACCAGCGGCAGCGAGCCGCCCCGTTTCGTCCAGCTCATCCTCGAACAGGATTTGCTGGGCGGCTGGAGCCTGCTGCGCGAGGTCGGCCAGATCGGCGGGCGCTCCACGCTCAAGCGCGAGCAGTACCTGGAGCGCGATGCCGCCCTGGCGGCCCTCGAAAAAGCCCGCGATGCACAGCTGCGCAAGGGCTTCCGGCTGATGTTCGCGCAAGGCTCGGCCAAGCCGCAATGAGCCCGACCCAGCGCCGACGCCTCGCTCTGCGACGGTCGGCAACCCCCACCGAATCCCATCCGGAACGGAAATCTCTGCCGTGAATCTGCCCCCGAAAAACGACCGCTTCCTGCGCGCCCTCAATCGCCAGCCGGTCGACGCCACGCCGGTCTGGCTGATGCGTCAAGCCGGGCGCTACCTGCCTGAATATCGCGCCACCCGCGCCCGAGCCGGCAGCTTTCTGGCACTGGCGAAAAACCCGGAGCTGGCCTGCGAAGTGACGCTCCAGCCGCTCGACCGCTTTCCGCTCGACGCCGCCATCCTGTTCTCCGACATCCTCACCGTGCCCGACGCGATGGGGCTCGGGCTGTATTTCGCCGACGGCGAAGGCCCGAAGTTCGAGCGCCCGGTGCGCACGGCGGCCGAGATTGCCGCGCTGGCGGTGCCCGACATGGAGACCGAGCTGGGCTATGTGATGGACGCGGTGCGCCTGATTCGCCGCGAGCTCAATGGCCGGGTGCCGCTGATCGGCTTTTCCGGCAGTCCCTGGACGCTGGCCTGCTACATGATCGAGGGCGGCGGCAGCGCCAATTTTGCGCGGATCAAGGCGATGGCTTATGACGATCCGCAATCGCTGCACCGGCTGCTCGAGGTAACCACCGATGCGGTCATCGCCTATCTCGATGCCCAACGCCAGGCCGGAGCTCAGGCGCTGCAAGTTTTCGACACCTGGGGCGGAATCCTGGCGCCGCACCTGTACCGGGAATTCTCGCTGCGCTACCTCCAGCGCATCGCCGCCGAATTGCCGCGCGGCAGCGGCGCGTCGCGTGCGCCGCTGATCCTGTTCGGCAAGGGCAATGCGCCGTATCTGGCCGAGCTGGCCGATACCGGCGCCGAAGCGCTGGGCGTGGACTGGACCGTCAGCCTGGCCGATGCCCGCGCACAGACCGGATCCCGAGTGGCGCTGCAGGGCAATCTGGACCCGGCCACACTGTATGCCAGCCCCGGCGCGATCCGCGATGAGGTCGCCCTGGCACTCGACAGTTTCGGCACCGGGCCGGGACACATCTTCAACCTTGGCCACGGGCTGTCGCCGGACATGAATCCCGAACATGTCGGTGCCCTGGTCGATGCCGTCCACGACATCAGCGCCGCGGCCCATGCCCGCGCGGCGGTTGGCTGACGCGGGCCCGCAGCCTCGACCGGCCCGAACAGTCGGTCATCAACTCGGGGCCGACCGCGTGCCGACAGCGTCGACCGGGAAGCGGCTGGCCTCGTCGTCTCGTCGGGCCAACTCGTCGTGAATCGCGTTGACCAGCAGTTCTCCCGTGACCGGCTTGCGCAGAAAGCTGTTCATCCCGGCCGCAAAGGCCTCGGGCCAGGCTTGGGTATCGGCCCGCGCGGTGATGGCGATCATCGGCATTCGATGACCCAGGTCGCGCAGCATGCGGGCCAGTTCGGTTCCGCTCAGGCCGGGCAAGTCCAGATCGATCAACAGCAGATCGAACCGGTCGGAAACCACGCAGCTCAAGGCATCCAGGCCATGACCGGCATGCTCGGCCTGGATGTCCCTGGCACGCAGCAGTCCGATGATGACCTCCGCCACTGTAGGATCGTCCTCGACCACCAGAATCGATAGCCTTTCCGGACTGGGACCGCGATCTGCGGGGGCGACATCGACATCAGTCTGGACCGCTTCGGGTAGCGGCAGATCGACCACGAACACCGTGCCCTCGCCAGGCCGGCTCCTGATGGTGATACTGCCCGACATGGCCTGCACCAGCTCGCGACAGATGCTCAAACCCAGGCCGCTGCCGTGCTGCGATGTGGAGGTGGCCGAGCGCGTGGCGTGGATCTGCTCGAACCGCTCGAAGATCAGGCGCTGCTGCTCCTGAGTCAGCCCTGGGCCGGTATCGGCCACCTCGAAGCGCACGCAAAGTCGATCCAGCCGGCTGGCCGTGACCGACACGCTGCCGGTTTCGGTGAACTTGATCGCGTTGTGACCCAGATTGAGCAATATCTGCCGCACCCGCTGCGCGTCGCCCAGCAGTTGCCGCGGCAGGCGTTCTCCGGCCTGGCAGTGCAGATGCAGCGATTTGGCCTGCGCCAGCGGCGCAAGCAGCGCATCGACCTCGAACAGCAGACTGCGGATATCGAACGGCTCCGGTCGAAGCACCAGCTTGCCGGCTTCGATGCGGGTCAGATCGAGCGCGTCGTTCACCAGCCTGAGCATATGCCGGCCAGCCTGGGCGATTGCCTCGACCCGGGGCCGCTGCTCGGCGGTGAGCTTGTCGCCGATGAGCAGCTCCGACATGCCGAGAATCCCGGTCAGCGGGGTGCGTATCTCATGGCCCAGATTGGCAAGAAACCGGCTCTTGGCCTCCGATGCCTGCTCAGCCAATGCCTGTCGCTGACCAGCCAGCTCCAGGGCATGTCGCCGGTCGACCCGACGCCGATAGCCGGTCACCAGAAGCGCCATGACCAGTCCGGCCAGTAACACGTAGCCGGTCTCGGCCCATCGCGTCTGCCACCAGTACGGCTCGGCGATCAACTGCAACGACAGCGGTGGCGACCAGTTGCCATCGGCATCGGCGCCTTTGATCTCCAGCCGATGGACGCCGGGCGCAAGCTCGGGCAGCGTACGCTCGCCGGACGCATCGATCCCGACCCACTGACTGTCGTAACCGGCAAGCCGAAAGGCGAACCGGTGCGAGGCGGGATCGGCGAACGAAAGCAGACGTGCAGTCAACCGCAGATCCCGGTCGCCGGGCGCCAGGCGGATCGTGCCGGTCGCGTCCAGCGACACCTCGGCGTTGTCGCGCCGCAGACGGGCCGCCGCGAGCACCAGCCTCGATGCCTGTTGGCGGATCTCCATCCGATCCGGATCGAACAGGACCAGCGCGCCGTCCTGGGTGCCCATCATCATCCGGCCCTCAGCGGTGACCGATATCGGCCCGTGAAAGAACTGCCGGCTGGGCAAGCCATCGCGCTCGGTATAGCGGCGGATCGATCCGCTATCCGGCGAATACCGGAACAAGCCTCCGAGCGTGGTGAACCAGACATTTCCCCTGCCATCGAGGGCAATTCCGCCGGCCTCCACCACCGGCATGCCTTCGGCCTCGCCGATGCGCCGAAGCTCGATCAGGCGTTCGCCATCCCACTGATATTCGCTCAGCCACCCGAGCTGAATCAGCCAGAGCCGGCTGCTGTCGCGCCAGGCAAAGCCGTTGATCTTGTCGCGTGGCGCGCCGGGAACCGGCTCGAAATTCGCGTCGTCGCGCCATCGCGCCATGCCCTTCTCGCCGGCGATCCACATGCGCCCGTCTGGCCCCCGGGCAAGCTGTTCGATCGCGCCACGCCACAATCCGCGCGATGTGTCGTAGGGAAGGGTGTCGAGCACCCGACCGTCCGGGTCGCGAATCTGGATGGCTCCGGTAGCGCCGATCAACCAGATACGCCCCTGATCGCCCTCGACGAGCTGGTCGACACCGCCCACGCCGGGGGGCGGCTGGTCGGCACTCAGCACCGCCTGCCCGGATTCGCTGGTCGCGCCGGGTTGTATTCGATGCAGGGAAACATGGCTACCGACCCAGATGCTGCCGTCCGAATGGGCCAATACCGCAGTGGCCTGTCGAGACGCCTGGGCGACCTGGTGTGACAGTGGGATCGAGACCAATTCGCCGTCGCGCAGATCCAGGCGCTGAAGTCCCGCGCTGACCGCAGCGAACCAGACCGATCCGTCACTTGCTTGAACGGCGGAGCGTACCGCGCGCGTACCTACCGACTGATCGTTCGAAGGCTTGGTATCGAAGACCGCGAACTGCTGCCAGTCCGGCGGCAGATATCGCAGCCCCCCATGGGTAGCCGCCCACAGCCCACCCTGGTGATCTTCCAGTAGATCGGGCGTGTTCTCGCGCCAGAGGCGCTTTGCCCGCAAGGCGCGTTGATCGAGACTGGTCTGGCGCGGCACACGGGCGAGTCCCGAGGCGGTGGCCAGCCAATACCCGCCGCGAACATCGCGATGCATCGCCAGGACCGCGCCGATATCCGTTTTCCAGCCCCAAGGCACCAACTCAGATCTGCCCAACGCATCGCGCCTGAACAGGCCTTTGTTGGTACCGATCCACAGGCCGCCGTCGCGCTCGTGAAATATCGAAAGCGACAACCTGTCGTTCCTGTCCAGGATCGACTGCCGCTCAAGGCCTGAAGGCTGGACCCGGAACACTCCGCGCTCGCCAGCAGCCCACACCACGCCCTGTCGGTCGGTCTCGACGGTGAAGATCATGCCCGTCGGCAATGCACCGTCGGGACCGTCGAAATGGGTGTGGCGCCGGGTGATCTTCTCGCCGTCGAAGGCGAGAACTCCGCTGTCGAAGGTTGCCAGAATCAGAGACCCCTCGCCATCGGGAGTCTTGTCCAACGAGGTATGAGCCTGAACCCGCCAGCCTGATTCCAACGAGGTATGAGCCTGGAGGGAGGCGTGAGCCGGCGCACCGGGTCGATCATCACAGCCATGGTGATCGACATGAACGAGTCTCAGGTGCGCA
>JAXMJH010000052.1:0-34450 GCA_034376725.1 Lysobacteraceae bacterium | reverse complement strand
GGCCGAGCCGGGGCAGTATCGGTGGAGCAGCTACCGTTGGCATGGGCAGGGCATTGCCGATCCGCTGATCACCGATCATGGCGAATATTGGGCATTGGGGTTCGATAAGAACGCGCGTCAGGCCGCGTACCGCGAGCTGTTCCGCCATGCGCTGGACGCGCGGGCGGTGGAGGACATCCGCGCGGCGTTGAATCAATGCCGGGTCTGCGGGAGCGAGCGGTGCAAGGACGAGATCGAAGCAGCGTTGGAGCGTCGAGTGAGGCCTGGAAAGGTGGGGCGTCCGAAGCGGTCGAGGGAGCCGTTAATTGCAGTCTGACCCCAATTACCCAATAATTACCAACACAGTCACAAATGAAAGGCATTATAATGTTGCATCTAAAAAAAGCAGTAGGTGAAGGAAAGTGGCGCGTTATAATATTGCTTCTTATGCTTGCCTCATTTCCAATGGAAGTCCATCCCGTCGAAATAGAATCTCACTTTGAATCTGATTTTAAATGCGGGATATCGAGGGCCGAGATGTTGCTTAACTTGATCGCCATAAGAAGAAAAAACAAATTAGATTACAGTAATGAGAAAACATTTATCTATGGAGAGCTGGTCGGCCTGTCAGTAGGGTTTGAGATAATTGATCGGAAAATCAATCCATGGTTTCTAACTGAAGCTTGTTCAATCATAAGTAGATCACGTATTCTAGTGAGCGAGCTAATACAGGAACTGAGCTCAGAAAATGCCAACTTCAAGCGGCTAAGCGAGGTGTGTCAGAAGGAGAGCATGTAAAAACATCTCCTTAGGCTGCGTGGGTGGACGCGAACGCGCACTTTTCGGTGTCTATGACTGCATGTTTGCTCTGGTCGGGGTCGTGCAATGTGTCGGCTTTTCGATTAGGGTTCCTCCGTACTTTAGCTTGGTCTCAAGAATCAAGCAGACGCAGGGTCACAGGCGCGGGGTCACCATTTCGCCGCCGTTGTCGCCAGGGGCACGCTTTCCTCGTCGAACCCATCACCCCGGCTTCATCACCATCAACCAGAAAATGCCGATCAACGCGATGAACGCCGGCCAGCCCAGCCGGTACCACCAACGCATGGCGCGGTAGTAGGCGGCGGGCAACGGTTCGTTGCGGTCGACGGCGGCTTGTGCGAGGTCGCGGGCGCGGATTTGCAGCCACAGCACCGGTAGCCAGCAGGCGCCGACGACGGCGAACAGGATCAGCGCCCACAGCAGCCAGGAGTGGCTCAGCGGAAGTCCCATCAAGTGCGCCAGCCACAGTCCGGTGGCGAGCTGGATCACCACGGCCGGCGCGGTGAAAAAGGTGTCGGCGATGACCACCGTGCGGGCGGTGGCGGCGATCACGCGGGCGTCGCCGCGCAGGTGCGCCACCCACATGAAGAAAGCGATGCCCAGTCCAGTGCCGAACAGCAGCGTGGACGAGAGAATGTGAAACCACTTGAGCCACAGGTACGCCACTATCGTCGCTCCGAAATGACCCACAGCGCGGCGAGCGCGGGCAGCACCACCAGATTCTTGGCCAGGCCGCCGAGTGGGTCGAGCCAGAGCGCAGGCAGCAGCAGGCCGAAAGTCAGCGTGTAGGCGGCAACCAGCCCCAGCATCGCGCCGATTGTCCACCGCATGCGCATCCCGATCAGCAATGCCGCGCCCAGCACGAGGTCGATTGCAGCGCTGCCGCGCGCCAGTTCGACGGGATGCAGTGCGGCCAGCAATGAGCCCGATGCAAGATGCTCGATGTCGGCCGCCGGCGTCGCGAATCCGGTCCACGCGGACATCAGAAACAGCAGGATGATGCCAGTGCGCAGCGCCGGCGCGACAAAGTACAACTGGGCCTGCCAGCGGTCCTGCGCCTGGCTCGGGCGAGTGGCGAGCACGTCGTCCAGCGTGCGCGGGACGAAACCGAAGCTACAGTGCAGCCGCTCGCCAGCGTCCGGTTCGGCGACATTGCCCCGGCGCAGCATGCGCCACGTGGTTGCCGCCATAGGGCCATGGCCCAGCCGTTCGGACAGCGCTACGGTTAGGGATACCAGCGCCGTCGGGACATGCACCACCGGTGCGGGCGGAAGCCGCAGCCAGGCACGCCAGCGCTGCTGGTATGCGCGCAGCGCGATCGGCTGCGGGCCGCCGACCTCGAACGCGCCGCGCACCTCGGATTCGAGCGCCCGGACGACAATCTGGGCGAGGTCTTCGGCCGCGAGCGGTTGAATCAGCCATTCGCCGTCGCCGGGCACAGGCAACACGCCGGGGGTCGCCGCCAGCGCGCGCAGCAGCGAAGTGCCGCCGTAGGAGCCAGAAGCCGAGTAGACCACTGATGGTCGCAGCACCACTGCCTGCAGAGGCAGTGCAAGCAGCGTCTCGTCGAAGCGATGCTTGCTGGTCACGAACGCGCCGTCGCTCGCGCTGCCCAGCGCTGAGATCTGCACAAATCGCCGTACGCCGTGTTCGACACAGGACAGGGCCAGCGCCAGGGGTGCGTCGTGATGGATGGTGTCGAAGCGGCGCCCGCCGGTCTCACGCAGGATGCCGGCGACATTGACCACGGCATCGACACCCACAAGCTCCGGTGCCCAGTGCCGTGGCGTGAGCAATTGCTCGAAGTCGCAGTGACGCACGTCCTCATCGGCGGCATCCGGCGCGCGCATTCCGCGCAGCACCCGCCAGCCACGCGCGCGCAAGGCGGCAATGATGAATCCCGCGAGGAAGCCGCCGGCCCCAGTCACCAGAACACTGCGACGTGGTGCGGCGTGCGCAGGCTTCGATTCGTCCATTGCCGATCAGAATACCTTGCCCCCGAAGCGGATGTCGAAGGCGAACCGACCGGAAAGCCCAGTACCCGCCGGTTCGCTCTGGACAGTGGCGTATCGGCACGGCACTCGATGCACGCCGGGAGCTTCAGTGTCGAAGCGCCACCGGAAGCGTCCCGCCGCCCTGCGGTTGTCAGGATTCCGCCCGTGAATCGGCATGGCCCGACTTGCCCGGACGCAGGTTTGTCGAGATGCGTCGCCCTTTGCTGGCTTCGACAACGACACCGACATCGGATTGATCTGTTCTCCGCAGCGCGGGCCTCGCCGGCTACGCCTTTTCTTCGCCGTCGCACAGCGCGCTCGGCGGGCCTCCCGGTGGTTTCTGGTCATCCAGCAATGCTTCAACCCGTCCGGGTGCAATTCGAGTGGCCCCTGTTCCAGCCGGTCGACTCCTTATTGCTTGTTCGCATCAATTTCGTGTGACTATACGCACATCTCAACGCAAGGACGCGCGATGCGCTTTCAGTTCAAAAACCCCCGATTGGCGATCCAGGTTGTGATTCTCGCCATTCTTGCCGCCGCGATGGTCTGGGGTGGTTACCGCTACCTGACTGTGCCGGAAGAGCTGGTCGCGGCTCAACTCGATCGCATCGCCCGCGAGGACTTCGCCGCGATCGAGGCGGTGCTTTCCGAAGCCCGCGCACAGATCGGCCCCGGCGGCGCGGGCGACATGAGGCTGATGCGCCTGCTTTCGGCGTTCGCCAGCACCGACCCGGAACTGGAATGGCGGCTCCAGCGCTGGCTGGCCTGGAAGCCTGATTCCGCGTTCGCCCATATGGCGCTCGGACTTCGCCTTCGTCATGTCGGGCGCGCCTATCGCGGCGCCCGCGTCGCCAGGTTGACGCGCCCCGAAGCCTTTGACCGCTTTCACGAGACGGCGAGCATGGCCGCCGCGCATTTTCGAAGCGCGGCGGCACTCGATCCCGACAACCCGCTGCCGTTGATTTTTCTAGCCGATTTGCCGGGTGGCGTCGGTGCCGGCGAGGCGAGCTTCATCGAGCTGATCGCTGGCCCGACGCGATTGTCGGAAACCGCATTCGCGCTGGGTCTGTACAAGGCGCACCCGAAGTGGGGTGGCTCGATGGCTGAAGTGGCGTGGATGATGGCCATGCTGGAAGAGCGAATCCCCGAGAACCCCGCCTTGGCCAAGCTGCGTGGCTTCGACGATTTCATCAACGCTGATCGGTTGATCTCTGCGCGGCGCTACGAAGAAGCCCTGACGCTGAGCGAATTGGCGATGAGCAAGGGCGAAAACTTCTGGTATGCCCACACCAAGGCCCGGGCGCTGAACCAGATGAAGCGTTATGAGGAGGTGGTGGCGGTCGCCGATGGCTGGCTGGTGGACTGGCCGGAGTCGACGACGCTGCGCGAAGACCGCGCCAAGGCACTGTCGCGCATGGGTCGCTCGGAAGAAGCGATCGCCGAGATCGATCGCGTCCTGCGTTACGATCCGCTCGATCCGGGCCTGCTCAACGTAAAAGCCCTGAAATTGACCGAACTGAAGCGCCTCGACGAGGCGCTGGACACCGTCCGCAAGGCGCGGATTTTCGGTCTTTACGACGATCAGGTTCACATGCGAGAGGCGCAGGTCCTGCACGCGCGCGGGGAGTACGAAGCCGCGCGCGACGCGGCCCTGGAATCCGTCAAACTGAATCCGAGGCAGCCGTTGAACCATCAGTGGCTGATGTCCATCTACTGGGCCATGAATGCCTGCGCCGAAGTCATGGCTACCGGGCAGGTCTATGTGCAGGTATGCGAGGACACCGGCGACTGCAAGGATCAGACCCTCGGGCAAGTGAAGGCATTTCTGGCGGAGCTGCCTGGCAGCCCTCAATGCCGTGAGGCGCTCAGCGCGGAATCCAGCGAAGGATCGTCGCTCTGACCGGCGGCGAGGAGCCCTTTCCAGCAGCGGACGGGTGCCGATTGCCTGGACCGGGGCGCACGGCCTTGCTTCGCCGCCATAGCATGCCCGGCAGACGATGATTGGCCATGGGACATGGCCTGACAGTCAGCTACGCCAACAACGTCCGCACTTTCACCAACGCCGCGACGAAGCTTTCGATTTCCTCGTGGGTGTTGTAGAACGCAAGTGAGGCGCGGCAGGTGGCTGGGACGCCGTAGTGCTGCATCAGGGGGTGGGCGCAGTGGTGGCCGGAGCGGATGGCGACGCCCTGCAGGTCGAGCAGGGTGGCCAGGTCGTGGGCGTGGGCGCCTTCGATGAGGAAGCTGACGACGGCGGCCTTTTCGGGGGCGGTGCCGAAGATGCGCAGGCCGCCGATGCTCTGCATGGCTTCGGTGAGGTGGGACAGTAGCTCGGCTTCGCGGGCTTCGATGGCGGCCATGCCGATCGACTGGAGGTAATCCACCGCCACGCCCAGGCCGATGTGGCCGGCGATGTTGGGGGTGCCGGCCTCGAAGCGGTGCGGCGGGTCGTTGTAGACGGTGCCTTCGAAGCGGACTTCCTTGATCATCTCGCCGCCGCCGAGGAATGGCGGCATGGCGCGCAGGAGTTCGCGGCGCGCCCACAGGGCGCCGGTGCCGGTCGGGCCGCACATCTTGTGGCCGGTGAACACGTAGAAATCGCAGCCGATGGCCTGCACGTCCACTGCCCGGTGCGGCAGGGCCTGCGAGCCATCGATCAGGGTGAGGATGCCGCGCTTTCGCGCCATCCGGCAGATCTCGCGCACCGGGTTTACCGTGCCCAGCACGTTGGACACGTGGGTGAGCGCAAGCAGCTTGACTTCCGGAGTGAGCAGCGCGGCGAGCGCGTCGAGATCGAGCGCGCCATCGGGGGTGAGTTCGGCCACCTTGATGACGGCGCCGGTGCGCTCGGCAATCAGCTGCCAGGGCACGATATTGGCGTGGTGCTCCATGCGGGTGAGCACAATGGCGTCGCCCGGCTTCAGGGTCGGCAGTGCCCAGGAATAGGCGACCAGATTGATCGCGAAGGTGGTCCCGCTGCACAGTACGATTTCATCGCTGCGCGCGTTGATGTGCCGCGCCAGCTTGCCGCGTGCGGCTTCGTAGGCTTCGGTGGCTTCGCTGCCCAGTTGATGGACGGCGCGCGCCACGTTGGCGTTGTGGTTGCGGTAGAAGTCGTCGACGGCGGCGATCACGCACTCGGGCTTCTGCCCGGTGTTGGCCGAGTCGAAGTAGATCAGCGGCTTGCCGTGCACGTTGCGGGCGAGCAGCGGGAAGTCGGCGCGAATCCGCGACCAGTCGATGCTGGCCTGCCGGTCCGGCCCGGCGGCCGGGGCGACTTTCTCGGGGCGGCTCATGCGAGGTCTCCCAGTCGCGCCAGGGCGGCGTCGAGGCGCAGGGAAAGCGTCTCGGCCAGGCCTTCATCCGGCATCGCGGCCAGCGCCTCGCGACAGAACGCGCCGGTCAGCAAGGTGCGGGCCTGGGCCTCGGGAATGCCGCGACTGCGCAGGTAGAACAGCGCTGCGTCGTTGAGCTGGCCCACGGTGGCGCCGTGGGCGGCCTTGACTTCGTCGGCGTGGATTTCCAGCACCGGCTGGGTGTCGATCTCGGCGCCTTCGGACAGCAGGATGTTCTTGTTGGACAACTCGGCCGCGCTGCCGTCGGCGCCGGCACGGATCAGGATGCCGCCGTGGAACGCCGCGCGGCCGGTGTCGGCAGCCAGGCCGCGCCAGATCAACTCGCACTCGGTGCGCCCGGCCACGTGGTCGACGCAAAGCCGGGTATCGAGATGGCGCTTCTGGCTGGCCAGCAACACGCCGTTGGCGGTGAGCCGGGCGCGCTCGCCCTGCAGGGCGACGTTCAGCTCGTGACGCGACAGGCCGGCGCCCAGTTCGAGGTCGAGCCGGCGGTACCCGGCGTCGCTGGCCAGTACGGCATCGGTGCGGGCAATCAGGCTGGCGCCGTTGGTTTCGTCCTGTATCCGGGCGTGGTGGAGCTGGGCGCCGGGCTTGAGATGAACCTGGGTGACGGTGTTGGCCAGATGACGGTGGGCGCCGCTGGCCAGGTGATGTTCGACCACGGTCAGGGCGGCGCCTTCGCGCAGCTCGATCAGATGGCGCAGATGCCAGGCCTGGTCGCTGCTGGCGGTTGCGCCGACGAACACCAGATGCACCGGGGCGAGCGCGCGCTGGTCGGCTGCTACCCGCAGCAGCACGCCTTCCACTGCCAGGGCGGCATTGGCGCGGGCGAAGACTTCATCGGCGCCGTCGAACTGGCGTGCCAGGTGATTGACCGCGCGCGGTTCGCCTTCGGCCAATGCCTCGGACAGCGGCCGCAGGCTGACGCCCTCGGGCAGTTCCGACAGCATGCTCAGCGCGGCATCGAACTGGCCATTGACGAACACCAGGCGCGGCGCGGGTATCGCGTCGAGCGCGCTGGGGTCGATGGCCGGCGGCTGGCCGGCTGGCGCGAATGCGCGACGCTGGAAGGCGCGCAGCGAAGTGTATTTCCAGCGCTCTGCGCGGGCGCCGGGCAGGCCATCGGCAAGCAGCGCATCGAGCGCATTGCGGCGGGCATCGCCCAGTGTGCCGGCCTGCCTGAGATCGGCGGGCAGGGCGTCGTAACCGTCGCGCAGCGAGGCGAGCAGTGGGCCCACGCCATCGGCTGACGTCGCTGTCATGCCGCCGCCTCCGGCGCGATGCGGTCCTTGACCCAGGCATAGCCGTGCTCTTCCAACTCCAGCGCCAGCTCCGGTCCGCCGCTTTCGACGATCCGGCCGTCGGCCAGAACATGCACTGCGTCGGGCTTGATGTAATCCAGCAGTCGCTGGTAGTGGGTGATGACCAGGAACGCGCGCTCGGGCGAGCGCATCAGGTTGACTCCCTCGGCCACCATCTTCAGCGCGTCGATGTCGAGACCGGAGTCGGTTTCATCGAGGATGGCCAGCGTCGGCTCCAGCACGGCGAGCTGGAATATCTCGTTGCGCTTCTTCTCGCCGCCGGAAAAGCCCGCGTTCACCGCGCGGTTCATCAGCTCGTCCTTGATGTGCAGCACGGCCAGTTTCTCGCGCACCCGCTTGAGGAACTGCATCGAGTCCAGCTCGTGCTCGCCGCGCGCCTTGCGCTGGGCGTTGAGCGCGGCGCGCAGGAAATAGGTGTTGTTGACGCCGGGGATTTCCACCGGGTACTGAAAGGCCAGAAACACGCCGGCCGCCGCCCGCGCTTCGGGCTCCAGCGCCAGCAGGTCGTGACCGCCATAGGTCACCGAGCCCTCGACCACCTCATAACCCTCCCGGCCAGCCAGCACATAGCCCAATGTGGATTTGCCGGCCCCGTTCGGCCCCATGATGGCGTGCACCTCGCCGGCCTTCACCTCCAGGTCAAGACCCTTGAGGATTTCCTTGCCGTCGACGAGGACGTGGAGATTCTGGATGCTGAGCATGTCTTTGTCCGTGAGTGTGCTTGGTAACGCGAAGTGAAAGGTGTGTGCTCAGTACGACCGCATTGCATTGATACGGACTTGCAGCTGAGCCTCGCGATCTCTGGCAAGGCTGGCTCGCACGTACGCGTAATTCATCGGGTACATCGACCCGTACAAGCGCATTGGATTCTCGTTTCCGCCAAGCGGAAAGTGAGCCTCGATGTCGGCGTCGCGAAAACGGGTCCAGGCGGCTTGTGCCCTGTTCAACGCTTCGATTGCTGGAGCGTCGCCTTCGAGCAGTGCGAGAAGCATGAAAAAAGTCGCCTCGAGCGCTGACTCCGCTGCTTCCAATGCATCTGCGGCGCACGCGTTGAGCTCAAGCTGAGTTCCAGCCGGATTGCATTTTGGCCGATCATCCTGCGCTATCGCGCTGGTCGGTATCGCGAAAGCGCTCATCAATGCAGCGCTGCAAACGCCGAGTCGAATCCAGTTCGAAATCATCCAACGGCCCCTTCCAGCGAAACATCAAGCAACTTCTTCGCCTCCACGGCAAATTCCATCGGCAGTTCGCGGAACACCTGTTTGCAGAAGCCGTCGACGATCAGTGATACCGCGTCTTCCTCGCCGATGCCGCGGGCGCGGCAGTAGAACATCTGGTCGTCGGAAATCTTCGAGGTGGTGGCCTCGTGCTCGACGGTGGCGTTCGGGTTTTTGACTTCGATGTATGGAAAGGTGTGGGCACCGCAGCGCTTGCCGATCAACAGGCTGTCGCACTGGGTGTAGTTGCGCGCGCCGGCGGCCGATTTCTCCACCTTGACCAGGCCGCGATAGGTGTTCTGGCCGCGACCGGCGCTGATGCCCTTGGAGATGATCGTCGACTTGGTGTTTCGGCCGATGTGGATCATCTTGGTGCCGGTGTCGGCCTGCTGGTGGTGGTGGGTGAGGGCCACCGAGTAGAACTCGCCGACCGAGTCGTCGCCGCTGAGCACACAGCTGGGGTACTTCCAGGTGATCGCCGAGCCGGTTTCCACCTGGGTCCAGCTGATCTTGCTGCGTGCGCCCCGGCAGTGGCCGCGCTTGGTCACGAAGTTGTAGATGCCGCCCCGGCCGTTCTCGTCGCCCGGATACCAGTTCTGCACGGTGGAATACTTGATGTTGGCGTCTTCCAGTGCGACCAGCTCGACCACCGCCGCGTGCAGCTGGTTTTCGTCGCGCATCGGCGCGGTGCAGCCTTCCAGATACGAGACCTGGGCGCGTTCTTCGCAGATGATCAGGGTGCGCTCGAACTGACCGGTGTGGCCGGCGTTGATCCGGAAGTAGGTGCTTAGCTCCATCGGGCAGCGCACGCCCTTGGGAATGAACACGAAGCTGCCGTCGGAGAACACCGCCGAATTGAGCGCCGCGAAGTAATTGTCGGCGACCGGCACCACGCTGCCCAGGTACTGGCGAACCAGCTCGGGATGCTCGCGCACGGCTTCGCTCATCGAGCAGAAAATGACCCCGGCCTCGGCCAGCTCCTTGCGGAACGTGGTGCCGACCGATACCGAGTCGAACACCGCGTCGACCGCCACGCCGGCCAGCCGGGCGCGCTCATGCAGCGGCACGCCGAGTTTGTCGTAGGTGTCGATCAGCTCCTGCGGCACGTCGGCCAGGGACTTGTACTTGGCCTTGGGCGCGGAGTAGTAGCTGCTGGCCTGGAAGTCGATCGGGGCGACATGGAGCTTGGCCCAGTTCGGCATCGGCATGGTCAGCCAGTGCCGGTAGGCGGCCAGGCGCCATTCGGTCATCCACTCCGGTTCTTCCTTCTTGGCCGAGAGGAAGCGCACCACGTCCTCGTTCAGGCCGGGCGGCAGGGAATCGGTTTCGATCTCGGTGATGAAGCCGGCGTCGTAGCGACGTGCCAGGCGTTCGTGGATCTCGATGTTTTCGGCGGGTGTGGCCATGCTGGTTTCCGGATCAGGAGGCGGCGAGACGGACCGCGATGCGTTTGCTGTCGAGCGAGGGGGCAATCATCTGCGCCAGGCTGACTGCTCGAAGTGAATCCGCGACCACGTCGCTTACCCGGCGCCAACTGGCGCGGACGCCGCAGTTGTGTTCGATGCCGCACTGGCCTTCGTGGACGCTGCATTCGGTCATGGCGATCGGGCCTTCCATCGCCTCCACCACATCGGCCAGCGAAATCGCATCCGCAGGCCGCGCCAGCCGGTAGCCGCCGTGCGCACCACGGAAGCCCTCCACCAGCCCGGCGCGGGCCAGCGGTTTGAGCACTTTGCTGACCGTCGGCGACTCCAGATGCGCCCGTTCGGCCAGCTCCACGGCGCTGTGCACGCGCTGGGCATCGGCTGCCATGACGGTCAGCACCAGGGTGGCGTAGTCGGTGAGTTTGGTGACGCGCAGCATACGAAGACCTCAAACAGTACCGAAATGGTACGCTTTTGGTCCACGCGGGTCAATTCAGCGGGCCACGAAACACCCTCAGCCGTCCGGAAAGGCCAGTATTCCCGGGCTGACCCGTTGGCCGTCGCGCATGCCGCCCAGCAGGAAGAATCGGCCGTCGTGATGCAGCAGGCCGCGGTGATCCATGCTGGCTTCGGGCAGCGGCGGCAGTTCCAGCCAGGCTTCGCGGTCGAGGCTGTAGGCCTGCACCCGCCGTGACGCAGGGGCGGGCGCGCCGTTGTAGCCGACGCCATCGAAGTTGTACGGGTTTTCGCTGCCGCCGGCGAACACCAGCCGATTGTGCGCAGGGTCGGCGGCGGCGCCCATGCGATAGCGCGGTGCACCGGGATGCGGTGGCAACTGCCGCCAGTCGATCCGGGTGGGCAGGGTGGGGTCGATGTCGCCGCGCCAGCACTGGTTGGAGGCGCTGAAGCTGCGCTTGTCGTCGATCACGTCCAACCGCACACCATCGCAGACCACCAGCGTATCGCCGAGCAGCGCGCCGGCATGGCCAAACACCGGCGCGCCGGGGAATGCCGTTGCCTGCTCCCAGCGGTCGGTCTGCGTGTCGTAGACCTGCACCAGGGCGACGTTGGCGTCCATGTGCCAGCCGCTGACCAGATAGATCCAGCGCTCGCGCCAGACCAGCGCGACGCTGTCGTCCACCGGCGTCGGCATCGCTGCCACGGCGGTGTAGCTGCGCGATCGGGGATCGAAGCGCAGCACCTCCGGGGTGGAGACCTCATGGCCGTCGGGCGCCACGGTGTAGCCGCCGAAAAGATAGATCTGGTTATCAACGGTAGCCGCCACGCTGGCCAGCCGGCCTTCGGCGACCGGCACCGGCGGCAATTCCGACCAGCGATTGGCCGAGACATCGTATTCGAACGCCTGTCGGCCGATGTCCAGCCAGGTCTTGCCGGCGCCAAGGCCCATGAACGAATAGAACCGCGGCGCGCCCTGGACTTCCGCCTGCGCAACGGCGTTGTTGCTCAGCGCCGTGGGCATGGCTGCCAAGGCGCTGCCGCCGCCTCCGGTGTGGGCTTCCTCTGCGGCGCAGCCGGCCAGCAGCGAAACCGACAGCAGCGCGATCGCCAACAGCCTGTCGGGCGACGAGAGCCAAGCCGGAAGCCGCGAAATCTCGTGCTGCATGGCGGTATCTTCGAATTGCGATGGCCCAGCCTGCCATGAACCGCGCCGATAGGCGAGAATGCCGGTTCCTCATCGCGGTGGTTCGCATGGCTCGGAAAAAGATCAAGGCGCGCAAGTCCAGCATTCACGGCAACGGCGTATTCGCAGCCGAACCGATCGCCGAGGGCGAGCAGATCGTGCGCTACAAGGGGCGACTGCTCAGGCATGCCGAGGTCGACGAGATCTACGGCGAGATCCCCGACGATGGCCACACCTTCCTGTTCACGCTCAACGACAAGTACGTGGTCGATGCCAACGTCGATGGCAATGTGGCGCGCTGGATCAACCACAGTTGCGATCCGAACTGCGAAGCGGTGATCCACGAGTACGAGGGCAAGGGGCGGCGTGGGGACAAGATCTGGATCGAAGCGATCCGCGACATCGCCGACGGCGAGGAGTTGACCTACAACTACGGCATCACCCTCGACCGGCCGCACACGGCGGCGGAAAAGAAGCTGTGGGCCTGTCGCTGCGGCGCGCCGAACTGCACCGGCACCATGCTTCAGCCCAAGCGCAAATCGCGACGCGGTGCCAAGGCGAAGGACTGAGCGGCCCGAAGCGGACGCGACTGGCGTGGTGAGCATCCCGCGCCGGACTGCTTTGAGCGAATCCGGGCGCCGCCGCCGGGTGGCCCATCCCGCCCGGCATCCGATGGCTGGCTGCGCCGACTATCCGGCCCGCCAGCGCCCGGCCAGCAGGTCGGCCACCGGATCGGGCTGACGCAGCCACGCGAAGTGTCCCGGCGCGCTGCCGTCGGGCAGTGCGTCGAGCGTCTGGCATTGGTAGCTGCCGGCGGTCAGTGCGGCCAGATTGTCGATCGCTGGCTGCGGCGCGTAGCGGTCGCGGCGCATGGCGATGGCGTGGATCGGGGTCGTGAGCTGCGACAGGGCCGGCATCGGGTCCCATGCGTACGGACTCAGGTCCGGCAGACGCCCGGTGTGCACGAAGTGCGACCATTCGCGCATCAGCCGGGCACCCTGCGGGCCGCCGAATCGCACCCAGTCGCCGCGAAATACCCCCAACCGGTCGGCCATCAGCCGGGCCACTGCGGCGAACAGCCTTACCCCTGGACCGAGTGCGCCGTAACCGCGATACCAGGGCGACGCGCTGGCGGTCAGTGCGATGCCGTGGGCGCGTTGATCGGGACAGCGGGCCTGATGCAGCAGGGTCAGCTGGCCACCCAGCGAATGGCCGAGCCAGATCGGCGGTGAAGCGGGCAAGCGTTCCCGGTGCGCGGCATGGGCCGAGCGCAGCTCGCCTTCGACCAGATCCAGGTAACTCCAGTCGATACCGCGCCGCGCAATAAGCGGGCTTTCGCCATTGCCGCGCAGCTCGATGCGCAGCGCGTTCAGGCCCCGGACCCGCAGCGCCTCGGCCAGGCGCGCGTAGTGCCGTGCCGCGACGCCCAGCGCGGGCACGATCAGCAGCGTCGGCGCGGTTTCGCTGTCGGCCCGATGCAGCCAGGCCGGCGACACCACCGGCAAGCCCGGCAGCGCCAGTTCGATCCGTTCGGTCATGGTTTGCTCCGTGGCGGAACCCACCACCAGGCCAGCGCCACCAGCAGTCCGAAGACGCTGTAGGCCACGACAAACACCCACCAGGGCGCATCGAAGAACAGCAGCCGCGACAGCCAGTGCTCGATGAAACTGTCGGTGTAGCCGTTCTGTCCGGCGATCTGCCGGAGCTGGTTCTCCCACACGGTCAGCGGACACAACTGACCCAGCCAGGTCTGCACCACGATGAACGCGATCAGCGCCAGGTGAGCGAAGCGGAATGCCCGGCCGCGCACCCAGCGCCAGCCGCGCCAGCCGCCGATCAGGATCAATGGCAGGCCGGCTACGACAAAGACAACGATCCCGGCGTGAGTCAGCAGGATCGCATCGGCCAGCAGTCCGGCGATGGGAGGCGACAGCGCATGCATGCCTCAATGGTAGCGTGAGCGGGCGTTTGGGCGATGTCGATCAATCCAGCCAAATCCCGAATCCCAAATCTCGATTCCCGACCCCGACCCCGACCCCGACCCCGACTCCCGACTCCCGACTCCCGACTCCCAAATCCCAAATCCCAAATCCCAAATCCCAAATCCCAAATCCCAAATCCCAAATCCCAAATCCCAAATCCCGATTCCCGACTCCCGACTCCCGACTCCCCCGCCAAGCTCCGACCGCGAAGGTTTGCGGGTCTCGTCGCCTCGGATCTGCGTCGCTCGGGCAACGCGGTCGGTTCAGTCCTCTTCGGCCTTGGGTTTGTAGGCCTCGGTGAGTTGCTTCTGAATGTTCGGCGGCACCGATTCGTAGTGGCTGAACTCGATGCTGTAGCGGCCCCGGCCGGCGGTGATCGCCTTGAGCTCGTTGGCGTAGTCGGAAATCTCGGCCAGCGGCACCTGTGCCTTGATGATCAGCTCGCCACCGCGCGCGGCGTCGGTGCCGTTGATCCGGGCGCGCTTTCCGGCCAGACCACCGGTGATGTCGCCGACGTGCGCCTCCGGCGCGGTGACATCGAGATTGACCAGCGGCTCCAGGACGATCGGCCGGGCTTTGGTCACGGCGTCGAGAAAGGCCCGCTTGCCGGCCGCCACGAAGGCGACTTCCTTGGAGTCGACCGGGTGATGCTTGCCGTCGTAGACGATCACCCGCACATCCTGCAGCGGATACCCGGCCACCGCGCCGGAATCCAGCGCCTGGCGCACGCCCTTTTCGACCGCCGGCAGGAATTGTCCGGGGATGGTGCCGCCTTTGACTTCGTCGACGAATTCGAAACCCTCGCCGCGCGCGAGCGGCTCGATGCGCAGAAACACTTCGCCGAACTGGCCGGCGCCGCCGGTCTGTTTCTTGTGGCGGTAGTGGCCATCGGCGCGCGCCGAGACGGTTTCCCGGTAGGCGATGCGCGGCGGCGCGCTGTCGACTTCCACGCTGTAACGCTCTTTCATGCGTTCAAGCATCACCCGCAGATGCAGCTCGCCCAGCCCGCGAATCACGGTCTCGTTCAACTCGCTGTGGTGTTCGACGCGGAAACACGGGTCTTCCTCCGACAGCCGGTCGAGGGCGTTGGCCAGTTTCTGTTCCTGGCCCTTGTGCCTGGGAGTGACCGCCAGTCCGAACATCGGCTGCGGAAAATCCAGCGGCTTCAGATGGATGTGGTCCTCGTCGTGGCTGTCGTGCAGGATGGCGTCGAAGTGGATTTCCTCGACCTTGGCCACCGCCGCGATGTCGCCCGGAATGGCGGCATCCACTTCGCTGTGCTCCCTGCCGTGCAGCTTGTACAGATGACCGACCTTGAACGGCCTCTTGCCGTCGTCGATGAACAGTTGGCTGTCGCGCCGCACCGTGCCCTGGTAAACGCGGAAAATGCTCAGCTTGCCGACGAACGGATCGTTGACGATCTTGAACACGTCGGCGATGACGTGGGCCTCAGGGTCTGGGCGCGATCGAACCGGCTCGGCGTCGGTGCCAAGTCCCTTGACGAACGGCGGCGGATTGGCCTCCATCGGGTTGGGCAGCAGTTTCTCGATCAAGTCGAGCAGCGCGGTCACGCCGACTCCGGTGCGCGCGGAAACGAAGCAGATCGGCACCAGATGGCCTTCGCGCAGACACTGCTCGAAGCTGTCGTGCAGCTCCTGACCGGTCAGGCTCTGCTCTCCCTCTTCGAGGTAGCGGCCCATCACCTCTTCGTCGACTTCGACCACCTGATCGAGGATGTGCTGGTGGGCTTCGGAAACCGAAGAAAAATCCGCTTCGCCCTCGGCCTTGAAGAAGCAGTCCAGCACCGTCTGGCGGCCCTTGGCCGGGAGATTGATCGGCAGACACTCCGGGCCGAAGGCCTCGCGCAATTGCTCGACCAGCAGCGCCAGGTCGGCCTGCTCGTCGTCGATCCGGTTGACGATCAGCACGCGTGCCAGCCGGCGGGCCCGCGCGTAGTCCATCATCCGCTGGGTGCTGTGTTCGATGCCGGTGGAGGCGTTGACCACCACCGCGCAGGTCTCCACTGCGGCCAGTGCCGACAGGGTAGGGCCGCGGAAATCCGGATAGCCGGGGGTGTCGATCAGATTGACGTGGACGCGTTCGTTGGGATCGGCGCCATGGTCGATCGAGGCGACCGCCGAGTTGATCGAGTGGCCGCGGGATTTCTCCATCGGATCGGAATCCGACACCGTGTTGCCGCGCTCCACGCTGCCTGCCGACTTGAGCGTGCCGCCGGCATGCAGCAGGGCTTCGAAAAGCGTGGTCTTGCCGGCCCCGGCATGGCCGGTGAGGGCGAGGTTGCGGATCTGATCGGTGCGGTAGCTGGGCATGGAGCGGCATCCCCCGGGGTTCATGGCTGTGGGCCACCATCCCCGCGCGGGTCGAAAGTCCCTGCCGGGCCCGAGCCCGGAGCGAAGTCATGGTGGGCGGCCCGTTCCGGATCGGAGGGCCGTTCGGCAAGCCTTACAGCGCGGAGCGGTCCGGTCAAGTCCGGGGATGGTCCCCTCGAAATCTGATTCTAAGTGGCGCATTGCGTTTCCTGATTAGCGCCGAACCTCAGTTGCGGGTCGCATGATCTGAGACATGTCGGTGTGAAGCTGAAGCACCTTGGACCAGCGGAGCGCGTCCATGCCGATGAACATGATCCAGTTTCAGAAGGGCCTGCCGTTGCCGGAGTTCCTCGCTCTCTACGGCACGGAGGCCAAGTGCCGGCGAGCACTGTACCGCTGGCGCTGGCCGTCCGGATTCCGATGTCCGATGTGCGACGGACGCCATCGCTCCAGCTTCCGACGGGGCGGGCAGATCATCTATCAGTGCCGCACCTGCCACCATCAGACCACCTTGATCAGCGGCACGTTGTTGGCCTCGACCAAACTGCCATTGACCACCTGGA
Source organism: Lysobacteraceae bacterium (assembly GCA_034376725.1). Classification (GTDB taxonomy): domain Bacteria; phylum Pseudomonadota; class Gammaproteobacteria; order Xanthomonadales; family Xanthomonadaceae; genus UBA11164. The sequence continues at coordinate 17,822 of JAXMJH010000052.1, read as the reverse complement.
TGCTGGCGATCTACCTGCTGACCTCGACCAAGACCAACCTGGCGGCGCTGGAACTCAAGCGTCACCTGGGGGTGTGCTACCGCACCGCCTGGCGTCTGAAGCACAAGATCATGCAGGCCATGGACGAGCAGGAGAAGCCCCGGAAACTCAATGGCTTCGTGCAGATCGACGATGCCTACCTGGGTGGCGAGCGCAACGGCGGCAAGCGCGGACGTGGCTCGGAGAACAAACAAGCTTTCGTCATCGCCGTCAGCACGGACGGCCAGTTGCAGCACCCAACCTTTGCCGTGATCGAGCCCGTTCGCGCCTTCGACAACGCCTCGCTGGCCGACTGGGTCGAGCGGCGTCTGGCACCGGATGCCGAGGCGTTCACCGATGGTCTCGGCTGCTTTCGGCGAATCGAGATCGCTGGCCATGCGCACACCGTGTTGCAAACCGAAGGCGGTCGCGCCGTCACCGAGGTCGATGGCGCGCGCTGGGTGAATGTGTTGCTTTCCAACCTCAAGCGGGCGCTCGATGGCGTCTACCACGCCATCCGTCAGGCGAAGTATGCTCGCCGTTATCTGGCCGAGGCGGCCTACCGCTTCAACCGACGGTTCTGGCTGCGCGAGATAGCATCTCAACTCGCCACCGACCTGATGGCCTGCAAACCTTGTCCAGAGCGGCTTCTGCGCAAGACATGCAACTTCTCGTGCTGAGGTTCGACGCTAATCAGGTTGCGTTTTGCGACCGTACCTCACCACAGGTGCCCGGGTGAATATCTGGCTAAACCGGGTCCGTTCTTGCTCGAGGTTAGCCGTTGCGGTATGGTGCGAGACGCCCCACTGGGCGTAGGAGGGATGTATGCTTAGCTATGACTTCCAGAGGCGTTTGAGTCAAGTGCTCTTGCTCGGAGTTTTTTTGCTGTTTACTCCGTATCTGGGAGCACAAATATTGTGGTTCGTTCCGCCAGCGTCCAATCCGACTCAGCAGGGGTTCGTACGTATCACTAATCCTGGCTCAGGACCTGTGAATGTACAGTTCTTCGGCATAGACGATGCAGGTCGGGCGTCTCAAGGTAGTGCCGCGTTTACACTCGCTCCGTTTGAGTCAAAGCAATTCAATTCAAGCGATATTGAGTTTGGAAATAGTAAAAAAGGGCTGCAGGGTTCACTGGGGACTGGGGTAGGAAATTGGCGTCTGATTCTTAGCGCGTCGTCTCCGGTCCAGGCTACTGCGCTTATCCGCACCACTACGGGTTTTCTTACCAGCGTGCAAGACGCGGATCCCAACAAGGTTGGGTTATCTGTTTTCTTCATTCTCCCTACAGTGAACCCTGGCGAAAACCCAAACCAGGTCAGCATACTCAGAATTGTTAACCCCAATAATGAGCCAGTCAGTATCCTGATAAACGGTTTCGACGATAACGGCGTTCGCAGCCCCTCGCAAGGTTTTGTTTCTCTGACGCTCGGTCCGAGGCAAGCTACTCAATTGTTTTCGAATGAACTTGAGAATGGTGCGCCAGACAAGGGTTTGGTGGGATCGCTGGGCGATGGTGTGGGGAAATGGAGGTTGACCGTTTCAGCTAACTTGCCGGTCAAGGTTTTGAATCTGTTATTTGATCCAAATGGGTTCATATCCGAGTTGCCGTCAGAAGGTATCGAATTGATGGAGGCCGGGTTTTTCTCGTGCGCGGATTTTGACGGCGCCATGGTATTTTCTCAAGAGGATGAGCCTCAATACTTAGGTTTTTTTGGGAGCGATTTCGCGATTGATTCGATTAATAATGGGTTTGGGTCTTTTGGGAGCAGTTTTTCTTCCACTAGCATGAGAAATTCGTTTTCTCAGTACGGAAGTAGTTTTTCCAGTTTTAGTGCGCTCAACAATTTCGCCTTGAATCCGCCGATCGTAGTGAAAAATGGCAAAAATATCGGGCACATTACGACCAATCAATTTAAAAACGGAGTTCCACTTTCGGCGATCGATGCGGCATGTGATTTCTTCAAATCACGAAGGGATGCTTGGTAGAGTTCTGAAGTTAAGTGTAATAATTGGTGTCTTAACATAGAGCGGATCTGTCAATGAGTCTCCTAATTAGCACCAATCTTCAGCCTGGCCTTTTCCCTCTCTCTCCGGGAGAGGGGCAGGGGTGCGGGTTCGGCACTGCATGATGGTACATGTGCTGGCGGCCGCACCCTCATCTGGCCTTCCGAGCCACCTTCTCCCGGTGGGAGAAGGGTTGGCAAGCGGTATCGGCTGAGGATTGGGGCTAATCAGCATGAGCCTCGCCACCTTCATCGACCGCGCGCCCAAAGTGGAGCTTCACCTGCACATCGAGGGCAGTCTGGAACCCGAGCTGATGTTCGCACTCGCCCAGCGCAACGGCATCGCGCTGCCGTTCGATTCGGTCGAGGCGGTGCGCGCGGCCTACGACTTCAGCAATCTCCAGGACTTTCTGGATATCTACTATCAGGGCATGAACGTGCTGCGCACCGAGCAGGACTTTTTCGACCTGACCTGGGCCTACTTGCGGCGCGCCGCCGCGCAGCATGTGGTGCACACCGAGATCTTCTTCGACCCGCAGGGCCATACCGCGCGCGGCGTGGCCTTCGAGACCGTGCTCGATGGCATCGAACGCGCGTTGAGCCGGGCGCGCGACGAGCTCGGCATCAGCTCGCGGATCATCATGTGCTTCCTGCGGCACCTCAGCGAGGAAGACGCCTACGCCACGCTCGATCAGGCACTGGCGCATCGCGCGCGCATCGCCGGTGTCGGGCTGGACAGCTCCGAGCTCGGTCACCCGCCGTCGAAGTTCGCCGGGGTGTTCGCCAAGGCCCGCGAGCACGGCTTTCGGATCGCCGCCCATGCCGGCGAAGAAGGCCCGCCGGATTACGTCTTCGAGGCGCTGGATACGCTCAAGGTCGATCGCATCGACCACGGCAACCGCGCGCTGGAAGACCCCGCGCTGGTGGAGCGGCTGGTGACCGAAGGCATGGCGCTCACCGTGTGTCCGTTGAGCAACCTCAAACTGTGCGTGGTCGACGATCTGCGCCGGCACCCGCTGCGCCGGATGCTCGAACTGGGGCTGAAGGCGACGGTGAATTCCGATGATCCCAGTTACTTCGGCGGTTATATCGGCGAAAACTTCCACGCCGTCGCCGATGCCCTGGAACTGGATCGCGGGCACATCCGCACCCTGCTCGAGAACGCCATCGACGCCAGCTTTCTGGATGCTGGCGACAAGTCCCGCCTGCATCGGGAACTGCAGGAATTCGCCGGGGGCTGATCGTCGGCCTGCCCAGCGCAGCCGCCCCGGAAGAATCCGGTCGCGTACCCGGCCCGCGATGCGCCAAAACGAAGGGGGCCGCGAACGGCCCCCTTCGGGTACTGCGTGTAGCGTTTTCCGATCAACGCGCGTCGAGGAAGTCCTCGCTGTGCGGTTTGCCGCTGGTGTTGCTGAAGCCGGCAGTGCTCTCGGCGCCGTTGAGCAGCGCGGCGCGCGTGTTGGTGAACGCATTGCCATTGGCCTGCTGATTGGAGCCGGCCAGGAACAGCGCAGCGCCGCCTGCGACGTGCGGGCTGGCCATCGAGGTGCCGCTGATGGTGTTGGTGCCGCCGTTGTTCCAGGTCGACAGGATGCTCACGCCAGGCGCGGCGATGGCGACCGGGGCCGAGGCATTGCTGGTCCAGGACGCGCTGTTGTCGCCCCAGTTCGACCAGCTGGGCCAGTCATCGTTGCTGTTGGTGGCGCTGACCGTGATCACCGCATCGTCGTAGGCAGCCGGCGTGGCATTGGCGGCATCACCGCCGTCGTTGCCGGCAGCCACCACGAACACCACACCGGCGTTCTTGGCGTTGCAGATCGACTGGTGGAACGAGTCGGAGCCGGTGAAACCGCTGCTGGTGCAGGTGCCGGTCTTGCTGCCGCCGCCGCCCAGGCTCATGTTGGCCACTGCGGGCTGGCCGCGGGCGATGACCTCGTTGGTCATCCAGTCGATGCCGGCGATGATGCCGGAGAACGAACCCGAACCCTGGCTGCTGAGTACCTTGACCGCGTGCAGGGTTGCGCCCGGTGCGACGCCGATCACGCCCGTGCTGTTGTTGATCGCCGCAGCGCTGCCGGCAACGTGGGTGCCGTGACCGTTGTCGTCGTCCCAGGGCCGGGCACAGGTGCGGCCCTTGCAGGCGACCGGCGCGAAGCCGTTGCCGAGATTGGCCGCCAGGTCGGTGTGATCGGAATCGATGCCGGTGTCGATGATGTAGATGTGCTGGCCGCTGGCGTCGGCGCCGCCGCCAACCCGCGCCACACCCCAGGGCACGACCTGCCCGCCACCGCCACCGCCACCGCCACCGCCGCCCGGCGGACCCATCATGGTGTGCGCCACGCGATCGATCTCGACATTGGCCACCAGCGGGTCGCTGCGCAGGCGCTGCAGGGAGGCTTCGGGCACGCGAGCGGCGAAGCCGGTCAGCACGGTGCCGTAGGTGTGTTTGGCGCTGAGGCCATGCTGGCGCGCCACTTCGGCGGCAAACGCGCGATTTTCGGAACGGCCCGGGCTGCTGACCGAGTCGTTGAGCGTAACGATCACGTCGACAAAACGGTCGTTGGCGTGGGCGCCGCTGGTTACCGCGGCCAGGGCGATGGCCAGGCAACTGGCGATAGGATGCAATTTCATGGAACCCCTCCTTGAGATTAACAATGCGTCGATGAGTTTTCGGCGGTGGCAACGCGCCCCCCTGAGGCATCGCCAGTCCGTGCGCCTATCGCTCGGTGAAGGTCGAGTGAAGGCTTGCCGAGACTAGCAGTGCGCGGCGTGGCTCAGAGTGACGGATGTCACTCAGATGTGCAGGCCGGACAGACGCCGGTACGGACGACATCAAAAAACGTGGAGTGGTGCACAAAACCGGCGTGCGTTGACGCTCAAGGGTCGCGACCGTCGTGCGCCTTGCGCAGGAGTTCGCCGCTTTCGGTGAGCAGGGCCGGGGCGAGTTCGCCGAAATAATCGCGCACCCGATCGAAGCGCTCCATCAGCGCGTCCCGGTCGCCGCTGTGCAGCAGGGCCAACAGTTCGTCGAGGCATTCGCGGTAGCCTTCGACCAGGTCCGGGAGCGGGCCGGCCGACAGGATGATGTCGGCGTACAGCGCCGGATTCTGCGCAAACAGGCGGCCGACCATTGCCAGCTCCAATCGATAGATCGGCGAGCTCAGGCGCAGCAGGTCGTTGAGGTCGGCTCCCTCGCGCTGGAGGAATGCGCCGTAGACGAGTGTGCTGAAGTGGCGCATGGCCTGGATCATCACCATGGCCGCGTCGTGGCGTTCGGGCGACTCTTCGCGCAGCACGGCGCCCCACAGACCCAATTGGTCCAGCAGCCAGCGGGCGCCGGCGGCATCGCGGCCGGGGCAGAACACCACCACCTGCTTGGCGAGGCTGCGGATGTCCGGGCCAAACATCGGATGCAGGCCGATCACCGGGCCGCGATGGCGGGCCAGCATGGCCGCCAGCGGGGCGCGCTTGACGCTGGTCACGTCGGCCAGCACACAGTCGGCGGGCAAGGCAGGCAGGGCTTCGATGGCCGCCTGGGTGCGGTCGATCGGCACCGCCATCAACACCAGCTGCGCGTTGTCGACCAGCGCGGCGGCATTGGGCCAGTCATCGGGCTCCAGTACCCGAACCTGATAACCCGAACGGCCGAAGAAACCGCCCAGCAACCGGCCCAGCGCGCCGCCACCACCGACGATCACGATCGGCCGGTCCGGATTGCCGGTGGCCGGAAAGCGGGCCTCCTGGCTGGCATAGGACTCGCGCATCACTCGGCGCAGCACGTCCTCGACCAGATCCGGATCGAGTCCGGCCTCCAGCGCCTGCTGGCGACGCGCGGCGAACAGCGCCGCCTCGCGCTCGGGCACATACAGCGGCAAGCCATGCGCCTGCTTGATCGCGCCGACCTGTCCGGTGAGACGGGCGCGATCGGCCAGCAGCTGGATCAGGGCGTGATCCAGAGCGTCGATTTCGGCGCGGATTTTCGACAGGTCCTCGGTCACTGTGCGGCTCGTTCGATGGGGAGCGTGATTCTACGGCTTACGGTAACCGGTCGGACGGTGCGGCGTGAGATGCGCGGGTCGGCAAATCGAGACTGTACGTCCAGAAGGTGGTGTCGCGCCGGTAGCCGAGCGCGCGGTATAGCTCCTGCGCAGGCTGATTGTCGTGCGCGGTCTGAAGGGTCACCTCACAGGCGCCGCAGGTTCGCGCGTCGGCATGCACGGCGTCGAGCAGGGCACGCGCCACACTTTGACCGCGTGCCTCCGGGCGCACGTACAAGTCGTTGAGCACGTGGCTCGGCGCCAGCGAAAGGCTGGAAAATCCGGGGTAGACCTGGGCGAATCCGATTGCCGCCGCGTGCTGGCGGGCGATGAACACGCGCGACTGGCCCAGGCGCATGCGCTCGCCGAGAAACGCTTCCGCGGCTTCGGCAGGCTGTTGGATGCCGTAGAAATCGAGGTAGTCAAGAAACAGCGGCAGCAGGGCGTCGAGATCGTCGATGTTGGCCGAGTGCACTGCCGGGGAGTTCATTGTCCGGGGCCCTCGTAGATCACGTAGACCTTCCGGGTGGGTTCCAGGGTTTCCCAGATGCCGCGAAATCCGGCGGGGATCACGAAGCTGTCGCCAGCGCCGAATTCGGCCGCGCCTCCCGTCTCATCGATCAACCGGATTCGGCCCTGAAGCAGGTGGCAGAGTTCGTCCTCGCTGTACTCGACCCGCCAGGCTCCCGGTTCGCACGACCACTGGCCACAATGAAAGCGTTCATCGGCTGACGAGTACGCGTTGAGCAGGGCCTGCAGCGGGTTTCCCGAGCGAAGCCGGTCCGGCGCCACGGCTACCGGCTCGGACAGCGGGACGGTGGGGTCGATTCGGCGTATCTGGTCGATGGACATTGCGGTGAACTCCGGCAGGGAAGAATTGCGCTCAGGCGAATTGAAACCGCGCAGCGCATGGCGGCAGTTTACGGCCCCAACGGGCGCGTGGAATCGGCATCGGCTGCGCTATGCTTCGATCATGAAAACCACCCGTCGATTGATCAGCAGCGGCTCGCCCTGGGAGACCAGGGTGGGCTATTCCCGTGCGGTGCGCGTTGGCCCGCACATCCATGTGTCCGGCACCACCTCCAGTACCGCCGATGGGCTGGTTGGCCGTGGCGACCCATACGCCCAGGCCGTGCAGGCCCTGCGTACCATCCAGGCGGCGCTGGCCGAGGCGGGCGCAACCGCTGGCGATGTGGTGCGCACGCGCATCTACATCACCCGGGTCGAGGACTGGCCCGAGGTCGGCCGGGCGCACGGAGAGGTGTTCGGCGACATCCGCCCGGCGACCACGCTGTTGGTTGTCGCCGCGCTGGTCGATCCGGACATGCTGGTCGAAATCGAGGCGGAAGCGCTGCTCGACGAGGAATGAGCGCAGCCCGAATGCGGTTTTAGCGCAGCGTTCCATTCTGCTCGGAACTCAAGCGATGGGCGTGATTCTGCTTTGCTTCGGTTGCTCTTGCTCTTGGCTCTGAAACCCCTTTCGTCTCGCACCGAGCAGCGCAGGGCACCGCGCGGGCCTCATCCGCGCGGTGCGAGACGGGGTGTCCTTCTCTTTGGTTACGTTCTCTTGGACAAGCAAGAGAAAGTAACTCGCTGCCCGCAGGGCAGTGAAAGCTCTTGCTCTGGCTTCGGCTCTGGCCGCCACATCGGACAGCCGACCTTCTGCGTATGTTCCGTCAAGAACGAAACACGACACTAGCGTATTCACCGGGGCGATGCAGGTGCGGGGCCGGCCTGAAGCGATTCGTGGGAGAGGGGCGCACGAAAAGCAAAAGCCCGCTGAAGTGATTCTCAGCGGGCTTTTCTTTTGAGGCGCCCAGGCGCGGGACGCGCTGCGGTCGAAGTCTCGCTCAGCGCAAACCGTCGCCGATCGCGTGCATCAGCGAGGCGGCATCGTCGTCGCCTGCGAAGTCCCACAGGAAGGCGCCGCCAAGCCCCTGAATGTCGACATAGTTCATCTTGTCGGCGATCGATGCCGGGGTGTCGAAGTTCCAGAAGGTCGAGCCGTTGAACGTCCAGTGCGCCAGCGATTTCGGGTCGACGAAGCTCGGGTGGTTCAACGCCGCGAGCTTGCGATAGGACTCGATGCCGGCTTCGAGGCTGCCCGGCGCGGCCACGCCGCTCTGGTAGAGGCCGTTGTCGCGGCTGGAGACATTGGTCCAGCCGCGTCCGTAGCTGGCGATGCCCAGATTCAGCTTTTCGCCCGGCACGCCCAGGTCGAGGAACGCCTTGACCGCGTCGTCGCTGTTGTACAACCGCGCGTCGCCCAGCGACGGATCGTCGGGCGAGCCGAACAGGGCGGTGTGGAAATTGGTCCGCGATTCCCACGCGCCGTGGAAGTCGTAGGTCATCAGGTTGATGAAATCCACCGACGACTGGTACTCGGCCGGGCGGGTGACGCGGATCTTGTCGATGCCGGCGCCGACCGCCGTGCTGAGCTGAAGGCCCGGACGCACCGCGTCGAGCTGGCGGCGGAACTCGGCCAGCAGTTGGGTGAAGTTCTCGGTGTCCTCGCTGTTGCCGCAGGTCAGCCCGCAGGCCGCCGGGTATTCCCAGTCGATATCGAAACCGTCGAACAGATCGAGCGCTGCGCCGCTGCCACCGGCGCCGTCGAAGGCCGGCAGGTTGCCGTGGATGTAGCCGTCGATGCACGATTCAACGAACGCTTCGCGGTTTTCCGGCCGGGCGGCGCTGGCGAATCCGCGCGACCAGGTCCAGCCACCGAGCGAGATCATGATTTTCAGATCCGGGTGCTGCTGCTTGAGCTTGCGCAGCTGGTTCCAGTGCCCGCGCAGCGGCTGGCCCGCCTTGTCGGCCACGCCGTCGACACTTTCGGCCGCGCTGAACGGCCGGGCGTAGTCCGCCCAGGCGTCGCCACCTTCGCCGGTGCTGGTGTTGGTGGGCTTGAGCACGCCCAGCTCGCAACGGTTGTTGCGGACGTTTCCGAAGGCGTAGATCAGATGAGTCAGGCGTTCGGCAACGCCGGTCCGGTCGAGGGACTTGGCGGTGTAGCCGTTGGAGTAGATACCCCACTGGGTGAAGTAGCCGACCACGCGCTTGCTGGCCGCCGGCGCCTCGGGCGTGCCGGGGTCGGTGGTCTCGGTCGCCAGCGTCTGCACGGACAGGGCGGCGCTTTGCGCGGAGGCGTTGCCCGCGTTGTCGCGGGCGCGGACTGCGTAGCGATAGGTCTGTCCGGCGGTCAAGCCGGCGTCGGCGTAGGCCGGTTGAGCAGGCGAAGCGACCAGCGCGCCGTCGCGGAACACGTCGTAGCCAGCCACGCCGCTGCCGGAATCGCTGGATGCCGACCAGGCGAGTGCAATCCCGCTCTGGCTCTGGCTGGGCGAATTCAGGCCAATGGGCACGCTCGGCGCCAGGGTGTCGGCTACGGTCGCCACCACGATGGTTACGCTGGCCGAAGTGGTGCTGGCCTTCGCGCTGTCGGTGGCCACGGCGGTGAGCACGTGGCTGCCTGCCGGCGCGTCGGACCAGGTAATCTCGAACGGCGACTTGCTGCGGCTGCCGATGAAGGTCGCACCGGCATAGAACGCGACGCGGGAAATCCGGCCATCGCTGTCTTGGGCGTCAGCCGAAATGGCGATCGTGGCACCGGCGTCGAACCGGGAGTCCGGTCCCGGAGAAACGATGCGCACGCTGGGCGCGATATTGCCGGCGCCGGAGCCGGGTTTGGCGGCGAATCCCTGGCCCGGAAGCAGGGCGAGAGCGACAGCGAACAGGAGGCCGAGGGTTGCGCGTGACATGGCGGCTGCTTTCGGGCACGGGGCCCGTAATCTGGGGGGTGGCGCATTTTGGAGCGCGACCGTCAATGGAGCTGCGTATCGGGTCACAGAACCGATTCCCGGAGGGTGCAAAACACATTCGCGTTCTGGTTTCTGTGATCCAGTTCAAGCAAGGCGCGCAGCGACCCGGCGGTGCGGATCGCCGGGCAAAAGAAAAGGGCCGCGGTTACCCGCGGCCCTTTCGGTCGAACGATTTTGCCTGGTTTAGGCCAGGCCGGCCTGGCGCATCACTTCGGCGTGGAAGTCTTCTTCCTTCTTCTCGATGCCTTCGCCCACGGCGAGGCGAACGAAGCCGATCACTTCGGCGCCGGCCTTGCGCAGCACGGTCTCGACAGTGCTGTTGGTGTCGAGCACATAAGGCTGGCCGGTGAGGGTGATCTCGGAGACGATCTTGTTGATCTTGCCGGCGATGATCTTCTCAAGGATGTCGGCCGGCTTGGCCTTTTCCTTGTCGGACATCTGCGCCAGAGCGATTTCCTTCTCTTTCTCGACCACTTCCGCCGGCACGGCGGTTGCGTCGACGTAAGGCGGGTTCATCGCGGCGACATGCATCGCCAGGCCGCGGGCCAGTTCGCCGTCGGCACCCTTGGCTTCAACCAGCACGCCGATCCGACCGCCGTGGATGTAGGCGCCAACGGTGTTGGCCGACTCGATGCGCACCAGGCGGCGAACCTGGATGTTTTCGCCGATCTTGGCGACCAGCGCCTGGCGGGCCGATTCGACGGTGTCCGAACCCAGTGCCGCAGCCTTGAGCGCATCGACATCGGCCGCGCCGGACGACAGCGCCGCCTGGGCGGTCGCTTCGGCAAACGCGGTGAAGCCTTCGTCTTTGGCGACGAAATCGGTCTCGCAGTTGATTTCGACCAGCACGGCGTTGTTGCCGTCCTGGGCCAGCACGATGCGGCCTTCGGCGGCGATGCGGCCGGCTTTCTTGTCGGCCTTGGCAAGGCCGGTCTTGCGCAAGTGCTCCATGGCGGCTTCGAGATTGCCGTCGTGTTCGGTGAGCGCCTTCTTGCATTCCATCATGCCGGCGCCGGAGCGCTCGCGCAGTTCTTTGACCAGGGCGGCGGTGATTTCCATCGTTTTACCTCTATAGAAAATGAACGCTTGCGACCGTGTTCCCGACATGCCGGATGGCTGCGGGCATCGTCACGGGCGATCGCAAACAGTCGCGATCGCCGCAGTGTGCGGCGATCGCATGAAGGACTCGTTACTCGGCTGCGTCGGCTTCCGGCGCGGATTCTGCCGGGGCTTCAGGTTCGGCAGCGGCTTTGGCCGGAGCGCGATCGAGCGATACCTTGCGGGCCGGCGCAGGCTTGCGGGCCGGCGCCTTGCGGCGCGGGTCGGCCTTGTCGGCCACGACCGGGTTGCCCTCGGCGTCGAGCTCGATGAACTCGTCCTCACCGTTGCCCATGATCGGCGCTGCGGCCTTGCCTTCCAGCACCGCGTCGGCGATGGCGTGGGCGTAGAGCTGCACGGCGCGGATGGCGTCGTCGTTGCCCGGAATGGCGTAGTCGACCAGGTTCGGGTCGTAGTTGGTGTCGACCACGGCGATGACCGGAATGCCCAGCTTCTTCGCTTCCAGCACGGCGATGTTCTCGTAACCGATATCGACCACGAACAGGGCGTCCGGCAGGCGGTTCATGTCCTTGATGCCGCCCAGCGAGGCTTCCAGCTTGTCGCGCTCGCGGCGACGGCTCAGCACTTCGTGCTTGACCAGCTTCTCGAAGCTGCCGTCGGTTTCGCCGGCCTCAAGCTCTTTCAAGCGCGCGACCGACTGCTTGATGGTGCGGAAGTTGGTGAGCATGCCGCCCAGCCAGCGCTGGCTGACGAAAGGCATGCCGCAGCGGGCTGCCTCTTCCTTGATCGCCTCACGCGCCGAGCGCTTGGTGCCGACGAAAAGAATCGTGCCGCGCTTCTGGCTCAGGCCCGACACGAAGTTCAGCGCGTCGGTGAACAGCGGCAGGGTCTTTTCCAGATTGATGATGTGGATCTTGCCGCGGGCGCCGAAGATGAACGGAGCCATCTTGGGGTTCCAGTAGCGGGTCTGGTGGCCGAAGTGAACGCCGGCTTCCAGCATCTGACGCATGGTGACCTGGGGCATTGCGATAATCCTGTCTGACGTGGAGCGCGCCGTCGCTCTGACGGTCGAAGCTCCGGGGTTGGGCTTCCCCGCATCCATCGTGGCCGAACCCCTCCTTGAAGGGGCACCCCGGCACGGTGTGTCGATGCGGGTGAGAATTCGCCGATGACGTTCGACGTGAACGGCCAGCAACCAGAGGCTGTGACAGCCCAACATTGTAGGCCGGCTGGCCGTGGCGGCGCAAGTATCGGATAATGGGACGATCATGCCTGTATCGATCAAAACTCCCGAGCAAGTCGAGAAGATGCGCATCGCCGGCCGGCTGGCCGCCGAAGTGCTGCAGGTGGTCGCTCCGCACGTCAAGCCCGGCGTGACCACCGAGGAACTCGATCGCATCTGCAACCAGCACATCATCGAGGTGCAGGGTGCGATCCCCGCCAATGTCGGCTACCGGGGCTTCCCGAAGACCGTCTGCACCTCGGTCAACAATGTGATCTGTCACGGGATCCCCAGCGAAGCCAAGGTGCTCAAGGACGGCGATATCGTCAATATCGATGTCACCGTCATCAAGGACGGCTGGCACGGCGACACCAGCCGGATGTACTACGTGGGCGAGCCATCGGTGCTGGCCCGGCGGCTGGTGGAAACCACGCGCGAGGCGATGTTTCGCGGCATCCGGGCGGCCGTGCCCGGCGCGACGCTGGGCGATGTCGGCCACGCCATCCAGTCCTTCGCGGAATCGCAGCGGTTCTCGGTGGTGCGCGAGTATTGCGGCCACGGCATCGGGCAGGTCTATCACGAAGATCCGCAGGTGCTGCATTACGGCCTTCCCGGCGCGGGCCTGGTGCTTCAGGAAGGCATGACCTTCACCATCGAGCCGATGATCAACGCCGGCAAGCGCCATACCCGGCTGCTGCCCGATGGTTGGACCGTGGTCACCAAGGACCGCTCGCTGTCCGCCCAGTGGGAACACACCATCCACCTCACCGCCGACGGACCGGAAATTCTGACTCGCCTGCCGGGCGACGATAACGACCTGTGAGCGTTGTCGCGCCTGCCGCCGTACTTGCCGGTGCGGGCGACGATCTCCAGTGGTGCGCCGCCGCCAGAGCCTGGCTGACCGAAACCCAGGAGTCGCTGGCCGGCCGGTTCGATGCCGGCGAGGGCGTGTCCCGTTTGCTGCGCGCTCGCACCGAGTGCGTCGATGCCGTGGTGCGCCTGGCGTGGGCGCGCTGTCTGCCCGACGATGCCGGATTGGCCCTGCTGGCGACCGGCGGCTACGGGCGTGGCGAATTGTTTCCGCATTCCGATGTCGACCTGCTGGTACTGGCCGAGCCGCGCGCCCAGCAGAACGCCTCGGCCGCGCTGTCGCGCCTGTTCGCCCTGCTGTGGGACGCCGGCATCGCCGCCTCGCACGCGGTGCGCTCGATCAGCCAGTGTCGCGAAGCGGCCGCCGATGCCACGGTGATGACCGCACTGCTCGAATTGCGCGAACTGGCCGGCCGGCCCGGCATGGCGGCCGAGTTGTCGGCGGCGGTGGCGGTCGGCAAGGTCTGGCCGGCGCGCGAATTTTTCATTGCCAAGCGCGAAGAGCAGCGGGTGCGCCATGTCCGCTTCAACGACACGGCCTATAACCTCGAACCCAACGTCAAGGACGGACCGGGCGGCCTGCGCGACCTGCACACGCTGGCCTGGATGGCGCGGCGCATCCACGGCGTGCCGGGCCTGTCCTCGCTGGTGCCGCTGGGCTCGCTCGGCGAGGACGAATTCGACAGCCTCAGGCGCGAGTACCGCGCGCTGTCGCGGCTGCGGTTCGGGCTGCATCTGGTGGCCGGTCGGGCCGAGGAACGCCTGTTGTTCGATCACCAGAAGGCGCTCGCCGAGCGGCTCGGTCTCAAGGACGAGCGCCGCGACAATCTGGCGGTCGAACAGATGATGCAGGGCTTTTTCCGGTCGGCGGCCACCGTGTTGCGGATCAATGATCGCCTGCTGCAGCGCTTCGAGGAACAGCTGGAAGGCGAGGGCCAGCCGCAACCGCTGGCGGAGGACCTGGTATCCCGGCGCGGCTATCTGTCGATGCCGACCGACGACTGGCTGAGCGGCCGGCCGGATCGGGTGCTTACCCTGTTTTCGGTCTGGGCTTCGCATCCGGGCCTGCGCGGTCTGCATTCGGAAACCGCGCGGGCGATGGCCGAGTCGCTGCCCGAGTTTCCCTCCTACACCGACGCCACGGCCGAGATTCGCAGGCAGTTCATCGCCCTGGTGCGTGGGCCATCGGCGGTGCGCACGCTCTCGCGCATGGCGCGGCTGGGCGTGCTGGGCTGCTATCTGCCGGCATTCGGCGAAGTGGCCGGGCGCATGCAGTACGACCTGTTTCACGTCTACACGGTCGACCAGCACACGCTGGAGGTGATGCGCAATGTGGAGAGCTTCGCCTCCGGGGATTCGGGCAAGCGCTTCGCGCTGGGCCCGGAGCTGTGGCCGAAACTGCGCAAGCCCGAATTGCTGCTGCTGGCCGCCCTGTTCCACGACATCGCCAAGGGCCGCGGTGGCGATCATTCCGAACTGGGCGCGGTCGATGCCCGCGAGTTCTGTCTGGCGCACGGCATGGTTTCGGCGGACGCCACCCTGGTGGCCTGGCTGGTGGCCAACCATCTGCTGATGTCGACCACGGCCCAGCGCCAGGACATCTCCGACCCGGAAGTGGTGGCCCGGTTCGCCACCCGGATCGGCGACCGCGAGCATCTCGACTATCTGTATCTGCTCACCGTCGCCGATATCGCCGGCACCAGCCCCAAGCTGTGGAACGCGTGGAAAGACCAGCTGATGGCGGATCTGTACGCCTCCACCCGGTTCGCCCTGCGGCGCGGGCTGGAGCATCCGGTGTTCGCCGCCGAGCGGATTGCCGAAACCCGGGAGGCCGCGCGCGGCATCCTGCTCGACGAAGGCATGAGCGAGGCCGACATCGACCGGGCGTGGGACGGCTATCCGGAGGAAAGTTTTCTGCGCTACCGGCCCGAACAGGTGGCCTGGCAGACCCACGGCGTCGCAGCGCTGGCCTCGCCCCGGCAGCCGCTGGTGCTGGCCCGGCCGATGGATGCCCAGCGCGCGCTGGAGGTGTTCGTCTATTCGCCCGACCGTGACGGCCTGTTCGCTGCCGTCACTGCGACGCTCGACCGCATGGGCCTGACCGTGATCGCGGCGCGCGTGCTCAATGCCGACACCGGCATGAGCCTGGACAGCTTTCAGGTGCTGGCCACCGATCAACAGCGCACCGAGCCGGCGCAGCTGGCGCCGATGATCGAAAGGCGGCTTGGCGCGATCCTGGTCCGTGCCTCGGACCAGGTGCGGCCCTCGCGCCGCGCACTGCCCCGGCTGCTGCGCCATTTCCGGGTACCGGTGCGCATCGAGTTTTCCGAACACGGCAGCGACCGCACCCAGCTCACCCTGGTCTGTACCGACCGCCCCGGACTGCTGGCCGAGATCGCCGTGCTGCTTCGTCAGCATCGCGTGCGCGTCCACGATGCCCGCATCGCCACCTTCGGCGAGCGGGTCGAGGATTTCTTTCTGCTCAGCGATTTCTCCGATCGAGCGCTGAGCGTACTCACCACTCAAACACTCACCCAGGCGCTCATGGCCTGCGTCGAGGGAGGCTACGAACATGGCAAAGCCGACAGCGCCAGCTGAACTGATCGACTGCATCGAGTCCGCCTGGGAGCGGCGCGCCGAATTGAGCGCGAATGCCATCGAGCCCGCCGTGGCAGCGGCCGTCGAGCAGGCCGTGGCCGGACTGGAATCCGGCGCATTCCGGGTTGCCGAACCGGATGGCGCCGGCCAATGGCGGGTCAACGAATGGCTGAAGAAGGCCGTCCTGCTGTATTTCCGCACCAACGACATGGGCCTGATCGAGGCCCAGCCGGCGCCGTTCTGGGACAAGGTTCCGGCCCGTTTCGAAGGCTACTCGGCCGCCGATTTCGCGGCCCTTGGCGCGCGCGTGGTGCCGGGTGCGGTGGTGCGTCGCGGCGCGCACATCGGACGCGACGTGGTGCTGATGCCGAGCTTCGTCAACATCGGCGCCCACGTCGGTCCCGGCACCATGGTCGACACCTGGGCCACGGTCGGCTCATGCGCGCAGGTCGGCGCCCATTGCCACATTTCCGGCGGCGCAGGCATCGGCGGCGTGCTGGAGCCGCTGCAGGCCGCCCCCACCATCATCGAGGACGGCTGCTTCATCGGCGCCCGCTCGGAAGTGGTCGAAGGCGTCATCGTCGAGCACGGCAGCGTCATCGGCATGGGCGTGTTCCTCGGCCAATCGACCCGCATCTACGATCGCGCCAGCGGCGAAATCAGCTACGGCCGCATTCCGGCCGGCTCGGTCGTGGTATCCGGCAACCTGCCGGCCGCTGACGGCAGCCACTCGCTGTATTGCGCCGTCATCGTCAAGCGCGTCGACGACCGCACCCGCGCCAAGACCTCGGTGAACGAACTGCTGCGCGGCGCGGTGGGCGGCTGAGCGCCGCGAGACGGGTCGCGGCTTGCGACTTCGCCGGCACCGCTCCTGCGGGTGCTCAGCCCACCGTACCGACCCCGGCGGCGCGCGCGGCATCGGCCAGGGCGGCGTCGCGGGTGGCGATCGGCTGCTGCAGGCGCAGGGCCAGCTCCAGGTAGGTCGCATCGCAGGCGCTCAGGTCGAACCGCAGTGCCAGCGCCAGCAACAGGCCGGGACGGGCGGGGTGCGGATCGATCCCGATCGGCAACAGCGCGAGCTGTTCCAGCATCCCCTGCGCCTGCTGGGCGGTCAGGCTGCCGCGGCGGCAGGCCGTTCGCAGGACGTTGGCCAGTTCCATCGGCCATAACACCGGGGCGGCGGCGCGATCGCTGGACAGCCGCCGGGCCACCGCCTCGGTGTAGTCGTCGGCCTGGTTCTCGAACAGCCACCCGCAAACCACCGAATTGTCCAGCACGAACGGCATCAGTCCAGGCCCTCGCGGGCGATCTGCTTCAAATCGCCGTCCAGATGCACGCCGCGGCGCAGATCGCGAAGCGCCGCCAGCGCTGCGGCGACGCCCTCGCCGCGCTCGGCGGGTGCTGGCGAATCGTCGTCCACTCCCACCAGACGCGCGACCGGGCGGCCGCGCCGGGTGATGGACACGGTTTCACCGCCCTCTACCGCCGCCAGCAGTTCGGACAGGCGATTCTTGGCCTCGTAGACAGCAACGATCTTCATAGATAGCCTATTTGAATATATGGCTAGCCAGATTCTAGCATGGGCGATCCACAGGCGGTGTGGCGGCGCGTGTTCGAAGTGGCAGGTTCGGCGGTGGATTCGAGTCCAGACTACCTCCACGCTTCCCCAACCCGTTTCGCGTCGAGGGCGAGGGGCCCGCGCGCCGAGGGGGAGGGGCGATTGCCAAGTCGGCGGCTTTGAGCCTCTCTCCCCTCGCGGGAGAGAGGTTGGAGAGAGGGGGCGGCGCCGCAGGCGCCGTGCTCTCCCGCCACCGACAACGAGCAGTCCAGCGCAGGCCAAAGGCCGTAAGCCGGGACCGCCGATTGCACAATTCTCGCGCCAAATAATTCCCACCGGGCCAACAGACCCGCGACCATGCGGCCGCTCTGAGCCTCTCTCCCCTCGCGGGAGAGAGGTTGGAGAGAGGGGGCGGCGCCGAAGGCGCCGTGCTTCCCCGCCACCCACAACGAGCGGCCCGGTTAAGGCCAAAGGCCGTAAGCCGGGACCGCCGATTGCACGATTCTCGCGCCAAATAATTCCCACCGGGCCAACAGACACGCGACCATGCGGCCGCTCTGAGCCTCTCTCCCCTCGCGGGAGAGGGGTTGGAGAGAGGGGGCTGCGCCGAAGGCGCCGTGCCTCCCCGCCACCCAC
>JAXMJH010000051.1:0-26070 GCA_034376725.1 Lysobacteraceae bacterium | reverse complement strand
CGCCCATCGCGTCCTTGTTGTGATCCGTCCGGTGGGGGGCGGGCTGGCTGCACCGCTTGCGGCCGCAACACCGTGGAGGGCCGGTAGGCGCAAAGAATTTGCTGCGCGAGGAAGCCGCAACGCGGCGGGGAAATTGTTTGCGCCGGACGGTTGCAGCCATGAAGCCCGAGGCGCAGCCGCGCTCCCGCCAGGATTCACAACGAACCAAGGACGCAACGGGCCGAACTGACCCGAATGGAGCGATGGCCGGCTCGGCGCTCCGCATGAAGGCGTCGCCGGCACGCGCCCTGATGCCGGCAAGGTCTGGCCCACAGCGACAGACAGGAATGCCCACCGCATCCAGCGACGGACGGTTTGAGGCGTGGCATGGATTCGTCATGGCAAGGCCGTGGGGCATGTCGGTGAACAGGCCGGCGTGACGGCCCGGACAGCCCACCGTCAGCGTCGAGGACGGCACGCTTTCGCACAACCGGGCGCAGCAAGGTGCAGCGTGCTCCGGCGCACTGCCCACCGTGGCGGGGCGCGGGCGTCACTGACTACAACTGGAGCGGCGCACCACCTTGGTGTAAAGTGGTGCATCATCTGATTCGGAAGTGTTTAGTCATGCCTGCAACAAAGCCCATTGCAACCTCAAAGCCCAAGCGTGATCCGGCTCCGAGGGCGTCCGTGACATTCCCGCCCGAACTCTACGAAATGCTGGAAGCCATCGCCCGGAGCAAGAAGGTCTCCGTAGCATGGGTCGTTCGCGACGCAGCAGAGAAGTACGTCGCTGAACAATGGCCGCTTCTGGAGAAACAGCAATGAACGCAGTGCTTGCTGTGAGGCCGGTCAAGTGGCAAGCCACGACGACCTTAGAACCCATAACCTCCCGGACTGAGACCAATTCGCGGGGCGCCGCGCGGTGGAAGCGTCACGGACATGAAAGGGGTGGACCTTGCCGATTGTCCTGAACGCATTTCCGCTGAAAGTCCCCGAGTTGGAGCTTGAAGTCCGCCAGATTCCCTACGACAAGGAAACCCTGGATGGCCTTCGCGCCGCTCATAAAGCGACGCACGCCTTTCGCCGGCAGGGCGACAACATCCTGATCTTCTCGGGGGACGGCACGTTCCCGGCATCTGGCACGCCGCAGACGATCGCGCTCAAGGACAACTTCGGCGTCTTTTGTTCGCTGGTCAAGGACGGACTGATCCGCCATCTCGCTGGGCTGGGCCGCAACCCATCCGGCTTCAATCCCATCGAACTGGTGAGCGCCAAGCCGGAAGACAATCTTCTGGTTCCGATTCTTGGAGACGCTTACCCCTTTAAGGTTTGCGCCAAATACTCAATCGACACCCGCACTGTCCTGGGCCATCCATGCCTCGTTATTGATTGCACAACGCGTCGCGTGCTCAAAGAGAACGGCCTGTTCTTCCTGAATGCCGGGTTCGATCTTGCGGGCCGCTACATTGTCACCGAGCAGGACGACGGATACAGAAAGCTTCTGGGGTCGGTGAGCGGCTGCAAGGGTGAAACGCTCTATGTCACGCGGCCCGACGGTCAGGTCGTTCAAGCCGAGGCGAAAGACGTTTATCTGGAGGCCAGCCGGACGAACTTCGATGACTACATTCTGCATACGCACGGCGCGCAGAAAGACGCCATCGTCGAGCGTATCCGGCAATCCGTTTCCGTATTCAATGGAGGCGAGAACAAGAAGGCCCGCATCGACACGCTCAAGAAGTACATCCAGTCGAAGACCATCCCGCTGATCGAGGGAACGCGAATCGAGATCCAGGATTCACCCAATATCCAGAAGGATTGTGGGCAGATGCAGAAGCCGGTGTTCGTCTTCAACGACAACGGCGAAGCGGATTGGGCCGAGAAAGGTCTGACACAGAGCGGCCCCTATACGAAGCGCACCTTCGATAGGAACGATCCGTCGATCTGCGTGATCTGCGCCCAGCACGACAAGGGGCGCGTCGAGCAGTTCGTTCGCAAGCTACTGAAAGGCATCCCGAACAGCAAGTATTTCAGCAACGGCCTTGAAGGCAAGTTCACGCTCGGAACCAGCCGCGTTGAAGTGTTCGCGACAGCCACCGACAGCGTGGATGCGTACAAGAACGCCATCGAGGCTGCGATCCGGAAGAAAGCGGATGACGGCGGGCGCTGGGACCTGGCCCTCGTGCAGGTCCGGCAGTCCTTCAAGAAGCTCAAGGTCACGGAGAATCCGTACTATCTCGGCAAGAGCCTGTTCTTCCTGCATCAGGTTCCCGTACAGGATTTCACGATAGAGCTTCTTGCGCAGTCCGATTATTCGCTCGGGTACTCGCTCAACAATATGGCGCTGGCTTGCTACGCGAAGATGGGCGGCGTCCCTTGGCTTCTCAAATCCTCACCGACTCTCTCGCACGAACTCGTGATCGGCATCGGCAGCGCGAATATCGGACAGGAGCGTGGCGCTGACAATCAGCGGATCATGGGCATCACCACCGTCTTCTCCGGAGACGGCAGCTACATCGTCTCGAATACTTCGAAGGCGGTCGTGCCGGAAGCCTACTGCGAAGCGTTGACCGCCGTGCTCGGAGAGACGATAGAAAAGATTCAGAAGCGGATGAACTGGCAGAAAGGCGACACGATCCGCCTGATCTTTCATGCGCAGGTCAAGAAGTTCAACAAGGAAGAGATCGAAGCCGTCCGCGCCGTAATCGACAGGTACCGTGAGTATCAGATCGAGTACACCTTCCTGAAAATCTCGGAGAATCATGGCCTGCATATGTTCGATTCCGCGACGGCCGGCGTGCAGAAGGGACGACTGGCTCCGCCGCGCGGGAAGACGTTCAAGCTTTCCAAGCACGAAATGCTTGTCTACCTGATCGGCCAGCGCGAACTGCGGCAAGACACAGACGGACATCCGCGCGGCGTGATTCTTGATGTTCACAAGGACTCCACCTTCAAGGACATTACGTATCTGAGCGCCCAGCTATACAGCTTCGCATCGCATTCCTGGCGTAGTTACTTCCCCAATCCAATGCCAGTGACTATCAGCTATTCCGACCTGATCGCCCGGAACCTTGGATGGCTGAACCAGCTTCCGGGCTGGAACGACTCGGTGATGATCGGGAAGATCGGGCAATCCCAATGGTTCCTGTAGAGAAGGAAAACGCGTACCAGTTGCGCGAGTATTTGCACCACAAGGTGAGCGAGAGCGCGCACGCCGATCCTTTCAAATCCTCCTTTCTGTATTTTCTTGGATTGTTGAAAGACGGCGTTCCGTCCTTCGATTTTGCGACACTCTCCTTGTATCAGCGGTGCGCGATTGCGGGCCTCGGCGTTTTGGACGAAACCGTTTCGAGTCTGGATCTCTCCCGCCTACTCGGCCAGGCCGCCAAGATCGACTCCACGCCACGCCCGTGGGTCTCCGACATGTTCGGCGTCATGGCGGTGAAGTGGCTGGCCGGGCAGATGAACGACGCGCGCATCGCCCGCGAGTTCGAGAACTGGATTTCAGGGTTCCTGGCTCAGCAGGTCAGCGGTGACCACCTCAATGTGTTCGAGAAAGATATCGCGACGTATGTCCGCAGCAGCGACTCCGCTGTCCATGCGAGCGCTTGCGTGCCGCTCTTTCTTCACTATCGGCAGATACGGCGAATCGAAGATCACCAGACTCGCCTTTCCCTGATCGGCCGCTTCATGGCCGAGTTCCGGGCGCAGGCGCAAGAAGACGCCTCGACGGCGCTGTTGAGCCTAATGGTTTACGTCTTCGATCAGGTCAATCAGGACGTGGCCGTGGTGCCGCCGAAAGGCTGGAGCCTCGACGACCTTCTGGGATTTCTGGAGCATATCCCCGTCGGCCTAAAGCGGTGGACATGGGAAGACGCCGGGCGCACAAGAGGCGCGGAACCCGTCAAATGGCAGGTAGAAAACGAATACCATGTCCAAAACTTGCTCTATGTCCTGCTCGCGCCGATCTTCAACGACATCGCGGACGAAGTGAACCTTCAGCCCGTCGGGCAGAAAAATCCGCGCATTGATCTTTACCTGCCGTCGCTGCATACGATCATTGAGGTCAAATACCGGAAAGACGTGAAGAAGTCCTTCCCGACGCTCATTGGCGAGATCGCCGAAGATGCGTCT
The DNA here is from genome assembly GCA_034376725.1 of Lysobacteraceae bacterium. Lineage (GTDB taxonomy): Bacteria > Pseudomonadota > Gammaproteobacteria > Xanthomonadales > Xanthomonadaceae > UBA11164. The sequence goes on along the minus strand of JAXMJH010000051.1, from coordinate 21,960 downwards.
CTCTATCGCGCCGACACGAAATACAAGGATGCGCGGATCGTCAGCTTCCTGTGGGACTGCACGCGCGCGACGCAAGAACATGCCAAATTCAAGGAGGGTGTCTTAAAGATCGACGGAATTGATGGGTGTGTCGTAATTAGCGCACCCTCAACAATGAGCTAGCGGGATTCAGGTTCCTGATGACCCGTGATCACGAGCTACGGCACGTTCTGCTTTGGTCGCTGAGACCGGGCGCGGCAGACCTGCCGCGCCCGGATTTTGAAGTGCAGCAAAAAGCCCCGGCGCGGTCTGCGCTGGGGCCATGCTTCACGCGGCTACCTCATGCCGCCAGCGTTTCCTCTGCTTCCGCCGCTTCGGTGCCGGCCTCGGCTTCCTGCGCCGCGCTGCCCTCTGCCGCGAACAGGGCGGGCATCCAGCCGGTGCCTTCGGCCAGCCGCTCGGCTTCGCTGGCAATGTCGGTCTTCTTGAGCTTGGACAGCCGGGTGACGTGCGACGGCGCGAACTGCTGCACGGCTTCCAGAATCACGGCCTTGGACACATGGTTGAAGTAGCCTTCGGCGGTCGGCTTCCACCATCCGGCCATGTCCAACCCGACCGCCTGCGCCAGTTCCGCGCCGGGCTGGTGCTGCATGGCGCGTGGCGTTACCACGTCCACGCTGGCGGCTACGCATACGCCCAGCAGCCGCACCAGTTCGTCTTGCTCCATCGCCAGCAGCGCGGCGAACAGTTCGGCGCCGTCCTGCGGCAGCCGCTCGCCCCATGCCTGCCGCACTTCACGCAGTGCCACGGCGGCGGGTGATTCCGGCCAGTCGGGCGCGTGGGTGTCCAGCCTGTCCTGCATGGTCAGGCGCACGCCAAGCGGCAAGTCGTGGCCGTAGTGATCTTCCTGCAAGGCGGTCTGCACCATGCGATGCACGAGCGCGGCCAGCGCCACCTGCGGATGCTGCGCCACTTCGATTTGCAGCGCGGCGGTGCGGTGCGCGCTCAGGCGTTGCGCCAGCCGGTCGGACAGGTTCGTAGCCCTGGGCGGCTCGGCGTCCTCGCTTTCGTCGTCGTTCGCGTCTTCCGTTTCGGTGAAACCTTGGCGCAGCTTTTCCAGTGTGCGCAGTGCCTTGGCCTCGGCCTCGCGCAGCAGCCCGCGATGAATCGCGGCCTCGCCGTCGCGGTCGATGGTGACGATGACACCGGCCACGGCGCGCACGTCTGGCGCGTAGCCTTTCAGGGCGTCCTGTACGGCTTGCAGTTCTGCGGCCACTGGCTCGCGCTGCTGTTCCAGCGCCTCGGCCTTGTCTTCGTCCTCGGCGTCGTAGGCGTCTTCCAGCGCCGGGTCGATCTTGTCGAGGCGGGCTTGCAGCGAAGCGATGCGGCGGGCTTCGCGGGCGTTCGGTTCGCGCTGCTGGCGCGGGGCATTCTGGAACGCCTGCCGTTCGGCGTAGCTCAGGTGCGGCACGGCTTCCACCCATGCCCAACCCTCGGCGCGCACGTCCTCGGCCAGCGCATCCAGCTTGCCGCGCACCAGTTTTTCCAGCAGCGGGGCATCGACCAGAAAGGTGCCGCTGTCGTCGTCGGCGAACAGGTCGCGGCGAATGCCGCCGCCCGCTGCCGTGTAGGCGTCCAGTCCGGCGAAGCGCACCAGCGGGTGCGTGGCGTCGATCTCGCGTTCGGTCAGGCGCTCGCGCAGCGCGGATGCGCCGCGCTGCCATTCCGGCGCACCGTAGAACGCGGCCTCCTGCGCGGCGTGGTCGTCGGTGATGGTCAGGGCCATCAACTGTTCCAGCGTGACGGCCCCGGCGCGGTAGTCGGCCATCAGGCGCGGCGAGACGTTCGCCAGCTTCAAGCGGCGCTGCACCACCAGCGGGGACACGCCGAAATCGGCGGCAATGTCCTCGATGGGGCGGCCCTCCTTGACCAGCGCGGCGAACGCCTCGAACTGGTCGGCGGGGTGCATCTGCTCGCGCAGCAGGTTTTCGGCGAGGCTCACGGTACGGGCGCTGCTATCTGCCACCAGCAGGCACGGCACCTCAAAGTCGGCGGGGATTCGCTTCTTCTTCGCCAACAGCTTCAAGGCAGTGAGGCGGCGATCACCGGCCACCACTTCGTAGTGCTCGCCATCGGCGGCAAGGATGACGATCAGGTTTTGCAGCAGGCCAATGCGGGAAATGCTCGCGGCCAGTTCGGGGATGGACATGCGCGGGGTCGTGCGCGCGTTGCGCTTGGAGCGACGCGGAAGCAGCTGCGACAGCGGAACCAGAATCAGGTTCTTGGCCGGGTCGGCTACTTCCAACGCAGCAGCGGTGTGGATGGCGCGGGTTTCGGTCTGGGTTACGACGTTCATGGTGATGACTCCTAAAGAAAGCAAAACAAGGGAATGAATGGAGGGGCTGCCCGCCCCTCCGTGTGGGGTTCAGGCTTTCAACTGGCACAGCCCATCGGCCAGCAGCCACAAGGCGCGGTTGAGGCGGATGCCGTTGTCGATGCCCTGCACGGGCCGCGTGCGCTGGCGGCGTCCGTTGGCGGTGCGGCTCATCAGTCCGCCTTGCGTCAAGTTCTCCTGCGTGCGGTTGAATACGCTCCACAGGTCGGGGCGGCGGTCGTCGAACCGGCGCGGGGCCAGCACTTGGCTTTCCGTGATGGGCGCGGGCTTGTCCGGGTCGTCGTACTTGAGCGCGAGCGCGGCGCGGGCGAAAACTTCGGCCTCGCCGTTGTCCAGCGTGATGGCCTGCATGGCGTCGCGGGAGGCTTGCGCACGCTCGAAGCCGTGCAGCACTTCATAAGCGCCCTCGATGACGTGGCCCGCCACGTCGCCCTTGTGAGGCACGCGCACATCCGCCACGGTGTCGCCGCAGACAAGGCCATTGCTGCACACAAAGCGGAACATTCCGGCCAACATCTGATAACTGCTCGTTCCATCATGGGAATTGAGCAAGATGATTTCGTTGGCTTCGGCTCCGGCAATCTGGCTGGCGTGGCGCAGCCGCAGCATGTGCTTGGTGTGCTCGCGCTTGCCCTCATCGCGCACGCGGGTCTGGCAGACCATGAAAGGTTGAAAGCCTTCCTTGCGCAGTTCCGTCAGAACGGCGGCGGTGGGGATGTAGCTGTACCGCTCGGAGCGGCTTTCGTGCTTGTCCTCGGCAAAGATGGATGGGGCCACACGGCGAATCTGGTCATCCGACAGCGGATGATCGGCGCGCAGCATCGGGGAACGGGATGCGAAACGGGATGCAAGTTGCATGGTGCTTACTCCTGACAAAAGGTTTGCTGTTGAAACCCCACCGGATTCCTAGATTCGGAGCCCGCCTTTCGGCTTTCCGGTGGGGTCGGCGCGGAGACCTGGGCCGGCCTCGTTGCCACCGTCTTTCCTGAGTTCATCGCCCGCGACGGTCAGGAGCGCGCGGCTGTGTGCTGTCAAGGAAACAAGCGACGGGTTGGTGCGGCCCGCAGCGCAGCGAGGACACGGCCCGGAGCGCCTTGACGGCACACAGCCGCGGGCTACAGTCGCGGACAAGGTGATGAGCGAGGGAAGACGGCGGTTGTGGCAACGGCCGCAGATGGCGCCGACCCCACGCAAGCGAAGCGCGCAGGCCCGGATCGAAGAGCCGGGCCGAAGGCGTCAGCCGAGCGGAGCGAGGGAACGATGGAAGCCCGCATGGGGCGAGACGCCGAAGGCGGCTCGATGCGCAGCACGACAGCGCGACCGGCTGCTCGAATCGAAGTGTGAGTCGTGCAGTGCGCCTACGATCACGTAAAGTCGCAGACGACAGGCGTGCAGAAGTTAAAGGCCACGCCGCCAAAGCACATAAATAACCGATGAAGCGGCTTAACTATTTTGCGCGAGGGATATACATGGTTCCGAGGTTCAATACCGACATCGTTGGGGCAATCGTCCAGGCAGATTGCCGAGGCGCTCCCTATGAAGAAATGAAGGATCTCTACATCCAACGAAATGTCTTTGAGGTGAATCTGGATGCGCCCGTGTATCGAATCATGGAACTCCAATACCTCCGTGAGGATTTGGTAGAAAAATGCCTCACCTACACCAAGATCGACAAATCAAACTGGGGCGATTCATCGGAGAATCCACTGCTCGACCGGGAGTTCAAGGATGATGTCACTGGTGGGCCACTAACGCTCGGAGTGGTCACCACCGTCTATGGCTCCTGCTGGTCGGCCACGGCCCTTGACGCGCTATCAGACTGGGCAATTTTTTCTCGTCGCAATCCTTCCGTGCGCGTGCAATCGACGCCAAGAAAACTATTGGATGCTGCGATGAGCAGGGACAATAAGTTCTATATGTTGCAACACTTCATCGGCAAGATGCAGTACGCCACGAATGTCGAGATAGAGGCGTATTTCTCCGATCCAAACTGGGAGAAACACCTCGACAGCCTTGGACAAGGGATTGCAGCGTCCTTCTTGCGGTTAAACAATAATCTTTCGAGCGAAGATGAAGTCAGGCTCCTCTACGACCACACTGATGAGGCGTGGCCCAAGATCAATGTTCGGATCGTAGATCGCTTCGCAAAGGTGCCATTCGATTGGCTTGCTGCGGTCGATGGCGTGGTAGTCGGCCCCTTTGTGTCCGATGAGGACGAAGCAATAGTCCGCAGCGAATTGCAAGGCTTCGGGATCAACTGCGCGGTATCGAGCAGTCCGACCAGAACTAGCGTCGGCTAAGATCAGGACGCTAGGCGCAGCAGAGAAAAAGCGCGCCGCCCCGCAGGACGGCGCGCCGGATGGTTGACGCGCGATCAGTGCGCGACCATCGACTGCAACTGCTCGATGACGCCAGGCTCAACGAAGACGCACGGCTGCTTGTCCACGATCGGCACGTTGAACACCTTGGCGAACACCTCGCGTTTCAGGTGGGCCAGCCGGCCCGTCCGGTAAGCCTGCTCCGGCTTCAAGCGACCGCCGCCGGCCGGCGAGTCGCTGCGCTGTGGGTCGCATTCGACCAGCGCGACAAAGCCGTCGTCGGACAGCTTCTGGTGTTCAGGACACAGGCCCCAGTCTGTCGCCGTATGGCGTTCCATGCTCGCGCGCAGGCGCTTGTCCAGCAGGATGTTGCCAGTGTCGAAGGCGACACCGCAGATAAGGCAGACGTGTTGTTCCAGCGAAACGTGCGATTTCTCGTTCATGATCTTTCTCCGGTTACTCGGGCGGAATTGCCCGGAACCGTCGCCAGCACGGCGCAGCGCAAGCAGTCACAGGGTCGAAGACGGCCGCCAGGACGCCAGCGCGCAAGGCGCGCGCAGCCCTTGACGGCGAGAACGCCGTGGTACGGTGATAGGGAACAGCAAGACCGCCCATCCACCTCCAACGAGGGCACAGGCAAGCGCAGCGCGCAGGCCCGCAGGGCCGGAGAGTTCGACCCAGGCGCAGCAAAAAGGGGGCCGAAGCCCCCGCTATCACAACAGCCCCCGTTCGGCGAAGGACTCTGTGGACTCGCCACCGACGACGATGTGATCCAGTGTGCGCACGTCCACCAATGCCAGCGCCTCCTTGAGCCGCTGGGTGATCTGTCTGTCGGCCTGGCTTGGCTCGGGGTTCCCGCTCGGATGGTTGTGCGAGAAGATCACTGCCGCTGCGTTGAACCGCAGTGCTGTCTTTACGACTTCGCGCGGGTACACCGCCGCCGAGTCGATGGTGCCGCGGAACAGCTCGGCGTACTCGATCAGCCGATGCTGGCTGTCGAGGAACAGTGCCGCGAAGACTTCGTACTCGAAGCCGGCCAGCTTGGTGCGCAGGTAGTCCTTGACCAGCGTCGGCGAGGTGAACAGCGCACCGCGCGGGATCTTCTGGTCGATGACCTGACGGGCCGCCTCCAGGATCTGATCGGCGGTGGCCAGCAGGTAGCGCCCCTGGTCGTCACGCACCAGCAGCGAGGAATCGAAAGCGAGAGAGAGTTGCGACATGATCGTGCTCCGGTTGCTCGGGCGGAATTGCCCGGAACCGGCGGCAGCACGGCGCAGCGCAAGCTGTCACAGGGTCATGGACGGCTACGGCCGCAAGCGTGCAAGGCACGCGCAGCCCTTGACGGCGAGAACGCCGTGGTACGGTGAAGGGAACAGCAAGACCGCCCACACCCCGCCCACTGCACACACCCGCTTTTCGGCAAGCGGAGCGCGCAGGCCCGGATCAGCGTGCCGGGCCGGAGGCGTCAGCCGAGCAAAGCGAGGGAACGATGGAAGCCCGACAGGGGCGAGACGCCGCAGGCGGCTCGATGCGCAGCACGACAGCGCGACGGCGGCACGCCGGGACGCACGGATTCCCTCCCTGAATATCCTTGTGGAGTGAACCCTATGCGGCATTTATAGTTGTCTGTCGGCCGGCTGTCGGGTTGCTGTCGTGTTGTCCTTGTTCCTGGCTCCCCATACTGCGCCACGTCTACTGAAAACGAAGGAGCCACCCATGAACACTACAGAACAAGCTCAACAAACCCGTCTGCTGACCCCGGCCGAACTGGCCGTGTGCATCAAGATGTTCCGCGAGATGCGGCAGTGGTCACAGGAACAGTTGGCCGCGATTTCCGGCCTCAACGTGCGGACGATCCAGCGGGTCGAGCAAGGCTTGTCCGCCAGTCTTGATACACGTCGTGCTCTTGCTAGGGCGTTCGAGTTCGAGGACATCGACGCACTCAACAAGCCGTTCACCATTCCGTCCGAGGAAGAATTCAAGGCCGAGAAAGAAAAGTTCGATCGGGAGCACGTCACGCTGACGGCCACCCCACTGACAACAGGCAAGCAGTTGGCCAAGTTGGCCGAGTCCTGCACGATGGACTTGTCAGAGCCAGCCTTCGAGCTGACCCGCGAAGCGGACGAGACATTCGCCATGCTGGTGGACTACTTCCGCGACTACCGGGACTGCGCCGATGCCTACAGCGAAACGCAGAAGTTCGAGATATACGACGAGATGCAATCCCACATCGACGCGCTCAAGGCGCTCGGCGTCTCACTGCGCAGTGCCACGCGCAAGGTGCAGGTAAAGTGGGGTTTTGAGCAGGACAGCAAGCCGATGCCTGCCAGCGTGTTGTACGTGGTGGCTTTCCCACTCGGTAAGGAGCCGGAGCAGTTTGCAACGCCGAAGTCTGCCGGCATCCGCCTGTAGCGCGGAATGCGTCAGGGTCGGTTCGAGGTCATCACCATGCTTTAAACTTGAACAGCCGTCCCCGCTCACCCTCGTCATGCAACGTCACGACGATTTCGTCCGCAGCAAACACCGGCTCATCGTCATCGGCACGCGCTGGCAAGTCCGAATCGATCAGCGTGATGGTGGGCTGTAGCCCCAGTTCGGCGTATCGGTGAATGACCGCTAACAGATTCTCCTTTTTGCGATCATCCAGCGACTCGAACACACCATCGTGATAGACGAAGCGCGGGAACTTGTCGTCGAGGTGGGCACGCAATACAGCAAGGTCGAAGGCAATGCACAGTAGCTTGCGATACGTGTATCCAAGGTCGGCGCTGGTCGCATTGCCCGATTCATCCAAAATCTCAGCCTTGAACTCAAGGTGCCCTGCCTGATTTGGCGAAACGCTCAGCAATGCCTTGCGGTCGATCACTTCTTCAACGATTTCGCTGAAAAAGACCCGAATCGACGAAAACAAACTATCCGGGTCCGAGTTCTGCTTTTCGACGTCAGCTTCTATCTGGGTTTGCAGATGACCGCGCGCCTCAGTCAACGCCCTAATGTCAGTGCGCAATTCCTGCAAACGGTGCAGGAAGCCGCGCTGGCGCTCTAGGGATGTGATGTCGGCGCGCAGTGTTACCATTTCGTCGGAAACTTGTCTGTACTTTCCGAAAATGTCGGTTTCGCTCAAAAATGAAAGCATGTCCGAGCGCTTTTTACCCAGCGACCCGAGTTCAGCATTGACACGCTTCAGCTCGGCTTCGATCTCCACACGCTCTTCCTGAAGATAGCCACGACGCTCATCCGTGATCGCCCGGTTGAAGGCGATCAATTGTTGGAAGTCCTTCTTGACCTGCCCCTTGAAAAGGACACCCGCTTCCTCGAACAAGCGCTGGGCTTCCTCCGGATTAAACAGAATCTGATCTTCCTCCAGCGAAGTCAGTATCTTCTTTCTGTTCTGAGTTAGCGAATAGCGCTCGCTGTTGAGTGTCGCGATACGCTCATCTATGCCATCGACCAACTGCTTGGTTCGATCCTTATCCTGAGCACGAAAATCAAAGGCATCAAGAAGCTTCTGCTTCTTCTCTGCCTCCTTCTGCTTGAGTAAGAGGATGCCTTCGATCTTGCTGATGTCCTCAATCGACCCACCCAGTTCGTTCTTAATAGTCTGGGCAGTATCTTGCCTTTTGGAGAGTTCATCTTCCTTCTCATAATGCGAAGCGATTAGTTTCGCGTTGAAACCCAGCATATGCGCAAGAAATGGTTTCCAATCGGCATGCTTGGACGCGAACTTGCGCAGTTGGAATACCTCGCGAAAGTCCTCCTGCGAGCGCAGCAGATAGCCCAATCCCTTGCGATATGACCATGGCTTTAGTGCGCGCCAATCGAGTAGGCCATCGAGCAGATCGCGGGCGCGCTCGAAAGCCACATCCTGGTGGTCCCATGCCAAGATCGACAACGCAGAGAAGTCCTGGTGTCCCGCTTCGTGCTTCTTGAAGCTGATCTTGGTTGCCTCCTCCACGCTACGCCGTATCGTAACGAATGAGGCGTCTTCCAGCTCGATCTCTAAGAAGAAAACGAAATCTCTGAAACGATCGAGGTGCTTGAAAAGGAAGAACTTGGCGTCACGTCCGGCTAAGAATCCGAAGTCGAGCAAACGCCCTAGGGTCGTCTTTCCAAGATTGTGAGTATCCTTCTCGCGATTCTCCGGGAGACGAATCTCAGCCATGATGACATTCAAGCCCTGCACAAAGTCGACGGGCTCAAACAAGTCCGGCTTGTTTGAATAAAGTCTAGACAGCTTCATTTGGCCCCACATATTCCACGGCGTCGGTCTTGGGGCGATAGTCGATCAGTCCCATTAGATAGAGAAAATTTAGCGCCGGTAGGAATAACACATCGCCTCCGGTAACGGTCTTCTTCGCATACTTGCGCAGTGCGCCATATTCATCCACGCGGCGATCTTTCAGTCGCATCAGCAACAACAACGCAACGTTGATAACCGTGCGATCCGGGTGCGAGTGTTTAGTCGGCCGCAGCATCGCCGACCTCCCCAATATCGCAGTTCCAGTACATGTAGAACAGCACGGCACGGGTCAAGCGCTTGTGTGCATGCTGTCGCAACACGGGATCGCGGTTGAACAGGAGGTCTACTAAGTACTCCATTACGTCATCGAAGGTCTGGTAGTCCTTGCGCTTGGCAATGATCTTGAGTTGAAACTCATCGACCACAGATTCATACATGCGCAGCAGCTCAAGGTTTTCCGGCGCGGCCAGGAATACACGAATCTGCGCAGTTTCCTTCAGGTATTTCCTGCGTTGCGCCTTGGCGTACTCGGCGCTCATGTTGTTCAGGAGGTTCTTCTGCTCATAGGTGACCCGCTCAGTGGGCGGATCGTCGAGCAATGCCGATATGTTGTCCTTCTGCCGGGCCAGCGCCTGCACGACCTCAGCAAGATCGTCCGGACTAACGATCAAGGGCGAATCGACCGAGTCGAGATCGGCCTTTCCTGCTACGTCAGGAAACGTCTTCAACAGGACTTCCAACTGCTCCAGGCCACACAAGTAGATCGACGAATCGGGGATGCCGCATTGCGCTGCGATGTACGCGCGTATCTCGCTCTCGGCATTGCCAGCCAACCGTCGATTGGCAAACAGCATGTAGTGGTCGAGCTGCTTAGCCTCGCGTAGCTTCTTGATGCGTGGAATCTCCTTGGCGAGTACCGTGTTCGCCGCGTTCGTACTGAAGAAGTCTGGCTCCGAGAAATTCCGGTTGTAGCCGTTGGTGTGCTTGGCCTGGACGATAGTCGTGCCAACCCAAGGCGCAGCTTTGCTGGGATGTAGCTCGGACGTGCCAACGAATTTAGCATCGCGTCCTCCATCAGGCCCCTTGGCGAAACCTTGCACGGAAATGCCAAGCAGATGCTGGCACAAGAAAACGATCAGTTTTTCGAACTGATCGTCGCTCATATCCTCGTAGGCGAACTTCATCTCACCCCCGAGCTAAGTGTCAGCGGACCGCTCATCACACGGCAACCGTAATGCCGGCCGCATGCGCGCGACGCGCAGGCTGCACGACGATCTCGACATGCTGGTCGAGGGACACCAGTGCCTGCATCAGCCGTTCGAGAGAAATGTTCTGTAGCTTGTAGCGGCGAACTTGGGACACCTTGGGCTGCGTCATACCGGTAATGGCGGCCGCTTCCGTCTGGCTAAGATCGCGTTTGTCAATTAGCTCGTTGAGCTTGACCGCAAGAGCGGCCTTCGCTGACAGTTCCTCCGCATCATCGAAGCCGAGGTCTGCCAACACGTTGTCGGTGCCTTGAGGATTAGCTTTGCGCGTCATTACGATCTCCCGCTCAACCCATAACGGGCGAGCACTGCCTTCAACCGCTTCTCGATCAACTCCACGTCCGGCTGTGGCGTAGCAATTCCGGACTTGGATTTCTTCTGAAACGCATGTAGCACATGCACAGCATCGCCGACGCGCACGGTATAGACCGCGCGAAAGGTGTCGCCCCGGTGGTCCTCCACTAGCTCATAAACACCAGGGCCGAGACCTTTCCAGAGTTTCGCCGAATCAGGTGTTCGGCCCAACTGCACGACGAACAGCGCGACGCCCATGTCCTTCTGGACGGGAATGGGGAACTCCTTGAAGTCCTTCTTCGAGGAGCCCTCCCAATACAGGAGCTTACGTTTCTCAGACATAAATTATACCCGTTCGGATATGAGACGCAAGAGCCGAATTGTCGCGTCAGCGTCGCGACAATTCGGCTCGCACCGGCTGCGATCAGCAGTGGTAGAAATGAGGCCCCAAGTCATGCCGTTGCCTCCTCACGACGCTGCGCCCCAGTGATCGTCTTGCGCCGGTTCGCCACCAGTTCCGCCGCTTGGCGAACCGGGTCATCCTCGGTGTGGATGTAGCGCATGAACATGGTCACGGTCTTGTGCGCTGTCAGCACCATGCCGACCTTGACCGGGATACCCGAGTTGGCGATGTCGGTGGCCGAACGATGGCGGATGCCGTGCGTACCGACATGCTGCACGCCCGCCGCCTTGAGGGTGCGTGTCCAGCCGCCGTAATACTCTCCATAGGTCATGTGCGTGAGGGGATTGCGCGGTGACGGCAGCACGTAGCGGGCGCCTTCCTGCCGGGGCGCCGTCGAGAGCAGCCGGTAGGCTTCCTCGCTCATGGGCTTGGACATGCCGCCGGTCTTACTGTCGGGCCAAGCAATGCGCCGGTTCTCCAAGTCAATCCAAGGCCATTCGAGCAGTACGATTTCGGAACGCCGGGCCGCGAACTCGAATTGCAGGCGGATCGCCAGCGGGATGACGTAGGGCACCAGACCCTCGGCCTCAATCAGCTCAAGGTGCTTGAACAGCTTGGCCATCTCGTCGTCGGTGATGAGGCGGGTGGTCTTGCCGCCGGTGTACAGAGGGACGTGTCGGCACGGGTTCGAGCCGTCCGGGCGATAGCCCCAGATTTCGGCCAAGTTGAACATCTTGCGCAGGACTGACAGCGACTTGTTCGCCTCGCCTGGTTTGTAGTCCAGCTTCTTCATCATCGCCGCCACGTCGGAGCGCTTCACGTCCTGCACTTTCATGCGGCCCAGGATCGGGATGATGTTGCGGTCGATGTTGCCTTGGTAGCCTTTCTGAGTGCTGGGCTTGTTGCGTTGCTTGGAGTAGTCCTCCATGAACTTCGCGCACAGTTCCTTGACCGTCGGCGCCTTGCGCGCCTCGGTCTTGTCGGCGCCGGGATCGCCGCCCCGGCGAACCTCGGCCAGCCAGTTCTGCGCCAGCGACCGGGCCTGTTCGACAGTCAGTTCGCCGAACAGCCCCAGCGCCGGCTTGCGCCGTTCGCCGGCATTGGTCCGGTACTGAAGCATGAAGACCTTGCGTCCGACCGGCGTGACCTTGCACAGGAAGCCGGGAACGAGGGTGTCGCGCAGTTCGATGGCCTGCGCCTGGGGTTGTGCCGCATCGACTGCGGACTTGGTGAGTTTGATCTTAGCCATGATGACTCCTCGGAAAGACGCGGTTTCCAGGAGCCTGTTAGGAGCCAAGCGGACGGAAGCCGGGTCAAGTTTCGGAAAGCACCGGCATATGATGAATTCGCCTAAGCTATTGATAAACTTGCTGTAGCGGGCTTAGGCGTAGTCCAGCGAAGTTCGGTGCTGGAGTCATGGTGAAATAAAAAACCCCCGGCCGATGCGCGCACCCTGGGTGCGCCATCGGCCGGAGGTTTTGATGTGATGCACGAAGGCGCCCTTACGGGCGCCGGTGTTCGATCAGGTATTCGACGACAGCGCTGGGGGGCTGAGACTTTGCCCGGCCACTGCGGCCTGTTCGGCATCGTACTGGGCGGTGACTTCCCGGGTTACCGGCCCGATCACCAGCTTGAGTATCACTTCGCGATCCTCCGGCGACTCGATCGCCTCGCCGTTGAACAGCTGGCGATAGCCCTCGATCGACAATCCCTCTTCCTGGAGCCGAAGCCGCAGACGCTGCTTGATCTCCATGCCGCGGATGCCTTGCCGGTTGCTATGTTCGTTGAATTCGTTGACTGGCATTTCGTTCTCTCCCAAAAGTTGACCCGTCGCGGTCGCCCCCGCGCGGCGTTGACCAGTCGCGAAGGAGCCGCGAATCCTCTCGTCGAGTATCCGCAAAACCCGGGAAAACTGCAAGCAAAACCTGCACTTGCTGAATATCCCGGCCTGCCGCCTCTATATGGTGGCAGTTGCTGCAGAACTCAAGCCGGCGCCCGAGGTTTCGCCCCTGGAAAGTGAGTCGGGCTCCAGGCCCGGTTGGCACAGCATGGTTTCGACCATCTCGCGCGCGGCGGCGAAGTGGCTGCGATCACCCGTGACATACGCCAGGGCGATAGCGCCTTCGACCAACATCAGGTAGCGCTTGGTGAAGCGCTCGGGTTGCTTGACCCCTGCCTCGCAGGCCAACCGCAGGAAGAATCGAAATTGATCGATCTTGTAGCGCATCGCTGCCTTGCGCGCCGGGTGCTCGGCATCGGGGTGCTCGACCGCAAGCCGCTGAAACGGGCAGCCGGAAAATTCCTTCTTGACCGCCCATTCGGCGATGAAGTCGAACATCGCCAGCAGCTTTTCCTTCGCCGTGCCGCCGTGGCTATCCAGAAACGCGCGAACCTGGGCCTGATGCTGATCGTTCATCCGCTCGGCAGCGGCCAGAATCAGATCATCCTTGGACTTGAAGTATTTGTAGAGCGTCATCTTGGCGACACCTGCCTCGCTCAACAGGCTGTCGATGCCAGTCGCCTGGCATCCCTTGCCATAAAACAGCCGGACGGCCGTGTCCAGCAGTTGCTCTCGTCGGTTAGTCACCATCACCCCGCCCTCCTCGGCTTGCGCGCAGTCTGTGCCGACCTGTCTGTGCGATTGTCGGGATAACCTTAGCATGACCGTAAACGATCAGCAGCGTTCCGTGTCGCTGCGCGCTTCGCGGCGGAGCCAGCGCGAGCGCAATCCAGAAAAAAACGCCGACCCAGCCCACCGAGGGAGGGAGAGTCCAGGGCCGGGCCGGCGTTGCAAACCAGCATGACTCAGGGTATATCGCGGGCGGCGATTGCGGCTTCTGTGAGCTCCAGCGCGGTCGACGAGCGATCGCGCGAGGCCGGCAGCGTCACGCCATCGACACTCCGGAACGCGCCGTAGACCAGGCCCGAATCCGGGTTCGCGGCGACGGTCACCCGCGGCAGCGTTACGGCATCACGCGGGGAGCCTGTCGAAGGGACAGTCACGCCGGACGAATCGCGCTCGAAAACGCCGAAGACCCGGGTTCCAGCCGTGGACGCCGCGATGCCCTGCCGTGCCGAGCCATAGCTGGAGACATCGACCGGCAGCGTGACGCCGTTGCTTTCGGTGAAGCCACCGTACACGATGGGTGCTTCGGCATCGGCGGCCGCAACGGTGCCTCCGGTGAACAAGCCAGCCAGCAGCGCGGCGGAAAGCGTGGTTTTGATTGTGCGGGAAACATTCATGAGGAAGCTCCTGTGTTTGCGTTGGGTTTCAGTCGATACAGACTGGTTGGTATATAGACTATACCGTTCTGTCTAACTGTCAACGCTCCGGTGCTGTCTGTTCGGACAGCCGACATACCCCAACGTCCGGCTGATCGATTGACCGACGCGCCGCGTCGCCCGGCAACCGGTAGCATGTAGCGATGACGCAAGCGACTCCCATCCCAACCGAACTTCAGGCCGCCATTGCCGCCCTGCGCTCAGGGCAAGCGATCGGCCTGCCGACCGAAACCGTCTACGGCCTTGCCGCCGACGCGGAAGACCCGGCGGCCGTGGCGCGAATCTTCAGCCTCAAGCAGCGGCCTGCGGATCACCCGCTGATCGTCCACATTGCCGGCGCAGGGCAGCTTGGCCGCTATGCCCGGGAAATTCCTGAATCCGCCTATCTGCTTGCCGATGCCTTCTGGCCCGGCCCGCTCACCCTGATCCTCAAGCGCGGTGCGGCGGTGCTGGACGCCATTACCGGTGGACAGGACAGCATTGGCCTGCGCGCCCCGGCGCATCCGGTCGCCAGGGCGGTGATCGAGGCGTTCGGCCACGGTCTGGCCGCGCCGTCGGCCAACCGCTTCGGTCGGATCAGCCCGACCCGCGCAGCGCATGTCCGGGAAGAGTTCGGCGATGCGGTGCCGGTGGTGCTCGACGGCGGCGACTGCCAGATCGGGATCGAGAGCACCATCGTCGATCTGACCGCCTCGCCTCCGCGCGTCCTGCGGCCCGGCCGCATCCATCCCGAAGACATCGCCTCGATCATTGGTCCGGTGGCTGTGGGTGCCGGCGACAGCAGCCCGCGCGCGCCCGGCAATCTCGAATCGCATTACGCCCCGGTCACGCCGCTGCACCTGACCAGCCGCGAAGAACTCGCAAGCGATCACGATCAACCCGCATTGACCATCGGTGCTCTGCCCGACAGCGTGCAGGGGATCGCCCTGGCAGTCGAACCCAAGGCCTACGCGCGCGAACTGTATGCCGCGCTGCGCGAGCTGGACCGGATCGGCGCCCGGCGCATCAATGCCGAGCTGCCGCCCGACAACGAGGAGTGGCGAGCGGTCAATGACCGCCTGCGGCGGGCCGCCAGCCCGGCCGGATCAGCGCCCCGCTGAGCGCGCCAGTTCGGCCCAGGCCAGCAGAAACGCGCGAAGCCCGGGATAGTGCGGCCCCGATTCGATCGCCTTGCCCTGTTCGGCGGCGATGGCCACCGCCGCGTCCGGATCGCCGCTGGCGGCAGCACCCAGCATCGCCAGCAGCAGCATCTGCTCGGCGATCGGATGCGCCACGGGCACCTGATCGAGCGCGGCCAACGCCGCGCGATTCAGGGTCTGCGCGTCGCGCCCGGCGGCCGCCGCATAGGCCGCCAGCACGGCGACAACCGGCGCCGGCTGAACCGATGCGTCGATCCACACCGGGTCGATCCACAATCCAAGGTGATCCTGCGCCGGCAGCAGGCCGATCGAGCGGCGTGCCGATTCGGCTGCGGCATCGAACCAGTCCGCCAGCCGGGCGGCATCGACCACACCCGCCGACAGCCGCTGCAACTGCGCAACGCGGCCCGCCAGATCGGCATCGGCGCGGGCCAGACGCGGCAACTGCGCGGGATCAAGCAGCGCGTCGTTCACCGCCAGCCCAAAATGGTGGGCGTCCGAAAGGCTGCTCAGCCCGCTGCGCGCCACCTGTTCCGCCCGACCGGGCAGCACGCGGCCTTCGAGCAGATCGAGCGTGGGCAGACCGTTGGCGCGCAGTTCGATCAGGAAATTCGCGCTGTCCTGCGCGAACCGCGACCGCGGCGCATTCAGCGCGACATCCGGATGATAGTCGGAGTGCGCCAGCGCCCCTTGCTGATGCACCCAGGCGGCCAGCACCCGTTCGCCGGCCAGCCGGCGGGCATCGAAATCGGCTGCCTGGGTCAATCCAACCCGGCCGAGTTCGATGTCCAGCGGATGGTGCTGCAACCGCGCGGCATCGAGCGACGGCAGCGGCGAGCGGCTGGCCACGAACAGCAGGTCGCTGGAGTTGGCCAGGTACACGTCGACATGTGCGAATTCCTCGATCAATGCCGCCACCAGGGTGGCCATCAGCGCGTCGTCGATTTCATACGACTGCAGCCACTGGATCAGCAGCCCTTCGTCGCTCAGGTGCTGGCCGAGCAGCCGGTAGAACTCGCGCGTGAACAGCGCCGCCACGCCACTGACCCACGGATTCGATGGCTCGGAGATGATCACGTCGAAGCGGCGCTGGCCGGCGGCGAACCAGGTACGCGCGTCGTCGATATGCAGCTTCGAGCGCGGATCGCGGTAGGCCCGCGCGACCCGCTCGCCGAACTGCCGTGCGCCCTGCACCATGGCGCGCTCGATCTCGATGCTGTCGACCCGGACCGGCGCGGGGCTGCCAAGTACGGTGTGCGTCGTCAACCCCGACCCCCACCCGATGATGGCCACCCGCTGCGGATTCGGGTGCAGGGCCAACGGCAGCGCGCCGGCCATGATCATCGTCACCTCGTCTGAAGCCGGCGGCTTGCGTTCGCTGAATGCCAGCGACGCATCCGGCTTGCCATTGGTGGAAATGGTGGCCCAGTCGCTGAGTCCGTAAACCGCGATGGTCGCGGTCTTGCCATCGCGCAGATACAACACGCGGCCGTCGGGGTCGAGCAGCGGATCACCGGTGCGATACACCCCGGAGGCCTGCGCCAGCGGGTCGGGGCGACCGAGTGCGAGGCTGTAGATCAGCACGACCAGCGAGCCGGCAATCGCGCCTGCCAGCGGGCGAACGCGAAACTCGCGGGCATAGCTGCGCAGCAGCACCAACCCGAGCAGCACATCGGCCAGCGCCGCCAGGGTGATCGCCAGGCGTACGCCGATCAGCGGAATCAGCACATGCACCGCCAGCATCACGCCGACGATGGCGCCCAGCGTGTTGGCTGCGTAGATCCGCCCGATGCTGCGCTCGCCGTGCCCGGCGCGCAGCAGCGCCAGGGTGAACAGCGGCAGTGTCATCCCGGCAAAAAACGCCGCCGGAAACATCACCAGCATGGCAATGCCCGCGCTGCCCGCCATGAACAGGCTGTAGCCCGCGTCGTCGCGCGGCAGCACCTGCATCAGCGCCGCCACCCACTGGAAACTGTTGGCGAACACCGGCAGCGAGGCCAGCGCCGCCAGACCCATCAACACCTGCGCCCAGCCCGCCCAAGTCACCGCATCGACGATCCGCGCGCTGCGCCGACGGACGTACAGACCACCGAACGCCAGGCCCAGAATGAACGCCGCCAGCATCAGCTCGAACGAATGCAGCGTGGTGCCCAGCGCCTGATTGAGCAGCCGCACCCAGCCGATCTCGTACACGAAGCTGGCCGCGCCGCTGAGAAACGTCGCCAGCAGCATCATCTCGGCCAGGCCCAGGGTCGGCCCGCCGCTGCGCGCCGGCTCCGGCATCGGCTGCGCCACCTGCGGGACCAGGGCCGAGGCCGGCAGCTGCCGGGCCGCCAGCCAGGCCAGGCCGGCAACCAGCAGATTCAGCCAGCCGGCAAACGCCACCGTGCCCGGCATGCCCCAGGCCGGCAGCAGCAAGAACGTCGCCGCCAGCGCACCCAGCGCCGCGCCCAGCGAGTTGCTGAAATACAGTCCGCCGAGAATCTCCCCGTCCTCACGCGGCGCCAGGCGCAGATACCCGCCGGACATCAGCGGAAAGGTCATGCCCAGCAGCACGCTCTGCGGCAGGATCAGCAACGCCGCCGTGCCCCACTGCCAGGCGCGCACCGCCCAGGCCGCATCCAGCGCCGGATAGACCGCCTGCTGGGAAACCTCCATGTAGGCGACGAACAGCGGATGGAACACCAGCCCCAGCACACCGATCACCGCCTCCACCACGGCATAGGCCAGGATCAGCCGGCGCCAGCCCAGCCCGAACCGGCTCACCGCCCAGGCGCCAAGCGCCATGCCGCCCATGAAGATGGCCAGCACCAGGGTCTGCGCATAGGCCGCGTGACCCAGCGACAGACCCAGGTAATGCGACCAGATCGATTGATACACCAGGCCGGCAAAGCCCGAGAGCACGAACAATCCCAGCAGCAGCCGGCCCAGCACCGCGTGCGACATGGTTCACCGTCAGAATGTTTGAGCCGAAAGGATACGCAATATCGCGCCGGGCATCGCCGGCACCAGCAACGCGCACCGCTTCAGCCAGTCGGCAGCCTCGGCGGTCGCGCCAGATGTCCGGTCTTGATCCAGACCGTGCAGCCCGACTCGCCCACCGTTGCGCTCAGCGCGGCGCCGCTGGGCAGGCGCAACCACGACTGCGGAGCGAATGTCTCCCCGTCCTCGCTGAATCCGCCATCCAGCACCAGAAGCTCGATGCCGCCGGGGTCCGCCAGCCGATGTTCACCCGGCGACCAGCGCTCCAGCCGGACATCCTCATTGGCGTCGCGAAACAGCGCCAGGGCGCTGACGCCAATCCGTCCGCTTGCCGGATGAAACACCTCCTGTCGGCTGTCGACCCGCACCGGCGTGCGGTCGTCTGGCTCGAACTGCCAGAGCTTGACCAGAATCGTGCAGCCAGTCGCAGAGCCGGGCGTGTGTCGTGATGTCGGCGGATTACGCACGTAGCTGCCGGCCGGATAGTCGCCGTGCTCGTCCTGGAACACGCCCTCAAGCACCAGGAATTCCTCGCCGCCATCGTGGGTGTGCGCCGAGAACCGGCTGTTCGGCGCGTAGCGCACGATGGAAGTGGCGCGCGCCACTTCGCCACCGATACGATCCAGCATGCGTCGCTCCACGCCCGGCACCGGCGAAGCCAGCCAAGGCATTCCGGCGGCGTGCACCACCGCGCGTCGGCTGAAATCAGCGTTCAGCTCCATGCCATCAGTCCGCGCCACCGGCGGCAGGCGCCGGCCCGGCCGTTGCGTTGCCGACACTGGTTGCCACGTTACGACTTGCCATCGTCCTAACTGCCGGCCATGTCGCGCGCCGGATCAGTAGCGCACCGAGACTTCGACGCCCAGCACGCGCGGTTCGTTGACGAAGCCGGTCAGGTTGTTGAAGTCGACGCCGCCGAGAATCTCCGTCTCATCCAGCACATTGCGGCCGAAACCCGCAACCTCATAGCGGCCGTCCTCGCCCCAGCGGTAGCCCAGCCGCAGGCCGACCTCGGTCAGCGGATCGCCGGTGAACTCGACGCTGCGGTACAGGAAGAAATTGATCGCACTGCGATACGAGGCGTCGACCAGCGCGAAGAACTCGCCGGCGCCAACCGCCTGGCGGTAGTCCAGGGCTACATTGGCGATCCACTTGGGCGATTGCGGCAGACGGTTGCCGTCGATCGAGACCGTGCCCGGCACCACGCCGGCCGGGTCGAGTACGGTGCAGCCGCTGCCGCAGGGCACCACGCCGAGTGTGCGATCGCGAATCTCGGTGTCGTTGAAGGAAGCAGCGGCCGACAGCGTCAGCCGGCTGCTCAGCACCGCATCGATATCGACCTCGACACCCTTGCCCACCACCTTGTTGGCATTGATCAGCGTATTGAAATTGGTTTCGCCACCGACGGCGGTCAGCTGGGCATCATCGAGCGCATAGCGGAAGGCATTGACGCCAAGGCGCAGCCGGCGATCGAACAATTCGCCGCGATAACCCAGCTCCCAGGACAGGATGGTTTCGGAGTCGGCCACCGAGACCACATCGCCGAACAGCAGACGGCCCTGCACCGACGGTGCCCGGAATCCGCGTGCCAGACGCGCATAGACGATCTCGCGCTCGGACAGCGAATAGGTTGCGCTCAGATCGCCGCTCAGGTTGTCGTCCTCCAGATCGCGGGTGATCGGCGCCAGCGCGCCGGCGCCGATCGGCGAGAGCAGACGTTCGGCCACGAAATCCTTTTCGTCCCGGGTGAAGCGCAGCCCGCCGGCCACCCGCCAGCGCGAATCGATGGCGTAGGACACCGAGCCGAACGCGGCATAGGCGCGATTGTCCTGCCGCTGGCGGGCGACGCCGTTGATCGTGCTGCCGGACAGGGTGTCGTAGTTGAGATTGTCGATGTCGAGGTTTTCGTCGTAGAAAAACACGCCCGCCTGCCAGGACAGCGGGTCGGCCCCTGTCGATTCCAGGCGAAATTCCTGGGTGAGCTGGCGATGCGCGGGAATGCCATCGCCGGATTCGGCCGGGAACGGAATGAAGCCCGGCCCGGACGGCGGCGCGAAGGACGCGCCGAATCCGCCGTCGACATCGCCCCGCGCGAACATCTCGACCGACTCCCAGGCGCTGATCGACACCAGCCGCACCGCGCCCAGATCCCAGGCCAGGCGCGCGCTGGCGCCCTGAGTCTCGACCTCCAGCGTCGGTTGGGCATCCTGCGAGAGCTGGAAGCGATTGAAGCCGTCACGGATGTTGTTGCTGCCCGGCTCGATCAGGTTGGCCTGAAACACCTGCGAACCGCCGTCCAGATGACGGGCGCGGACCTGCAACAGGGCCTCGAAGGTGTCGCTGGGCTGAAACAGCCACTGGCCGCGCACGGCACGCTCGACGAAGCCTTCCCGACGGTCGTCGTCGATCACGGTATTGCTGGAAATGCCGCTGCGCCGCTGGTACAGCGCCGACAGCCGGGCCGAAGACGTGTCACTGACCGCACCGCCGAGCGCGCCCTCGAAGTTGACCGTGTCGAATCGGCCATAGCCAAGCCGCGCAAAGCCGGAGGGCTCGGCGTCGGGCCGCACCGAGTCGAACTTGATCACGCCGGCCGGCGTGTTGCGCCCGAACAACGTGCCCTGCGGGCCACGCAACACTTCGACCCGATCGATGTCGAAGATCGGGAATCCCTTGAGCGTCGGATTCTCCAGCACCACATCGTCATAGACCATCGACACCGGTTGGCTGGCGTTGAGATCGAAATCGGTGTTGCCCAGGCCACGAATATAGAAGCGCGGAAACGTGCGGCCGAACGACGACTCGGCCTGCACGCTGGGCGCGCGGCCGCCAAGCGCCAGCACGTCGCGAGCCGACGCCCCGTAGGCCGACAGCAGCTCGCCATCGATCACCGACAGCGGCAACGGCACGGCCAGCACGTCCTCGCTTCGACGCTGAGCGGTGACCGTGATGGTGTCCAGCTGGGTGGCGCTCAGGCGCTGGGCCTGGGCGTTGGCCGGCGAAGCCGCCGCAGAAGCAAGCAGCGCGCTGGCAACGGCAAGCGCGATCGGATGGCGGGTGCAATTCACGTGGTATCTCCAGGAAACGGGTGGCGGCCAAGGGCCAGCGGCGGGCAATCGATCATTATCGCGCGTTAGGGCACCGGCGTCCGGCGCGAGCGGCCGCAATTGCGGGTCGAACGTCACCGGTCCGGTCAGCCGTAGCGTTGCCGGAGCGTGGTCAGCGAAGCGTGCAGCAGTGCTTCGAGCGCATCGATATCGATGTCGGACAAGCGCTTGAGGTACAGGCAACTCTTTCCGGTGGAATGCTTGCCCAGCCGCGACATCAATTCGGTCTGGTCCGCGAAACCGGACATCGCATACACGGTGAGCGCCTGCTTGCGGGGCGAGAATCCGACCCGGAACCACTCGCCCTCGCGGCCGCTTTCGTAGACGTAACGATAGCGACCGAAGCCGACCATCGCTGGGCCCCACATCCGCGCCGGCTCGCCGCTGACCCGCTCCATCAGCGCCCGCAGCCGCAGCTGAGGTTTCCCCACATCTTTCCCTGCAAAATCCGCATGTTGTCCGAAATCAGCCGGTGTGCGCGCATCGGCGCTGCGATACTGGCGATGGTTGAAGTCTCCAGGACAGGCCGATGCGCGCAGCCCAAGTATTGCACCAA
>JAXMJH010000050.1:0-8116 GCA_034376725.1 Lysobacteraceae bacterium | reverse complement strand
GATCGCCGCCCAAAGCCGCCAGCGCGGATTCGAATCGGGCGATCTGATCACCGGTGGCCTGCTCGTCGAACTCGTCGGAGCGGGCAAAATGCGTCATCCAGGCCGATGGTTGCTGGATCGAGTCGAGCTGCGCCAGACGCTGCCGGATTTCCTGTGCCCGCTCGGGTGCAAAACCGAGCCGGTGCATGCCGGTATCGAGCTTGATCCAGCAATGCAGGCGGACGTTCCCGACAGCGCCTGCCCGGCCCGCGCGTTCGGCGGCTTCAAGAATCTGTAGCTGGCTGTCGTGATGCAGGACGGGTTCGACATCTAGACGGCGAAGCGCATCAAGATCTTCGGGTTCGTCGAATCCGGACAGCAGCACGATGCGTTGTTTAAGCCCGGCGGCGCGCAGCCGCTCGGCATCGGCGAGCGCGGCCACGCCAAAGGCATCGGCGGAGTCCAGCGTGTGCGCCACACGTTCCAGCCCGTGGCCGTAGCCGTCGGCCTTGACCACCGCCATGACCTTCGAGCCGGGCGCCAGAGTGTGCACACGGGCCAGGTTGTGGCGCAGCGCCTCAGTGTGGATGACGGCGTGTGTTGGGCGGGCCATTGTTACCGGGTTTCCATCGCGGCGCCGAACCGGCCGCGCGAGATTGGGTGACTGCATAGCGACGTGCGCACATGGCGCGGGCGCGCTGGCTCACCGAGCATCAATGCGCCGAGCACCAACGCACCGACCAGCTATTCGAAGCTGCCGACATTATCACGGGACAAGTTGTCGAATCGCGTGTACTCGCCGAAAAACTTCAGCTTCAGAGTGCCGGTAGGCCCGTTGCGCTGCTTGCCGATGATGATCTCGGCCAACCCTTGATCGACCGAGTTGGGGTTGTAGTAGTCGTCGCGGTAGATGAACACGATGACGTCGGCATCCTGCTCGATGGCGCCCGATTCGCGCAGATCGGCCATCACCGGGCGCTTGTCGGCGCGGCTTTCCAGGCCGCGATTGAGCTGGGACAAGGCGATGACCGGCACGTGCAACTCCTTGGCCAGTGATTTGAGTCCGCGCGATATTTCCGATATCTCATTGGTGCGGTTCTCCTTGTTGCCGGGCACCTGCATGAGCTGGAGATAATCGACCACGATCAGCCCCAGGTCGTGCTCGCGCTTGAACCGACGGGCCTTGGAGCGGAGCACGTCCGGCGACAGCGCCGGTGTGTCGTCGATGAAGATGCGCGAATCCGACAGCAGCCGGATCGCCGAATTGACCCGGCTCCAGTCCTCGTCTTCCAGCATGCCGGTGCGTAGCCGGCCGGCGTTGACCCGGCCGATGGAGGAAATCAGGCGGAATGCCAGCTGCGAGGCAGACATTTCCATCGAGAACACCACCACGGCCTTCTTGCTCTTCAGGGCTGCGTATTCGGCCATGTTGAGCGCCAGCGTGGTCTTGCCCATCGCCGGACGCGCGGCCAGGATCAACAGGTCCGAGGGTTGCAGTCCGGCGGTCAACTGATCGAAATCGGTGAAGCCGGTCGGCAGGCCGGTGACTTCGCCCTGCGCCTCGAAGCGCTCCTGAAGCATGCGGAACGCGTCCTTCATCGCCTCGCCGATGGCGACGAAATCCCGCCGCCCGCGCCTGCCCTGCTCGGCGATCCGAAACACCTTCTGCTCGGCCGAGGACAGCACTTCCTGACTGTCGCGGCCGTCGGGCTCGAAGCCATCGTTGACGATCGAGGTGCCCGCCTCGATCAACTGGCGCAAAACCGCCTTCTCGCGAACGATTTCGGCATAGGCCACGATGTTGGCTGCCGACGGCGTGGTTTGCGCCAGTTCGATCAGGTAGCCATTGCCGCCGATCTGTTCGATCAGGTTATTGGACTCGAACCACTCGCCCAGGGTCACCGCATCGTAGGGTTGGCCCTTGTCCGACAGCGCGCGGATGGCGCGGTAGATGAGCTGATGATCTCGACGGTAGAAGTCGGTTTCCTGGATGAAGTCCCCTACCCGGTCGAGCGCATCGGGTGCCAGCATCAGGCCGCCGAGAACCGCCTGCTCGGCTTCGGCCGACTGCGGCGGTACCCGCAAGGCCTCGATGCGAGCATCGCCTCGCGATTCCGAGGGCAATGGAAAGCGTTGCGGCATGTGTGCTCCAGCGCCTGGGTTGGTTTGGGGGAAGCCCATCCTACGCAGGTCGGCTTCAAAGGTGTTGCAGACAAGTCTGTGGATAAGCTGTGCGGTAGTGATAAACCCGTACCGTCTCAGCAAATGAGACGGCATACCTGTGCCAAAACCGGATTTCCTGGCGCACAAACGGCAAAGGGCGCCCGAAGGCGCCCTTTGCACGGTAAGTACTTGCTGCCTCAGGCTTCGGCTTCGACGACCACTTTGACGGTGGTTTCGATGTCGGCGTGAAGCACCACGAGCACATCGAACTCGCCGACGTGGCGCAGCGGGCCTTCACCCATCACCACTTCGCTCTTGTTGAGCGCGTTGCCGGCGGCAGTGAAGGCATCGGCGATGTCGCGCGGACCAACCGAGCCGAACAACTTGCCTTCCGGCGACGCATTGGCGCGGATGGTGACCTGCGCGCCTTCGAGGCGAGCCTTGCGGCCCTCGGCACCCTCAAGCAGGGACTTGGCCTTGGCCTCGTACTCCGCACGGCGCTGCTCGAATGCGGCCTGGTTGGCCGCTGTCGCCGGCACCGCCTTGCCATAGGGAATCAGGAAATTGCGGCCGTAGCCGGCTTTGACCTTGACCTTGTCGCCAAGGCTGCCAAGGTTCTGCACTTTCTGCAGAAGAATCAGTTCCATGGTAGTGCTCCGTTATTCGTTAGCGACGCCAGCGGCGCCGCAACGGGGGCTGTCCGAATGACAGGATGATCGGCTCAGCCGGCTCAGTTGTCGTGGTTGTCGCAGTAAGGGATCAGGGCCAGGTAGCGCGCACGCTTGACTGCGGTCGCCAGTTGGCGCTGAAACTTGGCCTTGGTGCCGGTGATGCGGCTGGGAACGATCTTTCCGGACTCGGTCAGATTCTGACGCAGGACGTTGAGATCCTTGTAGTCGACTTCCACGACACCATCGGCGGTGAACTTGCAAAACTTGCGGCGACGAAAAAATTTGGACATGGTTTTGTTCTCCGGTCAGGACTCAGGCGGCTTCGGATTCGGAAGCGTCGTCATCGCCGACATCGCTGTCGGTGCTGGCTTCGTCACGGCTGTCGTCGCGCGATTCGTCACGGACGCGCGGAGCGCGCTCGGGCCGATCCGGCTTCTCGTCCTTGCTCTTCATGATCGGGGTCATCTCGGTGTCCGGACCATCGCGGCGGATGATCAGGTGACGGAGAATGGCGTCGTTGAACCGGAAGCTCTCGACCAGATCGTTCAGCGTCGCCTGGCCCAGTTCGACGTTCATCAGAACGTAGTGCGCCTTGACCAGATTGTTGATCGGGTAGGCGAGCTGGCGGCGACCCCAGTCCTCGAGGCGGTGAATCTTGCCACCGTTATCGCCCTCGCCGGCGATCAGCGTCTTGTAACGCTCGATCATGGCGGGAACCTGTTCGCTCTGGTCCGGGTGGACCATGAACACGATCTCGTAATGTCGCATAGTTGTCTCCTTGTGGAAGCCCCGATAAGGGGTTGGCCCCCCGCAGCGCGGTGGAGCAAGGGTCTACCCAGACAGGGTAGCCCGCCATTATCCTCGATTGGCTTGCAATCAGCAAGTTTCTGTCCCGGTTCCAACGTCCCGAATCACGGAGAATGCGGCACATGGCAAGCACCCCGGTGATCTTTTACAACCCCGACTGTTCCAAATCGCGTCAGGCGCTGTCCCTGCTGCGCGGGCTTGGCATCGAACCGATCATTCGCCATTACCTCGAACAACCGCCGTCCAGGGACGAACTGCTGGCCCTGATCGCACAGCTCGACGATGCGCCCGAAAGCCTGGTCCGAGACCCGGGAATCCCGCTCGATTCGGTCGCCGCCGACAGAGCGGCGACGGGCGCTGAAGCGATCGCCGGGCTGCTGGTTTCCGATCCGACGCGGCTTCAGCGGCCGATCGTCGTCTGCGACGGCACGGCGCTCATCGCCCGGCCACCCGAACGCCTGCTTGCCCTGTTTCGGGAAGGGGCGCATTGATCAGATCCGCCTCGGCCACCTCGACCCGGTTGCGTCCGGCGTACTTGGCGCGGTAGACGGCGGCATCCGCGCGCTGCAACAGCGATTCCGGGTCGGCGTCCTCGACCGAAAGCGTGGCCAGCCCCAGGCTGGCGGTCAACCTGAGCGTCTGTCCGTTATAGCGCACCGGCGTAAGCGCCCAGTGCCGGGCGATGTCTTCGGCCAGGCGCTTCGCCGACCGCGAGTCGTAACCGGGCAGGAGCATGACGAATTCGTCGCCGCCCCAGCGACTGAGCGCCGCGCCCGCAGGCAGGTGCTCATTAAGCAGATTGGCCAGACCCAGGAGGCAGGCGTCGCCGGCTTCATGGCCCAGCGAATCATTGACCGGCTTGAGTTCGTCCAGATCGATGAACAGCACCGACAGCGCCAGCCGGAATTCGCGGTTGCGACGGAACATGTCGCGCAGCTGCGCCTGACCGCCCCGACGGTTGAGCAGTCCAGTCATCGCGTCGGTTTCGGCCATTCGCAGGGCCAGGTCACGCTGCACGCGAAGGTCCAGCACTCGGCCGGCCAGGGCAATCGCCATTGCCACCGAAAGCACCGCAGAAGCCAGAAACGGACCGACGCGGATCAGCATCGAGGGCTCGAGCTGGCCCATTTCCATTGCCGCCAGCGCCCACAACGCCATAGCCAGCGGAGTGGCGCCGAACAGCAGGGGCCAGCTGCGCGATCCGCCGGCATGCAGATGGCTGAGGCTGATCCACAGCAATACCGAGGGGGCCAGAAACAATGCCGAAACGGTGAGCACCGAAACCGGCAGACTGCTGCCGGAACCGGGCAACAGGTGGATGAAGGCCAATCCCACCACCAGCACGATGGCGGCGACCAGAACGCGTTCGGCCAGCTCTGAGCGGCGCAGGACGCCCAAAAACCCACGCGAGAACATCAGCAACAGCCCCATCGAGGCCAGCAGCAGCGCATGGCCCGGACTCGCGCCCGCCGAAAGCCCCGCCCATACCGAGAGCCAGGCGGGCGAAAGCCCTGAGACGAACAGTCCCCAGCCGATCTGCACCACGATGAACAGGGCAAAGCGCAGGTAAATCCGCTCGCGCAGGCGGATCCAGAACAACAGATTGATCAGGCCCATGACCGCAAGCGCGCTCAATGCGGCCCCCAGCACGCCGGACCAGCGGCCGGCTTCACGGTAGAAATCCGGAACCGAGGCGATTTCGAAGCGGATCGGTACGCTGTGTGCTGCCCGCAACTTCAGGTAAGCGTGATCGGCCATGGCCGGCGCCTGATCGAGATCATAGGCGAACGCCTGCGGCGCGAAGCGCATCGGGTCGGGCTCGAAGAAGTCTCGCGTGATGGCGCTCGACTCGGAGAAATCGCCGGCGCCAACATTGCCCGGCAGCCAGAGTTCGATGCGAATCGGTGCCCGCGAAATCGTGAGGAGACTGCCCTCTGCCAAATCGTCGGGCGACAGCGCGACCTTCAACCAGGTATCGCCTGCCGGCAACCGCACCCCGCTACCGGACGGCAGCGGATACCAGGACACATTGGCTGGATCGGCCGCAACGGCTTGCGG
Source organism: Lysobacteraceae bacterium (assembly GCA_034376725.1). Classification (GTDB taxonomy): domain Bacteria; phylum Pseudomonadota; class Gammaproteobacteria; order Xanthomonadales; family Xanthomonadaceae; genus UBA11164. The sequence goes on along the minus strand of JAXMJH010000050.1, from coordinate 2,438 downwards.
GTCCGGCCCCGCAGGCTGGCCAATCCAGGCACTCGGTCCACCGGGAGCCGAGGGCCCGGCATTCAGCACTCCGACCAGCAGCAGAACCGGAAACACCGCCCGCATCAGTATGCGAAGCGGAAAGTTCCGGTCGCTGTGTGCCGGCTCGGTCATGGCTGCACTTTAGCGGAGTTTGGTCTGCCGCAGTGCCGCGATACTGTCGGGCGGGTTGAAGCTGTCCGGCCGGGACAGCGACCAAAAGCGCCGGAACAGCGAATGCTCCGGTGTCCCGTCCAGCAGTTGGCCCGGCCTGAGAAACGGAAACAGCGCTTCATAGGACTTCACTTCACAATCCGAAATGCGTCGGATGATGTGCTCCGGGCCAATTTCCTGCGGGTGGTTCAAGCCTGCGGCGGAGATGAGCTGGGCCAGGCCCTGAAGCGTGTTCTGGTGAAACATGTGGACGCGCTGCGCCTTGATTTCGACATCCAGATTTCGCCAGCGGGCGGGATTCTGGGTGGCAACGCCGCTTGGGCAGCGGTCGTTGTGGCAGCTTTTGGCCTGGATGCACCCCAGGGCGAACATGAACGCACGCGCCGCATTGCACCAGTCGGCACCCATGGCCATGGTGCGCGCCATCATGAATGCCGAGGTGATCTTGCCGGCTGCACCGATGCGGATCGAATCGCGCAGGCCGGCACCGACCAGCGTGTTGTGGACCAACATCAGGCCCTCGCGCAGCGGTACGCCGACCCGGTTGAGGAATTCCAGCGGGGCCGCCCCGGTTCCGCCCTCGGCACCGTCGACGACGATGAAATCCGGATGGATTCCGGTTTCAAGCATGGCCTTCACCAGGCCAAACCATTCCCAGGGGTGGCCGATGGCAAGCTTGAACCCGACCGGCTTGCCGCCGGACAGCGTGCGCAGGCGGTCGATGAACAGCAGAAACTCGATCGGCGTGGAAAATGCCGAATGCGACGCCGGCGACATCACGTCCCTGCCCTGCGGAACCCCGCGAGCCTCGGCGATCTCGGCGTTGACCTTGGCGCCCGGAAGCATGCCCCCGGCGCCGGGCTTTGCGCCTTGGGACAGCTTGATTTCGATCATCCGCACCTGATCCAGGCGTGCGTTCTCGATGAACCGTTCTTCGTTGAATGTCCCGTCAGGATTGCGACAGCCAAAGTATCCCGAGCCGATCTCCCAGACCAGATCGCCACCATGCTGGCGGTGATAGCGCGAGATCGACCCCTCGCCGGTATCGTGAAAAAAACCGCCGCGCGCCGCGCCGGCATTGAGCGCCAGCACCGCATTGGGCGACAGCGAACCAAAACTCATCGCGGAAATATTGAACACGCTGGCCGAATACGGCTTGGCACGTCCGCTGCCGACCTCGATCCGGAAGTCGTGACCGTCGATGGTCGACGGTCGCAGCGAGTGATTGATCCACTCGTAGCCGTTGCCGTATACGTCGAGCTGGGTGCCGAACGGCTTCTTGTCCAGCACATTCTTGGATCGTTGGTAGACCAACGCGCGCTGCTCGCGCGAGAACGGCCGCTCGTCAGTATCGGACTCGATGAAGTACTGACGGATCTCCGGGCCGATCGATTCCAGGAAATAGCGCAGATGGATCAGGATCGGATAATTTCGGCTGACCGTGCGCCGGCGCTGAACGACATCCCGTATGCCGATGAGCGTGATCACCGAAAAAAAGGCCAGCAACCACCCGGCCCAGGGAAACCAGAGAAGACCGATCGCGCTGGCCGCGACGCCGGCAAGGCTGGTGAACAGCGCCGATCGCCCCAGCGGTAATGCAAGCTGCATCCATTCACTCCTTGGTGATTGGCAGGTCGATCCTGATCCGAGGCGGATGGTGCCCGGGGCGGGAATCGAACCCGCATGGGTCAAGCCCGAGGGATTTTAAGTCCCTTGCGTCTACCAGTTTCGCCACCCGGGCGCTGCTGCGACCAGCGTAAACGAAATCGACCGCCCGTTGGCGGTCGAGAGCAGCAAAAGATTGGAGGCCAGGGTCGGAATCGAACCGGCGTACACGGCTTTGCAGGCCGCTGCATGACCACTCTGCCACCTGGCCAATCTTTGATTCGGTCGTGTCTCGCCGACTCCTCCATGAGCCGAAACCTGGCGGGCGTCGTGCCCGCGCGAACCAGCACTGCGAACCCCGACACGGCAGCGGACGCGGTGCCGGTACATGATAAGCAACCGTTGCCGATTCAGCCAGCGCCGGAAAAACAAAACCCCGGATCGCCCGGGGTCTTGTAACAGGACCAGACTGAAATTCCGGCCTGAAGCATCTGGAGCGGGAAACGAGACTCGAACTCGCGACCCCGACCTTGGCAAGGTCGTGCTCTACCAACTGAGCTATTCCCGCAGAAGCCCGAAATGATACCCGACCCGTGGAATCTGTCAACCCTTGACACACGGTTTGGAGAAAAAAATCAGCG
>JAXMJH010000049.1:0-25224 GCA_034376725.1 Lysobacteraceae bacterium | reverse complement strand
CCCGAATCCCGAATCCCGAATCCCGAATCCCGAACCACGGCCCTTCACCCCGCCAGCGACAGGTCGTCCATCAGTGCGCGCAGGAAGCGGGCCGCTTCGCCGCCGGTGCAGGCGCGGTGGTCGAAGGTCAACGACAGCGGGATCACCTTTCGGGATTCGAATCCGCCGACTACGGGGGTTGTCTGGTGCCGGCCGCGTCCGGCGGCGACGATGGCGACGGTGGGCGGGACGATGATCGGCGTTGCGTAGCGGCCGGCGAACATGCCGAAATTGGACAGGCTGATGGTGTGGCCGGCGAGTTCGCTGGCGGGGATGCTGCGGTCGGCCACCTGGGCGCGCAGCCGGTCGACTGCGGCGCGGGTCGCGCTGGCGTCCAGCAGGTCGGCGTTGCGCAGTGCCGGCACGAACAGACCGTCGTCGGTGTCCACCGCGATGCCGATGTCGACATGCGGGTGCAGGGTGCGGGTGAGGGTGGCGCCATCGAACCAGGCATTGAGCGCGGGCACGGTGCGGCAGGCGGCGACGATGGCGCGGCACAGCCGCACGGTGATGTCGTTGCCGGGCGCCCAGGCCTGAATGTCGGCGTCGTCGCTCAGCGTCGTGGGCACCACCTTGGCGTGGGCATCGGCCATCACCCGCGCCATGTTTCGCCGCACTCCGCGCAGCGGCTCGGGTTGTCCGCTGGCGCTGATGCCTGGCGGCAGTGTGCGCATCGGGCGTCCGGCGGCCGAGATGGCGGTGCGCGAGGCTGCCTGCCTTCCGCCCTCGGGCGCGGCGGCACGCTGGGCGGATGCGGGCTGACTTGTCGCATGCGCGGCCGTGGCTGTTGATCCCGACGCAGCAGCTTTCCCGGCGGAACCGGGGGCAGAAGCGGCGGATCCGGCGGCGGCCGCGGCTTTGACGTCACTGAGCGTGATCACGCCGCCTTCGCCGCTTGGCGTGACCCGACTGAGGTCGATCTTGAGTTTCCTCGCCAGTGCCCTGACCGCGGGCATCGCCTTGACGCCGCCGGCGCTGGAGGCCTGCTCGGTGTGTACGCGATCGCTGGTTTCCATGGCGCCGACCACGGTGCCGGCATCCGGCCGGGCGGGCTGCTCGGTTGCCGACTCTGTGGGCTCGGAAGGCGCGGCCGGCCTGGTTTGCGCCGCCGCTGCGGAGCCTGCGTGGTGGTGGCCGGTGTCGTGGCCTTCGGCTCGTTGCGGCAGGTTGGGGTCGAGCTCGAAGGTAGCCAGCACGGCGCCGGTGGCGATCACATCGCCCGCGCCCCCGGCCAGCGACAGCACTTTGCCCGAGCACGGTGCCGGCACCTCGACCACGGCCTTGGCGGTCTCCATCGAAACCAGCGGATCATCGAGGCGGACCACATCGCCTTCCTTGACCATCCAGTCGACGATGGTGGCATCAGGCAGTCCTTCGCCAAGATCGGGCAGATGAAACGTTTTCTGGGTCATGGGGTGGGGTTGGGTTTGGGGAATCGGGAATCGGGAATCGGGGTTTGGGGAAACGGGAATAGGGAATCGGGAATCGGGAATCGGGAATCGGGAATCGGGGTTCAAATCTCAAGGTTCCGGACTGAAGGGCTCTTGGCTCTTACGAATCCCGATTCCCGAATCTCCAATCCCGGCTCTACTGCATCTTACGAATCCCGAATCCCGATTCCCGATTCCCAGCTCTACGCCATCGTACGCTTCGCTGCCGCCACGATCTTGGCGACGCTCGGCAGGTATTTCATCTCCAGTCGGAACAGCGGCATCGGGGTGTCGTAGCCGGTCACCCGCTCCACGGGTGCCAGCAGGTCGTACATGGCGTGCTCCGCCAGCCGGGCGGCAATCTCGGCGCCGAAGCCGCCGGTGCCGGGCGCTTCGTGGACGATCACGCAGCGGCCCGTCTTGGCCACCGATTCGGCGATGGTGTCGAAATCCAGCGGCTTGAGCGTGGCGACATCGATCACCTCGGCGCTGACGCCATCGTTGGCCAGCTGTTCTGCGGCTTCGAGGCATTCCTTGACCTGGGCGCCCCAGGTCACCAGCGTCACGTCGCTGCCGTCGCGCAGCACGAAGCAGACATCCAGCGGCAGCGCTTCGCCGTCGTCCGGTACGTCTTCCTTGTATTGCCGGTAGATCCGTTTCGGCTCCATGTAGATCACCGGGTCCGGGTCGCGGATCGCCGCCAGCAGCAGGCCGTATGCACGGGCCGGCGAGCTGGCCAGCACTACGCGCAGGCCGGGCACATTGGTGAACATCGCCTCATTGGCCTCGGAGTGATGCTCCGGCGCCCGGATGCCGCCGCCCCAGGGCACCCGCAGCACCATCGGGCAGGTCAACCGGCCCCGGGTGCGGAAGCGAAAGCGCGCGGCGTGGCTGATGATGTGGTCGAGCATCGGGTAGACGAAGCCATCGAACTGCACTTCGGCCACCGGCAGCATGCCCTGGCTGGCCAGGCCGACGGTCAGGCCGGCAATCGTGGTTTCATCCAGCGGGGTGTCGAACACCCGGTCCTCGCCGAACCGCTGCCGCAGGCCGGCGGTCGCCCGAAACACGCCGCCGTTGACGCCGACATCCTCGCCCAGCACCAGAACGCGCGGGTCGTGCTCCATTTCCCAGGCCAGCGCCTGGGTGACGGCTTCGATCAAGGTGATTGCGGGCAAGATTCGGACCTCCTGTGTCGATCATTCGGCGGCGCGTGGCATGCACTGGACGGGCCGGGTAGTGGCTCAGGCATCGCGACGCTCCCAGGCCATGGCGGCGGCCTTCTGGCGCGCCAGATCCTCCGGCATATCGCCGTAGACGAAATCGAACATCGACTCCAGCGGCTGGTTGCTGCTGGCCAGATAGGCGTCCACCTCGGCTTCGACGTAGGCCCGGCTCTGCTCAAGCCAGTCGGCCTCCTCGGCCTCGCTCCACACGCCATTGGCGATCAGAAACGCCTTGATGCGCGGCATCGGCTCGCGCAGCCAGGCGGCCTTGACCTCGGCGTCGTTGCGATAGCGGCGCGCATCGTCGGCCGTGGTGTGGTCGGAAAGCCGATAGGTGATCAGCTCGATCACACTGCCACCGTCGCCGGCCCGGGCCCGCTCGACCGCTTCGGTCATCACTGCCAGCACGGCGATCAGGTCGTTGCCGTCCACCTGCTGGCAGTGCAGTCCGCCGGCCAGGCCTTTCTGGGCGAGGGTCTGGGCGCCGGTCTGGGCCGAGCGCGGCACCGAGATCGCCCATTGGTTGTTGATGATGCACTGCACGAACGGCAGGGCGTAGGCGCCGGCCGAGTTGATCGCGGCGTAGGTGTCGGTCTTCGACGAGCCACCATCGCCGACGCAGGCGACCGCGACCCGTTTTTCGCCGCGCAGCTTGAAGGCCAGCGCCGCGCCGGCGGCATGCAGACACTGGGTGGCGATCGGCACGCACCAGGGATAATCGTGCTTGGGGCCGGAAAAATCGTTGCCGCGCTCGTCGCCGCCCCAGTACATGAGAATCTCGCGCGGCTTGACGCCGCGGTAGATCTGCGCGCCGTACTCGCGGTAGCTGGGTGCCAGCACGTCTTCCGGGCGCATGGCGGCGCCGATGCCGACCTGCGCGGCCTCGTGGCCCAGACAGGAGGCGTAGGTGCCCAGCTTGCCGGTGCGCTGGAGCGCCACCGCCTTGGCATCGAAGGCGCGCAGCCGCAGCATGGATTTGTACAGCGGCACCAGGGTTGCGCCGATCGCATCCGCGCCGCGCGCGAATGCGGGCAGGTCGTCGGTCAGCGGTGTGCCGTCCTCGGAGAGGTACTGCCGGTAGTCGATCGTGAAGCTGGCGACTGTTGTCATATCACTGGTCAGGCCGGGTAGACCTGACTTGATACCAGTCTGCGGCGCTGCAAGGCAAGGCGCAGCGCCGCATTTCGGGTGAACCGGGCGCCCGAGGGCGCCCGGTTTGCCGACTTACTGTGGCTTTCCAACCACTCGGACGGCGGCCTGGTCGCCGTCATTGGCCGATACCGGGTCATTGCTGGCCGTGGCTGCCGTGGCAGAAACGGTCAGGAACTGAATTGCCGCGACGCGCGTGGTGCGGACCCGCAGCCCGATTCGCGCGCTGTCCTGATCGACCAGTTCGGCTGCCGAACAGGCGACCTGGCTGCTGGAGGCCCCGACCGGCGAGACCAGGCAGTTCCAGCCGGCTTCCGGAGCCAGCGAGATGGCTTCGGCGGCCGCCGACACAGCGATGGTCACTGTCGGCGAAGCCGCACTGGACGGGCCGGCGTTGGCGATCACCACATTGAACACGGCATCGTTACCCGACAGCACCGGCAGCGGCGATGATTCGATGCTAAGTGCCAGATCGGCGTCGAGGAAACCCGGCACCGACAGGTAGGCGATCACCGGGTCATGATCCGAAACGCGGGTGGGCACGGCGAAGTTGCCGAAGTCAGAGCCGCGGAAGTCGGCGTTGATCCGCGCGTGGTCGACATCGATCGAACCGACCGCAGCCATTGCGGCACCATTGACCACGATGTGATCCAGGGTCTGCGCGCTGCCGTCGAATACGAACGAATAGCGCTCGGCCGTCGGCTTGATCAGGGTCAGATTGAGCAGCGCCGGGTCGAGCGGGCTGTCGCCGTGCGCCACCACGCTGTCGGCCGGGGCCGGGAGGCCGGTGGCAATGCCCATGACGTCGGCGTAGCCGTCGCTGAACTCGAAGGCATTGAAATCGCCGAGCAGCACGATCGCCTCGTCCGGATCGGCGGCCTGCCGGGCCTGCACCAGCTCGGCGAGGAATTGCGCCTGTTTGATGCGCTTGTCGCGAATCCGGTCGCCGGTGGTCGGCCAGCCGTTGCTGCCGCTGCCGACATCGTTGATGCCATTGAGCGAACGCAAATGGTTGGCGATGACGGTCAGCGGCAGCGCGTCGCCGTTGTCGCCATTCACCAGCGCGTTCAGCCGCAGCGGCGGGCGGTCGTTGAGCAGCGAAGTCGACCCGTTGGGGTTGATCTGAAGCGCGTCCTTGCCTTCCTGGACCACCTCGACCACAGTCACCCGCGGCAAGCCGGTGGCCACTGGAGCGGTCGCCACCAGGAAGCCGACATCGATGCCGCCGACGTCGTTGCCCTCTTCCAGGAAGGCGACGTAGTTCGGATCGTTGGCGCAGGTGCCGGGCAGGTTGCTGTTGACCGCGTTGGCCAGATCGGTCAGCGCGTCGATACCCTCGATTTCGACGATGCCGAGGATGTCTGGCGTGCCGAGGAAGGCGCACAGCGCGTTGGCGGTCTTGACCAGGCGCGCCTGATATGCGGCTGTGGTCAGGGTCGGCGATCCGCCGATGTTGTTGCCGGAATCATCGTCGAACAATCGCTGGACGTTGAAGCTGGCGATGGTGATTTCATCGTCGTTGGCCGCGCGCGCCGGGCGTGGCGGCGTGCCACCGCTGACCGTCGGCGAAGAGGTCGGGTCGGGCAGGATCGAGTAGGCGGCAAAGCCGTAATCCAGCACGCCGACCAGTCCGCTCACGGTTGCGCCGACATCGACATCGATGGCGGTGCCGCCCGCGCCGCGGCTGTCGATGCGCAGCAGCTCCGGGTTGGTGTCGTAGATCGGCGGCGTGACACCGTTGGGGAACGGCGTCACGTCGAGCACGCCCACGCCGGTTTCGCGCAGCGGGCGCGGAATACCGGCCGGCACGCCGTAGAACACGCCACTGCCGGTCGCCGTAGCCTGGGTTTCGTTGATGTTGGCCAACGAAGGTCCGGCGACGGTCAGTTCGGCCACCGCCACGCGCATGCCTTCATAACGCTCCAGGAAATCGACCGGGTTGGCCGGGTCCAGCTCGGCCACGCCCAGCAGCACAGGCGCCGGCAGCGGATTGCCGGTGTCGATCAGCGTGGTGGTGGCGAAGGTGAGCTGGCCAAGCGACAACTGGTTGGGCGCCGAGGCCGGGGTGAATTCCGCCACGGTGCCGGTGACCTGCACGCGATTGCCGATCTGCGCCGCCGCCGGGACGCCGGCGCTGGTGGTGAACACGAACAGGCCTTCCGAAGTGGACGGGTCGGCATCGACCTCGGCATCCGGGGTCTGCACGAAGTAGCCGTTCGACTTGCGGGCGGTGACGACGCCCTCGACGGTGACCACCTCGCCGAGCACCGGTGAAATGTTGCCGGTGCCCTGGACCGACGAGATCGGCACCACGACCACCGGCGGCGGCGGAGCGTCGCAGTCCTTGCTGGCCGAGGCGCTGTTGCGCGGCGTCGGGGGGGCGGTGATGAAGTCGGCCGAGTTGACATTGGTATCGGTGCAACCGTCGCCCAGGCGGAGCGCGGCGGTGGTGTTGCTCAGTGCCGACGTGGCGCCGCTGCCCTCGAAGCAATTTGCGCTGCCATAACCGACGAAGTCTGCGATGGTGGCGGCTCCGCCGAGCGGGCAGGCGCCCGACAGGGCAGTGGTCGAGCCAACCAGGGCGACCTTGCCGTTGGTGCCGGACATGGCGATGGTGCCGGTCGCATCGGGTGTGGGCAGATCCTCACTGCCGCCGGTGCCTGCCGCCTGCTGGACCAGGAAGTAGCCCTGGGCCGGGATGCTGCCGGACAGCGCGGTGACCTGCCAGGTAGTTCCGGTCGCGGAGGTGTACTGCACCGACGCCCCATCCAGCGAAATCGCCGTGCTGCCGGGGTTGAACAGCTCGATGAAATCGTTGCGCAGGGTGGCGCCGGAGTTGCCGCCGCCGCCGTAGACCTGGCTGATGACCACGCCAGTCGGATCGCCACCACCGCCGCTGCTGGCGACGGTGAGCAGAATCTGGGTGTTGCCGGTGCGGCTTTCGGCGTCAGCAATGCTGATCGGCAGAATCTTGTCGCCAACCGTGGTGCCAGCGCCGATGCTGACGCTGGCGGTGAAGCTGGTGCTGCCCGGTGCCGCGCTGAAGGCGACCGCATTGCCGCCGCCGATGGCGGTGAAATCGCCGGTGACGGTCAGGCCGGTGCTTTCCGGATTGCTGCCTGGGGTGACATCGACGGTGAACAGCACATTGGTGCCGACCTCGGCCGAGGCCGGATTGGCGCTGCCGCTAGCGCTTGGGGCAGTGGGGTCGTTGCCGCCACCGCCGCCGCAGTCGGTGCTCGGCGAGGCGCTGTTTCGCGGTGCCGGGCTGCCGGTGGCGAAATCGGCGCTGTTGTCGTCGCTGTCGGTGCAGCCGTCGGCGGCGCGCAGCGCGGCCAGGGTGTTGCTCAGGGTCGGGGTCGGGCCGCTGCCCTCGAAGCAGCTGGCGGTAGCGCCGAAGCCGACGAAGTCGACGATCGTGGCATCCGCACCGAGCGGGCAGGCGCCTGTAAGCGAGGTGGTGCTGGAAACCAGGGCGACCTTGCCATTGGTCGATGCCATCGCAATGGTGCCGGTGGCATCGGGCGTCGGCAGGGCCGGGGCGGCGGTGTTGGCACCATCGGCCTGTTTGACCAGGTAGTAGCCGCCCGGGGCGATGCTGCCCGCCAGGTCGGTGCGCGCCCAGCTGGTGCCGGTCGCCGAGGCGTACTGGACCGACCAGCCGTCGACGCTGACCGGGGCGTCGCCACTATTGAACAATTCGATGAAGTCGCTGCGGATCGGCGCGCCGGAATTGCCGCCACCGCCATAAACCTGACTGACCACAACTTGCGCCTGGGCCGGCAGAACCGCCGCCAGCAGCAGAAGCATCGCGCCACGCGCAAAAACCGATACGATTCCCATGGTATTCCCCTGATATCCAAGACGATCGGGATGCGGTCCGGGCAGCTTTCCCTGGTGACCGGCAGGCCGAAGTGATGAGTCTGTCACACTAAGAACGGCCGATAGTAGCCGGCTTTTCGGGTCAAGGCGATGACAATTGCCGCAGATGCTGTCCGGCCGGCTTCCGGCCGGGCGTTCGATGACGCGGCGATGCGACGCGCCCTCTCCCCCGCACTTCGGAGTCAGGAATGAGCCAGGAAGACAATCTGCGCCCGCTGGAGCGCGAAATCACCACCGATCTGCGCGACCGGCTCAGCTATGGCGGCTATCTGTGTCTGGATACCCTGCTGTCCGCTCAGAGGCCGCTCAGCGACCCGCCACAGCATGACGAAATGCTGTTCGTCATCCAGCATCAGGTCGCCGAGCTGTGGTTGAAGCTGATCATCCACGAACTGCATGCCGCCATGGCCTGCCTGCGCGCCGACGATCTGGCGACCATGCAGAAGCACCTGGCGCGGATCAAGCAGGTGCAGCGGCAACTGGCCGAGCAATGGGCCGTGCTCGATACGCTCACGCCCAGCGAATACCTGAGCTTTCGTCCGGCGCTGGCCGAGGCCTCCGGTTTCCAGTCGCTGCAATATCGGCTTGTGGAGTTCATGCTGGGCAACAAGAACGAGTCGATGCTCGGCGTGTTCAAGCACGATGCCGCCGCCACCGAGGCGCTGACTTCCGCCCTGGAAGCGCCCAGCCTGTACGACGAGTTCCTGCTGCATCTGAGCCGCACGGGTCACCCGGTTCCGGAGTCCTGCATCACGCGCGACTGGCGCCAGCCGCATGTCCGTTGCCCGGCGCTGGTGCCGGTGCTGGCGGCGATCTACCGCGATCCGGACGCGCACTGGGACGCCTACCACCTGTGCGAATTGCTGGTCGATGTCGAGCAGAGTTTTCAGCTCTGGCGGTTTCGGCACATGAAGACGGTCGAGCGGATCATCGGCTACCGGCGCGGCACCGGCGGCTCCTCGGGAGTGGGCTTTCTCAAGAAGGCGCTGGAGCTGACGTTTTTCCCCGAACTGCTCGACGTGCGCACGGAGATCTGACTCCGGTTCGACCTGCCGCGCGGCCGGGTTGGGCTCGAGTGCGGGGTGATGTTCGAATCGCCTCGGCGCAGGAGTCCCCGAGGTTTGTGCCCGCATGCTGGCGGCCCAACGACTCCGTGGAACCCACAGTCGCTGTGACCGCACGGCAACGCCGCCGCAGTCACTGGCCGGCAGCGAGTCGGCTCAGTCGACGCATTCCCGACGGCCTCTCGCGATCGCAGAGGCCTTCCCACCAACGCGTACATGGGCCAGGATTGCACGCTCCCACCCTGCATCGGTGACCGCGATGAGTTCTGCTGAACTGGCCATCCTCGCCGGCAGTATCCTGACCTACGGCCTCCTCTCGAAGCGTCTGAATTCCGGCATCATCACCCCGCCGCTCGCCTTTGCCGCTTTCGGATTTCTGACCGGCGATGGCGGACTCGGGATCATCGCCTTCGAACCCGGACACGGGGTCATCCACCTGTTCGCCGAATTCACGCTCGTCATGCTGTTGTTCAGCGACGCGGCGCGCCTCGATGTGCGCCAACTTGCGCGCGAGCGGGCGATTGCCTTGCGGATGCTGCTGATCGGCCTTCCGCTGGCGATCCTGCTCGGTGCCGGTCTTGCCGCCTTGCTGTTCCCGGCGATCACCGTGCCAGCCATGTTTCTGCTGGCGGCGATCCTCGCGCCGACCGATGCGGCGCTTGGACAGGCGGTGATCACCAGCCCTGATGTGCCGGAAGAAACCCGCCAGGTGATGACTGCGGAAAGCGGCCTCAACGACGGCCTCGCCCTGCCCGCAGTGATGGTTTTCGCGATCTGGGCCGGTGCCAAGGCGGAGGGGCTGGCGAATGGTGGCGACCTTGCCGCCTTTGCCGCCAGCCAGGTGGTGCTTGGCCCGCTGATTGGCGCTGTTGTCTCATGGGCTGGCGGAAGCCTGATCGACCGCGCCATCGCGGCCGGCCGGGTCACCGAGAATTTCGAAGGCATTGCCATGCTGGCGCTTGCCATGCTCGCCTTCGCTGGGGCCGAGAGTCTTGGCGGCAACGGATTCCTCGCTGCCTTCACAGGCGGTGTCGTGCTCGGCTGCACCGTGCGCCACCGGTGCGGAAAGCTGCTGGAGTTCATGGAGGAGGAGGGTCAGCTTCTGACCCTTTTCACCTTTCTCCTGTTCGGCGCCACCTTGCTTCCCGAGGCGCTCGACAGCATCACGGTACCGGTGGCGATCTATGCCGTGGCCAGTCTGTTCGTGGTGCGCGTCATTTCGATCCAGCTGTCGCTGATCGGCAGTGGAACCGACTTGCGAACCGGCTTGTTCATGGGCTGGTTCGGACCGCGCGGCCTCGCCTCGATCCTGTTCGCACTGCTCATACTCGACAGTTATCCAGTGCCCGAGCGGGCGGCGATCCACGCCTGCGTGATGCTGACGGTGGCCCTCTCCATCCTGCTGCACGGCCTGTCCGCTGCGCCGCTCGCCCGACTGTACGGCCGCAATATCCCGTCAGGCTGACATCCTGTCGAACATGACTTCGGCGATAACGGCAATCGCTGAAACAGGAGTCGCGCAGACCGATTTATGGCCCGGCCGACCAAAGTCCGGCAGCCTCCTGGACTATGATGCCGCTTGGCGGCCACCGACGGCGCGCCGAACGTACCCCGGACCGAGGATCGAGCATGACCGAACAAACTCACGCAACGCCGGTACCCAGCACGTGGGTGACCCGCGCGCTGGATGCCATCGAACGGGTCGGCAACAAGTTGCCCGATCCGGCCCTCCTGTTCTTCATTCTGATGTTGGTGGTGTGGTTGGTTTCGGCCCTGCTGGCAAACGTGCAGTTCTCAGAGATCGACCCGCGCAGCGGCAATCCGGTGCAGGTGCTCAGTCTGCTGGAAGGCGGCAGCCTCACCCAGTTCATGGCCAGCATGGTGCGTACCTTCGTCAACTTCGCGCCGCTGGGCGTGGTGCTGGTGGCCATGCTCGGCCTGGGCGTGGCCGAACACACCGGACTGATCAATTCCGGCCTGCGCGCGATTCTTTCGGTCACCCCGAAACAGCTGCTGACCCCGGCGCTGATCGGCGTCGGCGTGCTCAGTCATGTCGCGGTCGACGCCGGCTACGTGCTGGTGATTCCGCTCGGCGCGGTGATCTTCTATGCCGCCGGGCGGCATCCGCTGGCCGGCATCGCCGCCGCCTTCGCGGGCGTTTCCGGCGGCTTCTCGGCCACCTTCATCGTGCCCTCCAGCCTCGATCCGCTGCTGGCCGGCCTGACCCAGGAAGCGGCGCGCCTGATCGATCCGGCGATCGAGATCAATCCGCTCAACAATTACTTCTTCACCACCTCGTCGACCCTTCTGGTGATTCTGATCGGCTGGTTCCTCACCGACAGAATCATCGAACCGCGGCTGCAAAGGACCGCCGTCGATGGCGACACCAGCCAGATGCCGACCATGAGTCCGCTCAATCCCGTAGAAAAGCGCGGGCTGCTTGCCGCCACTGCCGGAGCGGCCATCGCGGTGGTGCTGTTCGTGCTGACCCTTATTCCGGAAACCTCGCCGTGGGGCGCGGCGCCGGAAACACTGACGCCCGGCACTCACCGCCTGCTGGCTTTCAGCGCGCCGCTGATGCAGTCGATCGTGGCGCTGATCTTCGTGTTCTTTCTGATCCCCGGCGTCATTTATGGCTACGTCGCGAAGACCGTGACCGGCCATCGCGACATCATCGCCGGCATGAGCAAGGCGATGAGCGGCATGGGGTATTACATCGTCATGGCGTTCTTCGCCGCCCAGTTCATCTATGCCTTCGGGCAGTCGAACCTGGGCGTGCTGCTGGCGATCAAGGGCGCCAATGCGCTCCAGGCGATGGGCCTGCACATGTCGCTGACCCTGATCGGCATCGTCCTGCTGTCGGGCTTCGTCAACCTGCTGGTCGGCTCGGCTTCGGCCAAGTGGGCGCTGATCGGCGCGATCATGGTGCCGATGCTGATGCAGTTGGGCGTCTCGCCCGATCTGACCCAGGCGGCCTATCGAGTCGGCGACTCCAGCACCAATATCATCACGCCGCTGCTGCCGTATTTCCCGCTGATCGTGGTGTTCTGCCAGCGCTACGTCAAAGCCAGCGGCATCGGCACGCTGATCGCGCTGATGCTGCCGTTCTCGGTCACCCTGCTGGTGGTCTGGACCGGGTTCCTGCTCGGCTTCTGGGCGCTGGGCATCCCGCTGGGCTTCGGCGCCAGCTTCGCCTACCCGGCCGGCTGATCGGTTGGCCGATCAATCGGTAGATACGACGACGGGGCCTGAGGGCCCCGTCGGGTTTCGCGGAACGATAGAATCGACGCCGCTTCAGTCGCGCCCGCCGCTCAGGTTGCGCATCCAGCGTGCCAGCACCAACAGCACAAGTCCGGGTCCGGCGGTCCACACGAATACGCTGAAGAACATCTCCGGCATCTGTTGCAGCGAATCGTGGTCGAAGCGACCGGCGATCAATCCGGCAAAGAGATTGCCCAGCGCGACCGAGATGAACCACAGGCCCATCATCTGGCCCAGGAACCTGCGCGGCGCCAGCTTGGTGACCGCCGACATGCCCACCGGGCTGAGGCACAGTTCACCGGTGGTATGCAGCAGGTAGGTGAGCACCAGCCACAGCGGCAGCACCTGCTCGCCTTGAGCGGCGAAGACCGCGGCACCGGCCATCACTGCGAAGCCGAGACCGAGCTGGATCAGGCCCAGTCCGAACTTCACCGGCACCGAGGGATTGAGGTTGCGCCGGCCGAGGTTGATCCACAGCGCCGCGAAGGCCGGTGCCAGCAGGATGATGAAGATCGGGTTGACCGATTGCAGCCATGACGCGGGCATGGTCCAGCCGAAAATCTCCCGGTCGGTGTAGCGCTCGGCGAAGATATTGAGCGAGCTGCCGGCCTGCTCGAAGCCGGACCAGAACATCGCCGCGAAAATGAACAGCACCGCCAGCAGCCAGATGCGCTTGCGATCGGCGGCATCGATGCCGCCAAACATCAGGATGTAGGCGAAATACACCACCGCCACGCCGATGATGACCGCCGTGGATGCCTGAGCGACCCGCACCGGATCGATCGAGAACGCCCCGGCCAGCGCTGCCGCCACCAGCGCAACCAGCAGCGCCACCGCAACCCAGAATCCACGCCACTCGTTGCGCAGCCCCGCCGCATCGCCGGTCAGGCTGGTATCGCGGGTCGGCAGCAGGCCGGCGGTGCCGAGCTTGGGCAGCTGGATGCGGTACTGGATCAGGCCGGCGACCATGCCGACGCCGGCGGCGGCAAAGCCGTAGTGCCAGTTGATGCCCTCGCCGAGGTAGCCGACCACCAGCGGTCCGATGAAGGCACCCAGATTGATGCCCATGTAGTACAGCGAAAAACCAGCGTCGCGGCGCGCGCCGCCTTCGGGGTAAAGCTCGCCGACGATGCTCGACACGTTCGGCTTCAGCAGCCCGGTGCCGACCACGATCAGGAACAGGCCGAGGAAGAATGCCTCGATACGCGGTACCGCCAGGCTGAAGTGTCCGGCCGCGATGATGATGCCGCCGTACCAGACTGCCTTTTGCTGACCCAACAGGCGATCGGCGACCCAGCCGCCGGGCACCGCCAGCAGGTAGACGCCGGCCGTGTACAGCCCGTAGATCGCGCCGGCGTACTGGACATCGAAGGCCAGCCCGCCGGCTTCGGCGGTGGCGATCATGAACAGGATCAGGATGGCGCGCATGCCGTAGTACGAGAAGCGCTCCCACATCTCCAGGAAAAACAGCGTGTAGATGCCGGACGGATGGCGATAGGCGGTCGGTGCGGGCGAATTCATGACGGTCGATGGCTCCCAGTGGACGCCGAACCTTGCCCCGTGCGCGGCGCGAGGTCAACACTGCGGCGCAGCATGAGCGTGTGGACTAGAGCAGATGGCGCAGATTGGGCAGGTATTTTTCCAGCGAGCCGGTATTGACTGCGACCACGCGCTCGCCGGTCTTGAGCATGCGCCGGTCCAGCAGCTGACCGATGGCGGCCAGACAGGCCGCGCCTTCCGGGCTGATCCACCAGCGCTTCTCGCGCCAGACCCGCGACAGTTCGGCGGCGGTTTCAGCCTCGGAGACGGCGACTGCGGCGCCATCGCTGGCGCGGATGATCTCCAGTACCCGGAAATGCCCGACACCGCCGGGTACGTTCAGCCCGGTAGACAGGGTGGGGCCGGTGGGTGCCATCGCTTCGGTGTCGGCGGCGCCGCATTCGTAGGCCTGCACCAGCGGCGTGGTGACTTCGCTCTGCACGCAGTACATGCGCGGTCGCCGGCCGTCGATCAGGCCGAGCATTTCCAGCTCGTGCCAGGCCTTCCACATGCCCAGCACGCCGGTGCCGCCGCCGGTGGGATAGATCACCGCATCGGGCAGCGTCCATCGGGTCTCGCCCCGCGCCGGCTCGGCCAGTTCCAGCCCCAGGGTCTTCTTGCCCTCGATGCGCCAGCCCGGTTCCTGAAAGGTGGCGACCGAAAACCAGCCGTCCGGGATGTACTTGCTTTTCAGCAGCGCGCCGGATTCGCGAATGGTCGGGCCGGCCAGCTCCAGGATCACCCGGTCCGGATGGCGGTGCGCTGCGGCCGCCACGCTGCCCAGAATGGGGAGCGGGGTGTCTTCAGGCATGGCGACGACGACGTTCAGACCGCCGGCCAGCGCGTAGCGGGTCAGCGAGTCGCCGGCGTTGCCCTGGGTCGGCACGGCCAGGCGCGTAAGCCCGAGTCGCCGGGCCTGGGCGACCACCATGGCCATGCCGCGATCCTTGAAGCTCTGCGTCGGGTTGGCGCCAAAACCGGGGTGCGCCTTGCCCTCATCCTTGACTGCCAGCGCCAGCCCGGCGCGGGCCGCCAGCGGGTGGTCGCGATACTCCAGCAGCGGCGTATGGCCTTCGCCCAGCGCGACGATGTGCCGGGCGTCGTCGGGGTCGTTCGCGTCCAGGGCCAACAGGCCGCCGAACCGCCACATATCGGGGCGATCCGGGCGGTACCAGCCGGCATTGGGCTGTTCGCGGGCCAGACGTTCAAGATCGAGCTGCATTTCGACCGGCCGGCCATCGGCCGGGTCGAGGTTCATGGGCCGGTCGGCCGGATACTCGATGCGAGAGGCTATGCCGCGCAGGCAGCGAACGTAAGACATGTCACCTCCGTCAAAGATGCATAGCCTACCAGCGCGTCGAGCCTGCGAGCGCTGGCCTTCGGTCCTGAGCTGTCGACTTCGGCGGTGTTCGCCGTTGCGCAGCGGTCAGAGCACCCGCGCCGCATCGCTCTGACTGTCGCCGAGCAGATCCAGCAGTTCGAACAGGCTGGCTCGCTGCGACCGGCTCAGCCGCTCCAGCAGCGCCTTCTCATACTTCAGCGCCAGGGGCGCGATCTGATCGTAGATGCCGTGGCCGGCGTCCGACAGCCGCAGCACCGACCTGCGCCGGTCGTCGTCGTGGGTGGCGCGCTCCAGCAGGCCTTCGGCAATCAGTGCGTTGACCGCGCGGCTCACCGCCACTTTGTCCATCGCGGTGCGCTCGGTCAGCTCGTTGGCCGACAGGCCGGGGTAGCGGCCGAGCACAGCCATCACCCGCCACTGCGTGATGCTCAGCCCGAAGCGGTCGCTGTAGGCGCGGGCGATGGTCTGACTGATCCGGTTGGACAGCACGCTGAGCCGGTAGGGCAGAAAGCTTTCCAGTTCCAGAACGGGGTGATCGGTCATGCTGCGCTGCACCTTGAAAGTAGTTACAATTGAAACTAAAACACCGTTACCGACGGCGATTCGCCGCGCACCGCATTCCAGGAGCAAAGCTCATGAGCGCCCAACCGCACTTGCACGATACCGCGCCCAACCTGGGCATGAAACCGACGACCTTCGAAAACCCGATGGGCATCGATGGCTTCGAGTTCGTCGAGTTCGCCTCGCCCCGGCCTGCGGAGCTGCACGCGCTGTTCCGCCAGATGGGCTTCACGGCCGTGCTGCGCCATCGCAGCCGCGCGATCACCGTCTATCGCCAGGGTGCGGTGAGCTTTCTGGTCAATGAAGACCTGGACAGCTTCGCCGCCGCTTTCGCCGCCCAGCACGGCCCCAGCGCCTGCGGCTTTGCGGTGCGATTCGGCAAGCCTGCCGGGCTGGTCCAGCAACAGGTGCTGGCGCGCGGTGGTGAGCGGGTAGAGCGCGAGGACACCCGCGCCGTGCGGCGCCCGGTGGTGGCCGGCATCGGCGGTGCCATGCTGTATCTGGTCGACAACTACGGCGATGACGGCGATGTCTACGCCGATTTCGAACTGCTCCCCGGCGCCGAGCTGCACCCGAAGGGCTTCGGGCTGACCTTCATCGACCACCTCACCCATAACCTGCATTTCGGCAACATGGAAAAGTGGGCGGATTACTACGAAAAGCTGTTCAACTTCCGCGAAATCCGCTACTTCGACATCAAGGGCGCCAAGACCGGTCTGGTGTCCAAGGCGATGACCGCGCCGGATGGCGTGGTGCGCATCCCGCTCAACGAATCCTCCGACCCGAAGAGTCAGATCAACGAGTACCTCGACGAATACCACGGCGAGGGCATCCAGCACATCGCCTGCTTCACCGACGACATCTACGCCACCATCGAGGCGATGTGCGCCCAGGGCGTGCAGTTTCTCGACACCCCGAATGCCTATTACGAAGTGATCGACGAGCGCATTCCCGGCCACGGCGAGGACGTGGCGCGGCTGAAGAAGAACCGCATTCTGATCGACGCCGATCCGGAGACCCATAAGAAACTGCTGCTGCAGATCTTCACTCAGAACTGCATCGGGCCGATCTTCTTCGAGATCATCCAGCGCAAGGGCAACGAAGGTTTCGGCGAGGGCAATTTCCAGGCCTTGTTCGAGTCGATCGAACGCGACCAGATGCGCCGCGGGGTGCTGTAAGGTTTACCCGCGCCACTCCCGATCGCACATGCCCGCAAACGCCGGATGTCCGCACCCATGAGCACGTCTTATCACTCCGGTTTCGGCAACGAGTTCGCCAGCGAGGCCCTGCCTGGCGCGTTGCCGGTCGGGCAGAATTCGCCGCAGCGCTGTGCCTATGGCCTTTACGCCGAGCAGATATCGGGCACCGCGTTCACCGCGCCCCGCCACGCGAACCGGCGCAGCTGGCTGTATCGGATAAGGCCGGCAGCGGTGCACGGCCGGTTCGAGCCGATGCCGCATGCCTGGTTTCACAACGACTTCGACACCGACCCGGTTTCGCCCGAGCGTCTGCGCTGGAGCCCGATGCCGATGCCCGAATCGGCCACCGATTTCATCGAGGGTCTGTTCACCGTGGCCGGCAACGGCGGCCCGGCCGCCGGCACCGGTATCGGCATCCATCTTTACGCCGCCAATCGGGACATGGGCGACCGGTTTTTCTGCAACGCCGACGCCGAGATGCTGATCGTTCCCCAGGCCGGCCGGCTGCACATCGCCACCGAGCTTGGCACGCTGGACATCGAACCGCAGGAGATCGCGGTGATTCCGCGCGGCATCCGCTTTGTCGTCTCGCTTCCCGATGGATCGGCCAGCGGTTACCTCTGCGAAAATTTCGGCGCGCTGCTCAGGCTGCCCGACCTCGGCCCGATCGGCAGCAATGGCCTGGCCAACCCACGGGACTTTCTGACCCCGTGCGCCGCGTATGAAGATCGTGACGGCGAGTTCCTGCTGTCGACCAAGTTCCAGGGCCGGCTGTGGCGCGCCCCGATCGGTCATTCGCCGCTCGATGTGGTGGCCTGGCACGGCAACTACGCGCCGTACAAATACGATCTGCGCCGGTTCAACACGATCGGCTCGATCAGTTACGACCACCCGGACCCGAGCATTTTTCTGGTGCTCCACTCGCCCAGCGACACCGCGGGCGTGAGCAATCTGGATTTCGTCATTTTTCCGCCACGTTGGCTGGTGGCCCAGCACACCTTCCGGCCGCCCTGGTTCCATCGCAATGTGGCCAGCGAGTTCATGGGACTGGTGCACGGCGCCTACGACGCCAAGGCCGACGGCTTCTCACCCGGCGGCAGTTCGCTGCACAACTGCATGAGCGGGCATGGACCCGACGCAGCCACCTTCGAAAAGGCATCCAACGCCGATTTGTCCAGCCCCGACGTGGTGACAGACACGATGGCGTTCATGTTCGAAAGCCGGGCGGTGATCCGCCCCTGCGCCCAGGCACTGGCCGTGGAGTGGCGGCAGAACGACTATCCGGACTGCTGGTCTGGCTTGCGGAGCGAGTTCGATCCCGGTCGGCGGTGAGCCCGTCTCACACCGGCCCTTGCCGACCCGGCTACAATTGGCGCCTCTCGGCCTTCCAGGGTTTCGTCCGGCGCTATGTGGATTCAGCTACTGATTTTCGCCATCGGATTGGCCCTGCTGGTTTACGGTGCCGAGTCGTTCGTGAAAGGGGCCAGCACACTGGCCATTCGGCTGGGAGTCAGCCGTCTGGTCATCGGCATGACCCTGGTCGGATTCGGCACTTCGCTGCCCGAGCTTTCAATCAACCTGACCGCCGCGATCAATGGCCGGCTCGACCTGGCCGTCGGCAATGTGGTTGGCAGCAACATCGCCAACGTGGGACTGATTCTGGGCGTGGCCGCGCTGCTGACGCCGCTGGCGATCCACATCCGGCTGCTCAAGCTGGAAATCCCGCTGCTGCTGCTGGCTTCGGCCGGACTGTGGTTGCTCGGTTTCAACGGCACGCTGGGCTGGATCGAGGGCGCCATGCTGCTGATCGGCTTCATTGGCCTGATGATGGTCATCGGCTACGACAGCAAGACCGAGCCGCAGCTGATCGAGGCGGAGTTGGTGCAGGCCGACACCAGCACGCATCCCTTGACCCAGGACATCTTCCGCATCCTGCTGGGCTTCGTGTTGCTGCTGGCGGCTTCGCAGATGATGGTCGGCTCGGCGGTCGAGCTGGCCCGCGCCTGGGGCATGACCGAGCTGGTGATCGGCCTGACCATTGTGGCGATCGGCACTTCGCTGCCCGAACTGGCCGCCTCCGGCATGGCGGCCTGGCGCGGCGACAGCGACATCGCCGTGGGCAACGTGCTGGGCTCCTGTCTGTTCAACATCCTGCTGGTGCTGGGCGCCACCGCGGTCATCGAGCCATTGCCGGTTGCGGCTTCGCTGATCTGGCGTGAGATCCCGCTGATGTTCCTGTTCGCGGTCGCACTGTATCCGCTGGCCTTTGGCGACCGGCGAATCAGCCGTTCCGGTGGCGTGCTTCTGCTTTGCGCCTACGCCGCGTTCCTGGCCTGGCAGGTGTATCAGGCCGGCTGACGGCGCCGCGACCCGGGCTCGCCGAAAAAACGGTTCCGAAGCGGCGACCGGGGCCACGCTGCCTCGTCAGCCGTGCAGGATCGAATCACGCTGCCCACGCACGCTGGAAATTCCCTTGCTGCGGATCTTGCCTGCAGCCGGCCTCGATCGGGCTATGGGTTTGCTCGCCTGTAATGATCGACTGTGCCGACCGACCGATGGACTGGCCGGCGCGCTGCTGCTTTCGGCGTTTTTCGGATTTCTGGCTTGGCAGCTCGTCCCGCAGGGCTGAGCGCGGACCTTCAGTCGTCGTCGCGCGCGGCTGGAACCGCCGGGGGCCTGGCGGCCGGGTCGCTGGCCATCGCCGCGCGCGCCATGACATGGGCGCTGACCGGAGCAGTCAGAAACAGGAACAGGGTGATCAGGATCTCTCGCAGGCCCAGGCCGTCGCCGAGCAGGCTGTGGTGCAGAATTGATGCCAGCAGGATACCGCCGACGCCCAGCGTGGTGGCCTTGGTGGGGCCATGCAGGCGCTTGAGAAAGTCCGACAGTTTCGCCAGCCCGATGGAACCGACCAGCGAGAAGAATCCGCCGGTGAGCAGCAATGCGGCGATCAGGATGTCGATGGCACTCGTCCCGCTCATTCGATGATGTCCCGACGCATGACGTATTTGCACAAGGCCACCGTGCCCACGAAGCCCAGCATGGCGATCACCAGTGCAGCCTCGAAGTAGATCGCCGTGTTCAACCGCATACCGAACAGGATCAGCATCGCCACCGTGTTGATGTACAGGGTGTCCAGCGAAAGAATGCGATCGGCCACGGTGGGACCGCGGAGCAGGCGGAACACGTTCAGGACCAGCGCCACCCCGAGCATGACCATGGTCGCATCGAGGGCCAGGGAAACCAGAGGTCCGATCGCGCCGGTATCGGTCAAGAGAATATCTCCATCAGCGGGGCTTCATAGCGCTGCTTGATCTGCACGATCTGATCCTCGGCGCTTGCCAGGTTGAAACAGTGCACCAGCAGGTAACGGTTGTCGGGGCTCAGCTCGGCCGACAAAGTGCCAGGCGTCATGGTGATGATGCCGGCCAGCGTGGCGATGCCGTAAGGGTTCTGGATGTCGAGCGGAATCCAGATGAAGTCCGGTCGAAGAACCGACTCCGGGCCAAGAATGCGCCGGGCCACCTCGATATTCGAGAGCACGATGTCCCACAGCACTTTCACTGCCAGGCGGAAGATTTTTCCGGGGTGTCGCAGGCCGGCCCGGGTGGTGCGCAGCCGCTGCATCGGCAGCGGCAGGATCAGACCCAGAATCAGCGCGCTCAGCAGATGCGCCGGCGCCAGCGAGTTGACCAGCATCAGCCAGACGCCGGCGACCATCACGCTGAGTACCGGTGAGGGCAGCCAGGCCGGACGCGAAGTGCGATCAGTCATGGCCTTGTGCCTTCGCCGGAGAGGGAATGGGCGCCGCCGAGCGCACTGCATCACGGTACTCGGCCGGCTGGGTCAGCTGTTGCCCGGCCGCCGTGGTGAAGCGCAGCACCGGACCGGCTGCCACCGTGAGCCCGATTCCGAGCGCCAGCAGCAGGGCGCTGGCCGACAGCTCCCGACACGACATCGGCGAAGGCTGGGCATGGACGGCAGCACCTGCGGCCGGCCGCTGCCAAAAAATCCAGCTGCCAGCGCGCGCCAAAGCCAGCAGCACGAACAGGCTGCTGATCAGGATCGCCGGCCATAACCACAGCGCCTGATCGGATCCGATGGCCGCCATGAGCGTGAATTTTCCGATGAAACCCGACAGCGGCGGCAGGCCGGCGACGCTCATGCCGGCAAGCAGGAACATGCCGCCGAGCAGCGCCGTCGGCGCCAGCGTGTCGTGCCGGCGCAGACTGTCGCCGGCCCCGCTGCGCTGCCCGCGCACCAGATCGGCGATCAGAAACATCGCACCCCCGATCAGCGTGGAATGCACCAGATAGTAAAGCCCCGCGCCGATGGCATCGGGCTGGGCCAGCGCGACGGCGATGAACAGCGTCGCAGCCGAACCGACGATCAGGTAGGCCGACAGGCGGCGCAGCGAGTCGGCCGCCAGGGCACCCAGTGCGGAAAGCACCAGCCCGATCGCGGCCGCCGGCAGCAGCCAGGCCCAGGCGAGATCGCTGGCCCCGCCGGCATCGCTGCCGAATACCTGGGTGTAGATCCGAAGCACGGCATAGACGCCCAGCTTGGTCATCACCGCAAACAGCGCCGCGACCGGCGCGCTGATCCGCCCGTAGGTACCGGGCAGCCAGAAGTACATCGGCAGCAGCGCCGCCTTGGCGCAGAACACCACCAGCAGCAGCAAGCCGGCGGCGCGGACCAGGCCGATGTCCTCGGCCGGCATCAGCGCCACGCGATGCGCCATCTCGGCCATGTTGAGCGTGCCGGTAATGCCGTACAGCAGTCCGATGGCCACCAGATACAGGGTAGAGGCGGTCACGTTGAAGGCGACATAGTGCAGGCCGGCCGCCATCCGTCCGCCCCGGCCGCCGCTCAGCAGCAGGCCGTAGGAGGCGATCAGCAGCACTTCGAAGAACACGAACAGGTTGAACAGATCGGTGGTCAGGAAGGCACCGTTGAGGCCGGCCAGCTGCAACTGGAACAACGCGTGGAAATGCGGCGCAGCCTTGTCCCAGCCGCTGCTGGCATAGAGCAATGCGGCAACCGCGAGCAGCCCGGTAACGGCCAGCATCACCACCGTGAGCCGGTCGACCGCCAGGGCGATACCCAGATGCGCCGGCCAGTTGCCGAGCAGATAGACCGCTATGTCGCCATCGGCCGCCGGAGCAACCAGCAGCCCGATCGACACCAGCATGGCGCCCACACCCAGGAAGCCCAGCCAGCGCTGGACCGCCATGCCGTGGCGCTCGACCAGCAGCAGCGCCGCAGCAAAGGCCAAGGGGATGAGAATCGGCAGTACCGGCAGGTGGCTCACGGCGCATCCTCCCGCCCGTCGTCCGGTTCGCGACTGTCGACGTGATCGCTGTCGTTGTCGGCCCGGCTGCGGATGGCGACCACCAGCAGGACGGCGGTCATGGCGAAGGCGATCACGATCGCGGTCAACACCAATGCCTGCGGCAGCGGATCGACATGGTTGGCCAGCGTGGGCGCGAGCTCGGCGCTGAGCACCGGCGGCTTGCCGACCACCAGCCGGCCCATCGAGAAGATCAGCAGATTGACGGCGTAGGACAGCAACGTCAGTCCGAGAATCATGTCGAAGCTTCGTGCGCGAAGCAGCAGGTAAACGCCTGCTGCGACCAGAACGCCGATCGCGCTGGACAGCGCAAACTCCATCATGGCCGGGCTCCGTCGATCGCCGTGCCACTCTCGATGTCGCGCGCGTGGCCGAGCATCGAAAGCATCAGCAGCGCGCTGCCGAACACCACCAGATACACGCCCACGTCGAAGGCCATCGCACTGGCCAGAGGGATCTCACCGAGCAGCGGCAGGTGCGGGTGGCTGTGAGCGCTGGTCATGAATGGATACCCCAACAGGAAACTGCCCAGCCCGGTAAAAAGTGCCGCAAAGATGCCCAGCCCGATCACCGCCGTGTAGTTGACCCCGAATCGTTGCTCGACGTAGTCGCTGCCGGACACGATGTACTGGAGCAGCAGCGGTACCGCAAGCACTAGTCCGCCGATGAATCCACCGCCCGGCAGGTTGTGGCCGCGCACGAAGAAATACAGCGACACCGCGATCGCCAGCGGCAGCAGCAATTGCGCGACAAGGGTGGGAATGACCATGCGCGGTGGCGGGCCAGGCATCGTTTCGGCTGGCCTCAGGCCCATCCGGCGCAGCAATGCGTGGACCACCAGTCCGGCGATGCCGAACACCACGATTTCGCCCAGCGTGTCGAAGCCACGGAAATCGACCAGGATGACATTGACCACGTTGGTGCCGCCGCCCTCGGGCAGCGAGCGCGCCAGCAACTGGTCGGCGATGGTCTGACTGGGCCGGGTGATGGTGGCATGCACCAGCGCGGCCACGCCGGTGCCCGCAGCCACGGCCAGCGCACCGTCGCGCAGTTTCCGCCAGCGTGGCTCGGGCTGGCCGTGCTGTGGCAGGTAATTGAGCGCCAGCAGCATCAGGGCGATGGTGACCATCTCGACCAACAGCTGGGTCAGCGCCAGATCCGGCGCCGAAAGCAATACGAAGGTGAGACTGACCACCAGTCCGACCGCGCCGATCACCACCAGCGCCACCAGCCGCTGGCGACGGAACCAGACCGTTCCCAGCGTCGCCGTCACGCCCAGAAGCCAGACCAGCGCGCCCAACGGAGGCAGCGCCTGTCCGCTGCGCCAGTCGCCGAGGGTGTGGCCGGACACGAACGGCGAGATCGCCACCACCAGGCAAACCACCACGATCAGCAGCAGGTAGCGCTGCAGGCTGCCGTTGTCCAGCCGGTCGCTGATCGAGGCGGCCAGCTCGAGCAGACGCCTGATCTTCCACCGATAGACCCGGCGGCCGATCGACTGCTGAACGATGCCGTGGATGTCGAACAGCCGACGCAGCCCGAAGTACAGCGCAACGCCGCCGATCACGCCCGCCAGGCTCATCAGCAACGGCCAGTTCAGGCCGTGCCAGACCGCCAGGCTGTAATCCGGCAGGCGTTCGCCCAGTACGCCGAAAGCGGCGATATTCAGGGCTGGAGCGATGGTCAGCGCCGGAAGCACGCCGACGGCAAGGCAGAGCAGCACCAGAATCTCGATGGGGATGCGCATCCAGCGCGGCGGCTGATGCGGCTCTTCCTCCAGCGCGCGCGGGCCGCGGCCCAGGAAGGTGTCGTGCACGAAGCGCAGGCTGTAGGCCACGCCCAGAATGCCGGCCATCAGGGCGGTTCCGGTAATGAACAGGCGAAACGCCGCGTGGCCCTGGATGTCCAGCGCTTCGGCGAAGAACATTTCCTTGGACAGAAATCCGTTGAGCAATGGGATGCCGGCCATCGCCAGCGCCGCCACGATGGCCAGCGTCGCGGTGTAGGGCATCAGCCGCAGCAGGCCGCCCATGCGCCGCATGTCGCGCGAGCCGGTCTCGTGATCGATGATGCCCGCGGCCATGAACAGCGACGCCTTGAATGTGGCGTGATTGAGAATATGAAACAGGCCGGCGACCACCGCCATTGGCGTCGACAAGCCGAACAGCAGGGTGATCAGGCCCAGATGCGAGATCGTCGAATAGGCCAGCAGCCCCTTGAGGTCGTGCTGGAAGATCGCGTTCCAGGCGCCGACCAGCAGGGTGACCGCACCGACGCCGCTGACCACATAGAAAAACAGCTCGCTGCCCGCCAGCGCCGGATGCAGGCGCGCCAGCAGAAACACGCCGGCCTTGACCATGGTGGCTGAGTGCAGATAGGCCGACACCGGCGTTGGCGCAGCCATCGCGTGCGGCAGCCAGAAATGGAACGGAAACTGCGCGCTCTTGGTGAACACCGCCAGCAGCACCAGACCGAGGATGGCCGGGTAGAGCGGGTCGGCCAGGATCTGCGGGCCGGCCTGCAGCACCACATCGAGTTCAAAGCTGCCAACCACGCGGCCGATCAGCAGCACGCCGCCGAGCAGCGCGAGGCCGCCGGCGCCGGTGATCATCAGCGCCATCTTGGCGCCTTCGCGGGCGTCCTCGCGGCCCGACCAATAGCCGATCAGCAGAAACGAGCTGATGCTGGTCAGTTCCCAGAACACCGCCAGCAGCAGCAGATTGCCGGCGATCACCATGCCCAGCATGGCGCCCATGAACAGCATCAGATAGGCGAAGAAGCGCGGCGCGCTGTCGGCCCGGTCCAGATAATAGTGGGCGTACATCACGATCAGTCCGCCGATGCCCAGCACCAGTCCGGCGAACATCCAGGCCAGGCCGTCGATGCGCAGACTCAGCGCCAGGCCCACCTCGGGAATCCACGGCAGGGTGCTGCGGACGACTTCGCCGGCCATGATCTGCGGGGTGATCGAGGCCAGGATGGCCAGGCCGATCAGCGGCGCCAGGCCGGCGATCCACGCCGTCAGCAAACGCGAGCCGCGACCGGCCAGCGCAACCGCAAGTGCGGTGAGAAAGGGAGTGGCGAGCAAAACCTCAAGCATGCGAATTCCGACCGAGTGGGCTTTCGTCGTGCTCCGGCCGGATCGCGTGTGGCGCGGCTCACTGGCAGGCGTCAACGAGGCG
>JAXMJH010000048.1:0-7900 GCA_034376725.1 Lysobacteraceae bacterium | reverse complement strand
GCGCCCGCCGCGCCGCACCCAGCCGCCGCAGCCCGAAAATCCCCACGAACTTGTTTTCAGAGCGCGCCGCTCGCGCCATCGACCGGGCTCGTCCAACAAACGGTTCAGATCGTGGCTGCGCACGATCTAACCTTATTCGTTGCACGATCTAACCTTATTCGTTAGGTGCCATCTACTGCGACTGGAGTGAGATTGATTTCCAGACCGTCAATACGCCAGGCGCCGCCCTCAAGGATATAGCCAAGACTCAGCGAACGAATGTTGTCTCTTGGGAAAGAGAGCACCATGGAACCCTCAGTCGCGGAACAATAAGTAGTCAATTGATAGTCGAGTCTCGCGATCGGAGCGATCACAACTTGCTTCCTTGCCGCTTTGGCGTTGTGAAGTACAGCCTCGTCTCCATCAGCGAGTAAGCCATCAACTTGATACTCAAGATAGCGACGGCTGAAGTAGCGGGCGACATCTGTGCCTTGCGACACGGCAGTCCGATACTCTCCGAATGCACTCTGCAGATCAGTGCAGGTTTCTGCGCCGACTGAAGGCACTGCTGTTAAAAGTGCTGTGAGTAGCAAGAATCTCTTCATGGCACCTAACGCCGAGTAGACCCCTGATCTGGGGCGTAGCGCCGAATGGTCGCGCTCGGCTCCACCCGAGTCAATCGTTTTTACTCCATCGCTTCAGTTAAGTATCCGCTGCGCCCGGCCGGTGCGCTGCGTCAGGCTCTGGTGCTACACCCCAGGATGAGAGGGCATATCGGATATGAGCGCGGATCAGGGGATGTATCCGGGGTACTGGCGGGGGGACGATCTTTGCGGCTGATGGACGAGGCTCGCCGCTTTTTGAGGGCCACTCGCTACATTTGGCGCACCAAGCGTGCCGATTCCGGGTGGATTCGCCGGTGCACCCCGGCCATTCGCCAGCGTCATCCTCGGGAGATGGGCGGAACCATGTGGAAGGTTTTCTGTCGTCGTCGGCGGTGCAGGGCCGGGCGTCGCGCGCGAACGCTGGAGGCCGCGCCACCCGGATCAGGCTTCGCGGCGCAGGAGCGTGGGTTGTCGGAACTCGGCCAGCGCCCGGCGGTCTGTCGACCGGGCATGCGGAAGGCATTGAACAAGACATGGCGAAACGCTTTGCTCCGATCATCGGCGCGTTTATGGTGGCCACCATAGCCGCCGGCCTGAGTTCGTGTTCGGGCGTGCGTAGCCTGGCGGATCGACTGGTGGTGCCGGATCGCCCGCAGTCGCAATCCGCGAAGCTCCGGGATCAGGTGTTCGAGGCGCTGCGGGTGCCGGAACGTGAGATCCGCTTCGAAGGCGGGCCCAGCCAGACTTATTGGCTTCTGCCGCCCCTGCCATTCGCTGTGACCAGCGATTTCACCAGGGAAGGCAATCGGTTCACCCTCCGTTTCAACCTGCATGTCGACACCGAACACGCGCCGGCCGCCGAACCTCCTGAAGAAGTCGGCAGCATGGTGCTGCTGCACGGCTGGGGCGGCGAAAGCAGCATGATGCTGCCCTGGGCGGCAAGCTTTTCCGCACTGGGCTATCGCACGCCGCTGGTCGACCTGCGCAATCACGGACTGTCCGGGGCCGCGCCGGCCGGTTACGGGCTGCGCGAGGGACAGGACATCGTCCATCTGATTCGCTACCTGCGGGCACAGGGCGAACTGCCCCGCCCGATCTATCTGCTCGGCCTGTCGTATGGCGCAAGCGCGGCCATCGTCGCAGCGGCGCAGCTGGACGGCGAAATCGACGGCCTGATCGCCCTGGCGCCGTTCGACGACCCGACCGAGGCGATCGGCGGCATGATCGAATCGGTCAAGTCCGATCGGAGCGGTTTCGCTCGCCGCGCGAGGGCAGCCTTCGTCCGTCAGCGCTACACCCCGGAACAGATCGATGCGGCGATCGCCGAAGCCGGGGAGCGGCTGGATCTCGACCTGCGTAATCCGGGGGTCGGCGACGCCCTGTCGCGGGTCAACGCGTGTACGCTGCTGATCCGCGGCGTCAAGGACGACATCGTTCCGGTGCAGGCCTCCCGGCGGCTTGCAGCGCGAAATGCGCGGGTTGAGCTGATCGAGCTGGCCAACGACGATCACATCACCCTGGCGATGCGCTTCGGCTGGCTTGGCGAGCCCCTGGTCGAGTGGACTGCCGGCGGGGCCAGCGACGGAGACTGCCGCCCGCCAAACCTGCCGCCGGACCCGCTTGCGACAGCGCCCGGCGACTGACTGCGGCAGAACCCCAGGCCACTACCACCGGCCACCCGAAAACCGCACAGCGCGGCCATCGGGCGGCGCGCGATCAGTCGACCACGACCTGGCTCACCCACGAGCCGTCGCGCTGATCGGATTTGGCGTGGACCTGGGCGGCAAGCTGATTGTCGGTGCGCAGCAGCTTCAGGGCGTCGGCCAGAATCGCGGCGGACTCGCGGGCCAATGCGTCGGGCCGGTCATCGGCGGCATCTTCTTCGGCGGCCAGTTCGGCGATATCCCGCTCGCCGGCCTGCAGGCCGTCGTCGCCTTCCCGATCGAGCGAGGGCATATCGATGCCGGCGGCAATGCGCTCGGCCTCACGCTGCTTGCGCTGGGCTTCCTGCTCTTCGCGCTCGGCGCGGCGCTCGGCCTCGTTGAGGGAAATCTCCTTCCGGTTGCGCTGCTCCCGGTACTTGGCGACATCCTCGGCCCACCAGCCGAATTCCAGATCGTGCGCCACGCGCTCGGCGTGACGCGCCTGGAGCAGCGGAACCAGCGCGGCAAATTCGCCCTGGCGCTTGAAACTGGCGGCCGGAATCTGCGTCCACGGCAAGGCATTGTCGTAACTGGATTCGCCGAAATCCTCGGCGTCGATGGTGATGGGGAACGCGATGTCCGGCACCACGCCCTTGTGCTGGGTGCTGCCGCCGTTGACCCGGAAGAACTGCGCCACGGTCAGTTTGACCTGGCCGAATCGCGGCGTCTCGCTGCGCTGGAAGCGGTCGAGATCGATCAGGTTCTGCACCGTGCCCTTTCCGTAGGTCGGCTCGCCGATGATCAGGCCGCGGCCGTAGTCCTGAATGGCGGCGGCGAAAATCTCCGATGCCGACGCCGAGGCGCGGTTGACCAGCACCGCCAGCGGCCCGTCCCAGGCCACGCTGGCGCTGCGATCGGATTCCACCGAAACCCGGCCGCCAGCCTCGCGCACCTGCACCACCGGGCCCGTCTCGATGAACAGGCCGGTGAGTTCGATCGCTTCGTTAAGCGAGCCGCCGCCGTTGTTGCGCAGGTCCACCACCACGCCATCGACCTTCTGCTCGCGAAACTCGGCCAGCAATCGCGCGACATCGCGGGTCGCGGAGGCGTAATCGGCATCGTTCCGGCGTCGGGCGTCGAAATCCTGATAGAACGTGGGCAGGGTGATCAGGCCGATGCGCTGAGTGTCGCCGTCGCGCTCGATGTCGATCACCGAGGATTTCGCCGCCTGCTCTTCGAGGCGCACCTTCTCGCGCACCAGCGCAACCCGCTGATAGGCGCCGTCCGGGCCTTCGGAGGCGGGCACGATATCCAGCCTGACCACGCTCTCCTTCGGGCCGCGAATCAGCTCGACCACATCGTCGATGCGCCAGCCGACCACATCCTGCATGGCGCCCTTGTCGCCCTGGCCCACCGCCGCGATGCGATCGCCCGGCTTGACCTTGCCCGACATCGCCGCCGGCCCGCCGGGCACCACCGAGCGCACCACAACGAATTCATCCTGACGCTGAAGCACCGCGCCGATTCCCTCCAGCGACAGGCTCATGGCGATGTTGAAATTCTCCGAGGTACGCGGGTTCATGTAGCCGGTGTGCGGTTCGATCGCCTCGGCGTAGGCATTCATCAGGCTCTGGAAGACATCCTCGCTCTTGACCTCGCCAATCCGCTGAGCCAGGTTGCTGTAGCGCTTGTCGAGAGTCTTGCGGATCTGGTCGGGCTTGCGGCCGGCCAGCTTGAGACGCAGCCAGTCGTTCTTGACATACTGGCGCCAGACCTCATTCATCTCGGCTTCGCTGGCCGGCCAGTCCAGATCGCTGCGGTCGTAGCGCCAGGTGTCGTCGGATTCGAATTCGAAACCGTCCTTCAGCAGTCGATTCACGTGCGCCACTCGTTCGGCCACGCGCTGCCGGTAGACGTTGTACATGTCGAACGCGGGCTGTACCTGGCCCATCCGGATGGCATCGTCGAGCGCATAGCGGTAGCGCTCGAACTGGGTCACGTCGGAGGCGAGAAAGAACAGCCGCTGGTCGTCGAGCGATTCGAGAAAGCGCTTGTACAGCTCGGCCGAGAGCGAGTCATCGAGCGGGCGCGGGCTGTAGTGGTAACGGCTGCTGCTGAGCAGGCCGTGCAGCATTCGCGCGGTCTGGCCCTGGTCGGCGCTGGGCGCCAGGGGGAGCGGCGCGACGCTGTCCGGCTTGCTGAACGCCGACAGCGGAACAGTCAGCAAAAGGGCCAGCAGGGCGGTGGAGAGCAGGCGGTTGAACATGTGTCTTCCTCGAAAGAGACTGCGGCTGGAACCCGGTACCAGCCTACCGTGCATCATCGCGCGCAATTGCGCTACAGCCCATTGGTAACCCGTGCCGCCTGTGCGCAACCTGAACCCGGCAAACCCTCAGGCCGCGACACCGGCTTCGGCCGCCATACGGTCGGCGTGGTACGACGAACGCACCATCGGGCCGGAGGCGACATGGCTGAAACCCAGTTGATAACCCAGGATTTCCAGCGACTTGAACTCCTCCGGCGTCCAGTAACGCATCACCGGATGGTGGTGCGGCGTCGGCTGGAGATACTGGCCGATGGTGATCATATCGACCCGATGCGCGCGCAGATGGTTCAAGGCCTCGACCACCTGATCCCACGATTCGCCCAGACCGAGCATGATTCCCGACTTGGTCGGCACCGTTGAATGTTGCTGCTTGAAGCGTTCAAGCAGCGTGAGCGACCAGGCGTAATCGGCCCCGGGCCGGACATTGCGATACAGCGGCTCGACGGTTTCCAGGTTGTGGTTGAACACATCGGGCGGCTGGCTGGCGAGGATTTCCAGCGCCCGATCCATGCGCCCCTTGCCGCGAAAATCCGGCGTGAGGATCTCGATCCGGGTGGCCGGCGAGCGTCGCCGCACGGCGGAAATGCAGTCGACGAAGTGCTGCGCGCCGCCGTCGCGAAGGTCATCGCGGTCGACCGAAGTGATGACGACATAACGCAGGCCCATGTCGGCGATGGTTTCGGCCAGGCTCTCCGGCTCGCCGGCATCGGGCGGCTTGGGCCGGCCGTGAGCCACATCGCAGAACGAGCAGCGCCGGGTGCAGACCTCGCCGAGAATCATGAACGTGGCGGTGCCGTGGTTGAAGCACTCGTGGATGTTCGGGCAACTGGCCTCCTCGCACACCGTCACCAACCGGTTGGCGCGCAGCTTGGACTTGAGCTGGGCGACGGCATTGCCGGCCGGGATGCGGACCCGAATCCAGCTCGGTTTGCGCAGCGTGGGCGCGTCGGCAAAGGCGACCGGGCTGCGGGAAATCTTGTCCTCGCCGAGCTGCTTCACGCCCACCGCCGGACCGTCGGGGTCGACTACGGCCAGCGGAATGGTCTTGCTGTTGGGTTCGCTCATGACGATCCTGCGGAATTTCGGGGGAGTCGTGTGGTGTGGTCAGCCGCACGCGGCGACGGTCGGCGCGGCCAGCTCGGGCAGCCCTGGCGTCCAGCGCGGAACAAACCCCAGCCGCCGGCCCAGTGCCTCGACCAGCGCGGGCTTCACCGGGGCCAGCCCGGACGGTCCGCCCAAGTCTAGCATCGAGGTGACCCGCAGCCCCTGAAAGCCGCACGGGTTGATCCGGTGAAACGGCTCCAGATCCATCGCCACATTCAGCGCCAGACCGTGGAAGCTGCAACCCCTGCGGACCCGAAGCCCGATCGCCATCACCTTGGCATCGGCCACGTACAGGCCCGGCGCGCCGGCGCGCCGCACGGCCTCGATGTTCCAGTCGGCCAGCACGTCGATCACCGCCTGCTCGATGCCGCAGACCAGCTCGCGCACGCCAAGCTTCAGCCGACGCAGATCGAGCAGCGGATAGACCACCAGCTGACCCGGCCCGTGATAGGTGACCTGCCCGCCCCGATCGACCTGCACCACCGGAATGTCGCCCGGCAGCAGCACATGCTCGGGCTTGCCGGCCTGGCCCAGAGTGAACACCGGATCGTGCTCGACCAGCCAAAGCTCGTCGGCCGTGGCCTCGGTGCGCTCATCGGTGAAACGCTGCATGGCCCGCCAGACCGGCTGATACGGTTGCCGGCCCAGCTCACGCACCCGGCACGCCGGTCGACTCAGATCGTCCACTTGACCTCCGGCAACGCCCGAAGCGCCGCATGGGCGGCATCGTAATGCTCCCGGCTCTCGGCCAGGAAGCTGACCTGCACCGACACATAGCGCCCGGCGCTGGATGCCCGCACCCGCACACTCTCATGCACCACCGACAGCCCGGCGGCAACCAGGGTATCCGGCACCAACCGCTCCAGCCCGCCATCGGCCGCACCCATGGCGGAAATCTCGAAATGCCCGGGAAACTGGAAACCGCGCGCCGCGTCGCTGGATTCGTTCATCGCGCCATTATCGACCATCTGATCCGTGGACCCAAGGCTGGCCGCGCGCCAAGCGCCCTCGACGGGGCACGCATGCCCAGGTTTTCATGCTGAGCGGCAATGCAGAATTTTTCGGAACCAAAAATCTGGAAAACTCTTGACCTGCCTGTCATGCGACTCTGCGAGACCGGATCGACACTGGAATGGTAGATCGATGGAACGCCGTGAAAAAATCAAAGATCCAGGGTTATTTACTTGAAGAAAAGATCTGCGTTTACCCATTATCGCCAGGAACAGATAACCTGCAATATTTCGCTTAATGGCTTTATTTTCGGGTTCTTAAGTAGAAAATAAAGTAATATACTGAAATTCCGAATGCCAATGAGACGGCTGCGAGCGAAAATGCGTCCGTTTCAAGCGCCATCGATTCGCGAATCAATACCGACGAAGTAAAGAACCCCGAACCCAGAAAGTAAATGTACGCAACGGACTGCACGAGTTTCATTTTGTTCGATCCGATGGATAGTCAGATGATGGATTGATCTGGCTCGACAAGACGCTTGCGATCGTCGAGCGCGATGTTCGCGAAGCCGGGTAATCCTATACGTATACCACCCAATAGCGCATCCTTGCTGATCGGCGTTTGATCGCAGGGATGATGTGAATCCGCCGTGCGGCGGGTTACTTGGCTCACCCCACGCTCCGCAGAGCCGGTCAGGATTCTCGGCGCGCGAACCTCGATTCCTGCGAATTGCTGTGTTCGGGAGATCACCGGTCGCTTGCGCTGGCTATCAGGCGCGCGTCATCCCGCGCGGCCAATTCTGCCCCCCCCCACCCGCCCCGCCCGCACTCATCCAGCCGGCGCTGGCGGGTCGACCATGGCTTTGAGCACGGAGAGCGCTTTGGACAGCACCGGGTCGTAATCGGATTGCGCGGGGTCGTCGGCGCTTTCGGCTTGCGGCTGTCCGGTCGCTGCGTGCTGTCCGGGCGCTTCGGGCGGGGCGTGGGTGGCCTGGCGGTCGACATCGGGGTCGGTCGGCTGGACCGCTGGCTGTCCGGGCGAAGACGTGGATCGGGCGCCCGGTGGCTCGCCCTGGATGTTGCCCCCAATGTCGCGCTCGACGTTGCCTTCGGTCTCGCCGGTGCCGGCGCTCAGCGCCTCGGGCGAGGCCTCGCCTTCGAGGTGGCCGGTGTGCTCGACGTCGATTTCGGCCGGGCGCTCGTTCTCGCCTTCGAGGTGTCCGGGCAGGTCGCGCTCGCGCAGCCAGTCGGCGCCCTTGTGGGCGCTGCTGGCCGGCCGGTTGCTGGCCAGGA